>JAUHXL010000117.1 GCA_030426945.1 bacterium
CGCACGCGGCCCAGCCGCCGCAGCACCCCCGGCTCTTCGGCCGCCTGATAGCGGAGGAAGTCCGCGCCCCCGACGTTGCCGGTCCACGACCAGCGCTGATCCGCGCGGACGAGGAGCGGGCGGACGTCGTCCACCATGGCGCGATTGAGCGCCAGATCGGGGTCGTAGGTGATGCTCTCGCCGAACGCGCCCAGGGCCGACTCGTCCCAGTGGCCGCCGGCGCTGTTGTAGCCGATCAGGCTCAGCTGGGCGTGCGAGGCCGCGTACGCGTCGCGGCCCCAGCGCGAAGAGGCCATGGTCAGCTCGAGCGTCTGCGGCGGGCCCGCCGGGAAGATCGGGTGCGCGTAGAGGTGGTACCAGGCGCCGGTCGTCGCGTCGTGCCAGTTCTTCGAGATCTGGACGGGCACGCCGATGGGCGCGCCGCGCGCGTCACGCAGCGAGGCGACGCCGCCGGTGATCGACAGGGAGGCGCCGCCGGTGCCGAAGAAGGCCAGGGGCACGGCCAGATCGCCCCGGCCGTGGGTGTCGATGGTCAGGCGGTGGCGGCCATACCAGGTGTGGAGCTCGGGGCGCAGGTCGTAGTCGCGCGGACCCTCGAGGCCCGCGGCGGCCAGCGTACCGAGGTCGGCCCGGAAGGCGCCGACGTGCTCGTCCCAGGGGATCGGCGTGGGGGCGCCGACCGGGCGGCCCTCGGCGTCCAACAGCGTGTAGGTGAGGGTGGCCGCGGCCTCGGGGTCGACGAACAGGTCCACCTCGTGAGGGCTCAGGGCCGAGAGGGGGGCGGCCAGCAGGGACACCCGGTGGGTCTGGCCTTCCGGTGCGACATGCTCGGCGATGACCCGCCCCCCGACGAAGGACATCGTGGCCTGGCCGTAGACCACGAACAGCCACCCGGCGCCGGTGTCGTCGCTCAGGCGCAGGGCGCGCCCTTCGGCCAGCCACTCGGGGCTGAGGTGGGCGAGGAAGCCGCCGCCGAGGGCAACCCGCGCGAAGGGGTCGTCGACCGTGTGGCTGAAGACGACGTGGCGAGGCAGGACGGACAGCTCGACCTGGCCCTCGAGGGGCGTCGGTGCGTTGGCGTAGTCGGCGTGGGCCAGCTGGTAGACATGGGCGAAGCGGCCGCCGTCGCGGAGCAGCGCGCGGTCATCGAGGCCCACGCCGTCGGATCGGAAGCCCACGAGCAGGGCCGGATCGGCGGCGGGGCCCGCCTCGAAGCGCAGCTCGGCCGCGGGCAGCGCCTCGATGGCGGCGTTGGCCATGTGCCGAGCGGCCGCCATCGTGATGGGCTCTGCGAAGACGCCGAAGTGCGGCAGGGCGCCGGTCGACTCGTCGAAGGCGAGGCCGAAGTGACCGTTGATCACGTGCAGCACGCGCTCGTAGGCGGGCGCGATGGCCACCGGGCGGTGGTTGATGGGCCAATAGCCGAAGGTGAAGTCGAAGGGGCTGGTGAGCGGCGGTGGCCCGAGCGTCGGCGGATAGCAGGTGGGCCCCTCGTCTCGGCAGCCCGACGGACGCAGCGTCACGGCCTCGCTGGTGAGGGCGTCGCTGGAGCGCTCGCCATCGAAGACCTCGCAGGTGACGCGGACGCGGTCGCCCGCGGCGCAGCCGGCGCGAGCGACGCAAGCGGCCAGCGTCGTGCCGTCGGCGTCGGGCACCGGCGTCCAGGGCCCGTCGGCGCTCGCCGCTCGCCAGGCGCAGCGCGCGGTCCAGCTGTCCGGCGCCGTCGCCCCCTCGACGACGAGGTGCACCGTCAAGGCGTCGTCGATGGTCGCGGGCGCGGGCTGCAGGTCGACCGCGCGCAGGGTGAGGGGACCGGCGTCCGGGACGATGGCGTCCCGGGGGCGCGCGTCCGGCGGCGGCGCGGCGTCGGCGGGCGGCGTGGCGTCGAGCCGAGCCGTGGCGTCGAGCCGGGGGGCCGCGTCCGGGGCGTCCCCTGCGTCGAGGGGGCGCGCCGCGTCGGGCAGGGCCATCGCGTCGAGGGGCGACGCGGCGTCGGGGCGCGGCGCCGCGTCGGCCGACGCCGATCCGTCCAGCGAGGCGGCGTCACGCGGGGGCGCGGCGTCGCCCCCTGCGTCGGCCCTCGGCCTCGCGTCGGGTCGGGCCGAGGCGTCGTCGGTGAGCGCGTCGACGGCGGGCGTCGCGTCGGGGCGGGTCGAGGCGTCGCCATCGGGCGGCGCGCCGTCGGTGAGCGCGTCGGTGGGCGGCGGGCCGGCGTCGGTGGGCCCGCGTGCGTCCATCGGCGCCACGGCGTCGAGGGCGCCGAGGGTGGCGTCCGTGGGCGGCGGGGCCGCGTCGCGCAGCGGCATGGCGTCGTTGGACGCCGCGTCGCCGATGGGCGGCGGCCGGCCGTCGGTCGGCGCCGGGCTGGCGTTGTCGTGCGTGTCGTCGCAGCCGGTGGCCGAGAAGGCCAGGACCAGCGACAGCAAGAGGCGCCGACGCGCGGCAGCGGGCTGAGCGCGGATGGTGATTCTCCGTCGTGGAACGGTGTTCGGGCCGAGCATAGCAAAATCTCCCCTTTGGTCGGCGCATCGTCCACGTATGCTGACGCGCGGGGTCGGCGGGCCGGCGATCCCGCTCGCGGGCGCCGGGTGCGACCTGCGGTCGTGCCCCGGCATCCGGGGGTACGCGGTCCGCGTGAAGGTCGTCGACAGGAGGAGACGTTGAGAGGTTGGAGCATCGTGGGGTGGGCGCTGGCGTTGGCGCTGCTCGGCTGTCAGTACAAGGGCGGCGACGGCGCGCCGGCGAAGAAGGCGGACGCCGCCGCCGCGGCGGCCAAGGCCGAGGCGCCAGCGCCGAAGGCGGCCGAGAAGTCCGCCGAGGTCGTGTTCGACCCGAACAACCCGCCGCCGGGCTGGATGCGCTGCCACCGCAACCACTGCCACCACGAGAGCGGGCGCGTGGCGTCGTATCAGCAGGTGATGCAGGAGATCGGCGCGACGCGCATCGTCGGGGTGGCCGCGCCGCCGCCCATGCCGCCCGCGCCCGCCGACGTGGCCGCGCCGCCGGCCGACGCCGAGCGCACGGCGAGCGGCCTCGCGTCGAAGGTGCTCAGCCCCGGCAAGGGCGAGCGCAAGCCGGGCCCCACCAGCGTCGTCACCGTGCACTACTCGGGCTGGACGACCGACGGGAAGGCCTTCGACAGCTCGGTGTCGCGCGGCAGCCCGGCGCGCTTCCCCCTCAACCGCGTCATCCCCGGCTGGACCGAGGGCCTGCAGCTGATGGTCGAGGGCGAGGAGCGGCGCTTCTGGATCCCCGTCGAGCTGGCCTACAACAACCGCCCGGGCAAGCCGGCGGGCATGCTGGTGTTCGACGTCGAGCTGCTGTCGATCGACTGAGCGTCGCGCCGCGGTCAGGCGAGGCGGCCGACGCGGCGCTGGTGGCCCGTCCAACCGGCTGTCAGCTATCAGCTTTCAGCTATCAGCCGGGCCCGGTCGCCGTGCAGGGTTCCGGCCGCACGGCAAGGTCGAGGCGCCGCATGGTCGGGCAGACGTCTTCAACTGCCGCGGCGGAGCTGAAAGCTGACCGCTGACAGCTGACAGCCCGACCGTTTTGGCGGGGCGTACGGCGGAGCAACTGGTCCGAGTCGGCTCCGCGGGGTCAGGCCAGGCGGCCGACGCGGCGCAGGCCCGACACCGAGAAGACCAGCAGCAGGGCGGCGGGGACGAGCAGGCCCAGCAGGCCCAGGCCGACGCGGGCGGCCAGCTCCCCCGTGGGCTCGTCCTCGAACGTGAAGGTGGGCAGCGCCGCGTAGTCCGCGGGGGTCAAGGGCCGGCCGGCCTTCACCCGCTCGGCGAAGAGGGCGCGCCAGGTGCCGTGGAAGGCGTCCACCTGCGCCTCGAACCGCTGCTGGCGGTGGGCGCCGGTGCCGGCGACGTCGACCAGCGCCTCGTGCACCGCGATGGCGGGCGAGACGAAGCGCAGCCGGTCGACCAGCCGCTGCTGCGCCTCGAGCTGGCCGCGGAAGCGCTCGACGACCGGGCGCACGCGCGCGTCGAGGGCCTCCTGGGCGGCCAGCAGGCGGGCCCGGGTGGCGGCCGGGCTCTCGTCGGCCTCGGCGCCGTGATCGCCCTCGAGACCGCTGAGCTCCTCTTCGATCTCACTGGCCGCGCTGCGCGCCAGGTTCACCAGCTCGACGCGCGAGGGCGGCGGGTAGGTCGCCTCGACGACCACGCGCACCATCCCGGGCAGGGCCACTACCAGCGCCAACCACAGCCCGACCAGCGCCAGCGCGTTGCCCGCCGAGCTGCGGCCGCGGCTGTTGATCGCGACGGCGGCGGCGAACCAGAAGGTGGCGTAGGCCAGCAGCGCGGCCAGGTACAGGGCCGCGCGCACCGCGCCCTCGGCGCTGCCCAGCCCGTCGCCCGACAGCACCAGCGCGCCGCCGGCCAGCACCACCGTCGCGCCGCCCACCACCATCGCGCGCTGCAGCGACTTGCCCAGCACGAAGGTGGCCAGCGACACGGGCTGCGACAGCACCAGCGCCAGCGTGCCGCGCTCGCGCTCGCCCGCGAGCAGGTCGTAGGTCAGCGCGATGATCAGCAGGGGCAGCAGGTAGACGAAGACGAAGGCCAGGTCGAAGGGGCCGGCGCGCTGGCTGGTGGGGCCGCGCAGGGCGACGTCGCCGCGCGGCGGCTCGGCCAGGCGGCTCTGCGTCGTCAGCCGCACGACGCCCGGATGGGCGTCGCGCTGGCCGGCGGCGATGGAGGCCGTGGGCGTCGGCGGCAGCGCGACGGCGCGCGCGCCCAGCCCGGCGCCGACCAGGGCGGGATCGGCGGGATCCTCGGCGTGCGGCGCGGCCGGGCCGCCCGCCTCGATGGCCTCGAGCTTCGCCCGCAGGTCGGCCAGCTTGCGATCCTCTTCCTCGACGGCCGCCCGCGTCGCCGCGCGGTGCGCCGCCGCGCTGCTCGCGCCGCTCCACGCGGCGTACGCGACGAAGGCGGTCAGCAGCCCGAACAGCCACCACGCCCCGCGCTCGGCCAGCAGGTTGCGGCCCTCGACCTGCACCACGGTCCACAACATCAGGCCACCTCCGCCCGGCGCTTCGCCGTGCACCGGCCGGCGGCCCGACTCGCGTGCGACCCCACCATCAGCCCACCACCTTCACGCGCTGCGCCGTGAAGCCGGCCGCGGCCCAGGCCAGCAGCAGCCAGGCCAGCAGCAGCGTCAGGGCGACGGCGTTGTGGCGCAGCGCCCAGCCCAGGCCGGGCGGCGCGTGCTCGAAGGCCGGCGCGCGCGCCCACAGGTCGCGCCCCGCGCGATAGCGCCAGCCCTCGTCGCCGGCGTTGCGCGCGAAGTCCTCGTTCAGCGCGCGCACCAGCGCCTGGCGGTAGCGCTCGGCGTCGGTCTGGAAGGCGCGGTGGTGCGCGAAGTCGGTGCCGGCCAGCCCCGACGACAGCGCGCGGATGGCCAGGTAGGGCGACAGCGCGGCGGCCCACTGGCTGACGCGCTCCTGCCGCGCGATGGCGTCCAGCAGGGCCTCCACGTGGTGGTCGAACACCTCGTCCTCGAAGGCGGCCTCGGCCTGCAGCTCGAAGCCCTGCAGCAGGGCGTCGGGCATCAGGTTCTCGGCGCCCTCGAAGCCCTCGCGCTCGAGCAGCGTGCCGAGATGCGCCTCGACGCGATCCTCGCGCGGCGCGCCGGGCAGGCCCGTCTCGAGGTCGCGCTTCACGGCGGCGGCGAAGGCGTCGGGCGAGGGCAGGGGGGCCACGCGCGGCGCGGCGTCGCTGGCCAGGCGCGGCAGGACGAGGCAGGTGACGCTCCAGAAGCCGACCAGCGCCACCAGCGCCGCGCGGGACGAGCGCGCCCGCGCCGACGCGACGAACGTGACCGCGACGATCACCGCGTAGTACGCGAGATAGCCGGGCAGCAGCGCGGCCAGGCGCGACCAGGCGACCCCCTCACCCAGCGCCAGGGCCACGCCGCCGGCGGCCGCCGCGGCGGGCAGCAGCACCAGCGCGAGCGCGCCGCTGACGCCGATGGCCTTGCCCAAGAGCAGCTGCCGCGGGCGCACGCCCGTGGCGGCCAGCTGGCGCAGGGTGCCGCGCTCGCGCTCGCCGCTCCACGCGCCGAAGCCCAGCGCGATGATCAGCAGGGGCACGAACAGCTGCAGCACGGTCGCCGCCGACAGCGTGCCGAAGCGCGCCAGGCTCGAGGCGTCGCCGGCCGCCGCGTCGCGCGGCAGGGTACGTTGATGCGCCGCCAGCTCGAGCGTCACGCCCAGGTACGGATCGACGCCCGGATCGAGGAAGGCCAGCGCCCCGCTCGGCTTGAAGACGTGCTTGCCGTAGTGCGCG
This sequence comes from bacterium, assembly GCA_030426945.1. Taxonomy (GTDB): domain Bacteria; phylum Myxococcota_A; class Bradymonadia; order UBA7976; family UBA1532; genus JACKDN01. Next base: position 6,294 of record JAUHXL010000117.1, read on the forward strand.
GCGACGTGCGGGTTCTTGTCGCCCTGATCCACCCACAGCGCGTCGGCCGTGCGCTGCGCGGCCTCGCGCTCGGCCGCGACCGCCGCGGCCTGCCGCCAGCCGAAGGCCATCGAGGCGAGCAACAGCAGCACCACCAGCGCGGCGACGAGGCGCAGCCGGCCGTCCCGGACGAGCTCGCGCAGCTCCTTCCTGGCGATGATCCCGATCACCGGACGCCCCCGTCCCCTGCGGGGCGGGTCGAGCCGAACGCGCCTTCGACCGTGCAGAATGACGTGCCCGTGCCCGTGCATGTGCCCGAACGCTCCCGCCGGCGCGCGAACGTGCTCAACCTGCTGATTCGAAACGTGTTCTGCATTCGTGCAGCAGATCGTGGCGCGAAGCCGGCCGTGCACGGGCCCGTGCCCGGCTCGAGCGCCGCGTTCATCCGGTCCCTCATGGTCAGTCGTGCATGTGCTCGAGGTAGATGCGCTCGAGGTCGACGTGCGACAGGTCGTTGGTCGCCATGCAGGCCACCAGCCGCCCGTGCTTCATGATGCCGACGCGCGTGCCGACCTCCTTCGAGCGGAACAGGTCGTGCGTCGCCATCAGGATGGCCACGCCGCGCTCGCGCAGGCGCACCAGCAGGTTCGAGAACTCGTTCGAGCCCTTGGGATCCAGCCCCGACGTGGGCTCGTCCAGCAGCAGCGCCGTCGCGCCCTTCGCGATGGCCATGGCCACCCCGACCTTCTGCCGCATGCCCTTCGAGTAGCCACCCACCGGCCGGTCGGCGGCCTCCGGCTGCAGCCCCGCCTCGACCAGCGTGGCCCGCAGCGCGGCGTCGTCGAGGTCGCCCCGCCCGGCCAGCCGCGTGAAGAACGCCAGGTTCTCGATGCCGGTCAGGTTGGGGTACAGCATCACGTTCTCGGGGATGTACGCGATGTGCTTCTTCGTCTCGAGCCCGTGCGTCGCCACGTCGAGCCCGTTGATGCGGACAGCGCCCGCGGTGGGCTCGATGAACCCGAGAAACAGCTGGATCGTGGTCGTCTTGCCCGCGCCGTTCGCGCCCAGCAGGCAGAACACCTCGCCGGGCTCGATGGCGAGATCCAGCCCGTGCAACGCCACGAAGTCGCCGTACGCCTTGCGCAGGCCGACGGCCTCCAACATCGCCACGAACGTCCCTCAGCTCATCCAGTTCTGGTCGCTCTGCAGCGCCCACTTGGTGGTCGTCTTGCGCGGCCGCGTCCAGAAGCGGAAGCCGTCCATGCCGGTGATGTCACCGTGCCCGAACTTGCTCTGGTTCCACCCGCCGAAGGGGAAGGGCTCGCGCGGCACCGGCACGCCGATGTTCACGCCCACCATGCCCGCCTCGAAGCGCGCCGTGGCGTACTCGGCGACGAAGCCGCTGGTCGTGTAGATGCACGCCGCGTTGCCGTAGGGGTTGTCGTTCTCGATGGCGATGGCCTCGTCGAGCGTCTTCACCCGGATGATCGACAGCACCGGCCCGAAGATCTCGTCGCAGCCGGCCGGCCAGTCGCGGCCGACGCCGTCGAGCACCGTCGGGCCGACCCACCAGCCCTTGCCGTCGACGCTGGCGCCGCGCCCGTCCACGCGCACCTTCGCGCCCATCTTCTCGGCCTGATCGATGTAGCCGGTGATGCGCTCGACGGCGGCCTCGCTGATGATCGCGCCCACGTCGCGCCCCAGCACCAGCTTCTCGGCCTCGGCGACGACGGCGTCGACCTGCGCGTCCGCGTCCCCCACCGCCACCAGCACCGACGCCGCCATGCACCGCTGCCCGGCGCACCCGAAGGCGCTGGCCGCCACGTTCTGCGCGGTCAGCTCGAGGTCGGCGTCGGGCACCACCACCAGGTGGTTCTTCGCCCCGCCCAGGCACAGCATGCGCTTGCCCAGGGCCGCGCCCCGCGCGTACAGCAGCGACGCCACCTTGGTCGAGCCGACGAAGCCGACGGCCTTCACGTCCGGGTGGTCCACGATGGCCTGCACCGCGTCCTTGCGCCCGTTGACCAGGTTCAGCACCCCGTCGGGCAGCCCCGCCTCGCGCGCCAGCATCGCCAGGTGCAACAGCCCGAAGGGCACCTGCTCGCTGGGCTTCAGCACCACCGTGTTCCCGGCCACCAGCGCCTGCGGCAGCATCCACATGGGCACCATCACCGGGAAGTTGAAGGGCACCACGCAGCCCACGACGCCCAGCGGCTCGTAGTCGACCTTGCAGGTCACCCCGCGGCTGACCTCGATCTGCCCGCCGGCGCTCATGTTGGGCAGCGAGCACCCGTACTCCAGGCACTCGATGCCCTTCAGCACGCTGGCCTTGCCCTCGCCGAAGGTCTTGCCGTTCTCGTGGCTGACCAGCCAGCTCAGCCGGTCCAGGTCGCGCTCCATCAGCGCCTTCAGCCGGTACAGGATCTGCGCGCGCTCCTTGTACGGCGTCGCCTTCCACCCGGGGAACGCGGCCTTCGCCGCCTCGACCGCGCTGGCCACGTCGGCCGCGTCGCTGTCGGCCACCGTGCCCATCACCGCGCCGTGCCGCGGGTTGTGGACCTCCAGCCGGGCGCCGCTGCGCGCGTCGACCAGCTCGCCGCCGATCCAGTTGTTGCAGTGCCCGGCCTGCACCAGGTCGTCGCTGGCGCCGGTGAAGGGGTGAAAGCCCGAGACGGACATGAGGACCTCCAGACGGTTCGGTGGGACGCGGCGCCACCGAGGCGATGAGGACGCCGGGGCGCGCGCGGGGGTTTCGGGGCAGGCGGTTCGGGGGCCCCGACAGACGAGGCTCGGGCTCAGTAGTCGACGAGCTCGTCGTAGGCCTCGGGGCGCCGGTCGCGGTAGAACTGCCAGGTCTTGCGCACCTCGTCGATCATCGACAGGTCCAGGTCGGCGACGATCAGCTCGTCGTCGTCCTCGCTGCCCTCGGCGATGAACTGCCCGCGCGGGTTCACGAAGTAGCTGGTGCCGTAGAACTTGCCGATGTTCCACGGGGCCTCGGTGCCCACGCGGTTGATCGCGCCCACGTAGTAGCCGTTGGCCACCGCGTGCGCGGGCTGCTCGAGCTTCCACAGGTACTGGCTGAGGCCGGCCACCGTCGCGCTCGGGTTGAACACGATCTCGGCGCCGTTCAGGCCCAGGCAGCGCGCCCCCTCGGGGAAGTGGCGGTCGTAGCAGATGTAGACGCCCACCTTGGCGTAGCGCGTCTCGAAGATGGGGTAGCCGCCGTCACCGGGCTTGAAGAAGAACTTCTCCCAGAAGCCGCTGGTCTGTGGGATGTGCTGCTTGCGGTACTTGCCCAGGTAGGTGCCGTCCGCGTCGATGACCGCGGCGGTGTTGTAGTACACGCCGCGCATCGCCTCTTCGTAGATGGGCACGATGATGACCATCTCGTACTTCTTCGCGTAGGCCGACAGCGCCTCGGTGGTGGGCCCGGGCACGGGCTCGGCCGCGTCGTACCACCGCGTGTCCTGGCTGGGGCAGAAGTACGGCCCGTTGAAGATCTCCTGCAGACACAGGATCTGCACGCCCTGCTCGCCGGCCTTCTCGATGAACGGGATGTGCTTGTCGTACATCGCCTTCTGGATGTCGGCGACGGGCACGCTCTCGTCGTTGATGGGGTTGCTGCACTGGATCAGGCCGCAGCGTACGATCTGGCTCATCGGTCCTCCTCTGGATCCCCCCGCGGGACGGAGACCGACGATAGGCCCGGCCGGAGTCGATCCGCAACGGGTTGGCGCCCTGGCGGGCGCCGGAAACTGCTCAGCCGGCCGTCAGGTGGTCCTTGAAGGCGCGCAGCAGATCGTAGGCCGACAGCATGCCGACCAGCTCGCCGTCGGCGACCACCGGCAGCGCGCCGAAGCCCTTGGCGAGCAGCTCGTCGAGCGCCTTGGTCACCGAATCCCCCGGCGCGACGGTGTGCGGGTTGCCCGACATCGCCTGCTGCACGGTGTGCTGGTCGTCGATGGTGTACGACGCGGCGATGTCCGGGTTGGTGTCGACGAAGGCGGGTCGCCGGATGTCGCGATCCGTGATGATGCCGACCAGCTCGCCGTGCTCGCCCACCACCGGCAGGTGCCGGATGTTGCGCTCCTGCATGCGCACGTGCGTCTGACGAAGGCCGTCCAAGAGGTTGGCGGTGACGACGTCGGTGGTCATGTAGTCGCTGACCTTCATGGCTCCTCCTCGAGGCGGGCGCCTCCGCACCCCCCGGCAATTGCGCGCACACTGTACAGAAGCCGCGCGCGGGTGCAAGCGCGCGCGAAGGCAGGAGGTCAGCGGGCGAGGATTCGGGCGAACTTCAGCTTCCGGCGCAGCAGCCGCCGCGTCGTCTCGAAGGCCTCGTCGGGGCCCAGCTTCTCGGCGACGGCCAGCGCCGCTTCGTAGTGGGGGATGGCCTGCGCGTAGTCCTCGGCGGCGTAGTAGACGTCGCCCTGGTTGGCCGTGCGACGGGCCAGCGCGTCCTGAAGGTCGGGGTCGTTGGGGTGCTTCTCGACCAGCGCCGCGGTGATGGTCATCGCCTGCGCGAAGTCCTCCTTCGCCGCGTCCGGCTGACCGGCGCTCAGGCGCGCCTCGCCGCGCCAGGCCAGGGCCTTGGCCTCGCCCATCGGGTGCGTCGGGGTGTCCGGCTCGAGCGCGGCGAGCGACCGGTGCAGCGCGAGGGCCTTGCCGAACAGCTCGATCGCCTTGGGGAAGTCGTTGTAGGCCGCGTTCTTGTGCTCGCGCGCGAGGAACTCGCCCAAGCGCTCGTACGCGTTGGCCAGCTTCTCCTGATAGTCGGGCTCGTCCGGGGCGCGGCGGTGCAGCCCCTCGACGACCGCGATGGCCGCCTCGAACGCCGGCTGCACCTCGCGCAGCGCGTTGCGCTCCTCGGCCAGCTGCGCCATGAACAGGTGCTGGCGCGCCATCAGGTACAGCAGCCGCTCGTTGTCCGGCGACTCGTCCACCCGCGCCTGCAGCAGCGTCAGCACGTCCTGCGCGTAGGCCCGGCGCGCGTACTTCGCGTCCGGGTGGGGGATGCGCTCGAAGAAGTCGTCGGCCTTGTTCGCGGCCTGGATCGAGAAGGACAGCACGTCGTCGGCGCTGCGCTCGGCCAGCAGGCCCTCGCGATCCGACAGGCGGCGCAGCCGCTCGGTCTGCCGGCGCTCGGTCTCGGCGGTCAGGCGCTGCTTCTCGGCGGCCAGCAGCTGCTCCTCCGCGTCGCGCAGCTGCTCCCGCAGGCGCTCTCGCCGGTCATCGGCCCACCGCACCCGGTTCTCGAGGTCGCTCACGCGGCCGATGTTGCGCAGCGCCAGGCCGGTCAGCGCGCAGACGACGGCCACCAGCACCAGGGCCAACAGCCGCAGGCGGGCCTTGCGCCGCAGCGCCCGGTCGCGCTCCGAGGCCAGCGTCTGCAGCGCGGCCTCCTGGCTGGCCATGCGCGAGGCGTCGTCGCGTTCCCGCCGCCGCGCCGCCGACGTCTCCGCGCCCTCGAGGAAGCGCCGAAGCCGCGCGCTGAGACCCGCCCGCAGGCGCTGGCGTTGCGCGTCCGGCAGATCCGTGCCGCCCAACCAGGCGGTCAGGTGCGCGTCCGGCAGCGCGTCCTCGGCTTTACCGGCCGCCAGCCAAATCTGTTCGGCCCGCTCGAGGGCCGCGCGCCGCTCGAGGGCCGGGCGATCAGCGTCGATCCAGGCCCGCAGCGTGCTCCATATGTGGGGCAGCCCGCCGTAGATCAGCCGCACGTGGTGGCTCGGCGCGTCCGAAGGGCCGTCCTCGGTGATCCACAGGAGCGGCAGCGCCGGCGTCGTGCCCTCGCCGCCCTGAAGCAGCTCCAGCAAGCCCTCGCCGCGCGGACCGGCGCCGGCGGCGGTGACCGCGTCGTCGTAGTCGAGCACGCCGCCGACGTCCTCGCCCCCGCGCCCAGGCTGCACCAGCGCCAGCAGCAGCTGGTGCGCGCGCGCCCGATCTTCGGGCGACAGGCGGTCGACCTGGGCGTCGAGCGCGCGCTCGAGCGCGCCCTGGACGCCGCCGAGCCCGTCGTAGCGCGCGGTGGTCGCCTCGCCCCCTTCGACCAGCGCGTGCAGCAGCCAACACAGCCGCACGGCGGCGTGAGGCGCCCGCTCCGCGTCGTCGACGATGCGCGCGACGAGCAGGTCGTCGAAGGGGCGCCCGGCCATGGCCATGGGCCGCACGGTGATGGCCTGCACGCCGGCGCGGGTGAGGCCGCCGAGGGTGAAAGGGGTCGACTGGGCGCGCGCCGCGTCGCGCAGGCGCGGGCAGGCGGCCAGGACGGCCGCCACCCGATCCGCTCGCGTGGTGGTGACCAGCATCAGGCGCTGATCGAAGTCCTCGAGCGCGGTGGCCAGCTGCCCGTCGAAGTGGGCGCGCGCCTCGAGATCGGTGCAGTCGTCGACCACGTCCTCGAGGTGATCGATCACCAGCAGCAGCCCGTGGTCCGAGGGCAGGTGCTCGCGCACCAGATCGGCCAGGCCGTCGCCCCCGAGGGCTTGCTGCACCTCGCGCGCGCTGAGGTGGGCCGAGAAGGCGGCGCTGAGCGACTGCGCCAGCGCGGCGGCGGGGCGGTCGCGGGGCCGGAAGGCCGCCACCAGCCACGCGCCGGGGGCGTCGGCCAAGGCGCCGCGCACGACGGCCGGCGCGATGCCGGCGCGGGCCAGCGACGCCTTGCCGACGCCGGCGCCGCCCTCGATGCGCAGCCACCGGCGATACGATCCGTCCGGCTGCTTGCCCAGGCGCGCGACGGCCTCGGCGATCTCGACCTCGCGCCCGAAGAAGAGGCGGGCCTCGTTGACGCCGTAAGGGCGCAGGCGCGGGTAGGGGTGGGTCGACTCGTGCGACGGCATGGCGGGCAGTCCGCCCGCGTCGGTGATGCGCGCCACCAGCTCGGCCAGCGCCGCCTCGAGGGCGTCGTCGGCGAGGGTGATCGCGTCGAAGCGGTCGAGCACCTCGTCGAAGTCGCCGGGCTCGTAGCCGTCGCGCACCACCGGGATGGTCTGCAGGGCGGCGTTGCCGGCCCGGGCGCGCGCCGAGGCGTCGAACTCGGCCCGCTGCCAGCCCGGCGGCGTCCGGTCGGTCAGCAACACCACGTGGGCGCGGGCGCGGCCCAGCCAGCCCTCGGCGGCCCCCAACCAGGGCTGCCCATCGGCGGCGGCGTTGTCGGGATAGGTGACGCGGACGCCGGCCTTGCGCAGGTAGCGGTGGACGGCGCGCGCCAGGCCCGCGTCGGGGCGGGCGTAGGCGAGATGCACTTCGGGTCGCGACGCGGGCGGTGCGCTGCTCAAGCCTCCCTCCTCCACCGGGGGTCAGTAGCAGAAATCGACCGGGGGCGCCATTTGGAGGGGCGCGTCGCGACGCCACCTCGACCCCCTGCCCGGCGTGCGGATTACCACCTCGTAACCCGCGCGCCCCGGCGCCCCCTGACCGCGCGTGGCATGGGCCGTGCTGCGCTTCGCCGTCCCGCGCCGGGGCCCCTCCCTCGCCCCCTCGGCCGGCCGGAGACAGCATGCGGATCAGCCAGTACATGACGCGCAAGGTGCTCGTGGGCCACCCGAAGGACGGGGTGCGCCAGACCTTCTTCCTGATGCGTCGGGAGGGCGTGCGTCACCTGCCGGTGGTCGACGACGACAAGCGGCTGGTGGGCATCATCAGTGATCGTGACCTGCGCCGGCCCGACTGGGTGGACGAGGACTTCATGGTCTCGCATCCTTACAAGCTGGACGACGGCCTGCTGCTCGAAGACCTGATGACCCGCGCCCCCATCGTCGTGCACACCTACGACAGCATCGGCAAGGCGGTCGAGCTGCTCGCGGAGCATCGCTTCGGTGCGCTGCCGGTGCTCGATCGCGACGAGCGCCTGGTCGGCATCCTGTCGGCCTTCGACCTGCTGACGGCCATGGGTGAGCTGCTCGGCGAGCTCCGCGGCGGCGGTCGGTGAGGAAGCCCCCGGCGCCCCGGCACGAGACGGTGGTGTTCTCGGCGCTGAACCTGGCCACGGTGCACCTGGTGCGCAGCACGCTCACCCGCGAGGGCATCCCGTCGCGCATCCGCCGCGACCACCTGGGCCCCCTCGCCGGTGAGACCCCCATGGACGACGCCCGCGCCGAGCTGCTGGTGCCCGACGACTACGCCGCCGAGGCCACCGCGGTCATCGACGCCGCCCGGTCGGCCGACGTGAGCGACCGTCCCTGCCCCGCCTGCGGCGAGGCCAACCCGGCCACCTTCGAGCTCTGCTGGCAGTGCGGCGCGGACCTCGACGACGACGCCGACGGTTGACGCGCGCGCGCCGAGCCGGCACTCAAGGGCGATGGCAGAGACACGCTGGCTGCACCTCGAGCTGGTCGACAGCTCGAGCGCGCCCCTCGCTGGGCGCCCCTATGTCCTGACGTTGCCCGACGGGGCGCAGCAGTCCGGGTGGTTGGACGCCGCCGGCCGGCTGCGCGCGCAGGTGCCCGCTGACGCGGCGCAGGTGTCGCTGGTGGTGGCGCATCGGCGATTGGACCTGACGCTGGGTGACCTGCCCCCGGCCGACACCATCGGCGGCGCGCAGGAGCGGCTGAACCAGCTCAACTACTTCACCGGCAACGTGGACGGCGAGCTGGGGCCGTACACCGCGGGCGCGCTGCGGCGGTTCCAGCGCGACCACGGCCTGTCCGAGACGGGCGAGCTGGATCCGCCGACGGTGGACGCGCTGCTCGGGGCGCACGGCACGTGAGCGCCGACCACGCCGACGAGGCGGTGTGCTTCCGCGTGGCGGTCAGCGACGATCCGGAGGGGCCGCCCAACCGCCTGGTGCTGTACGACTGGTTCACCCGCGGGGTGGGGCGCGCGCCGCCGCGGGGCGGCAACACGATCGAGGTGCTGGTCGACGGCGAGGCGGGCTGGGGGCGCGTGGCCGAAGACCTCGCGACCGCGACGACCGAGGTGCAGATCGCCACCTGGATGTGCCGGCCCGACATCGAGCTGACGCGGCCGCTCGACACCGCGCTGGCGCCGCCGGCGAACCGCGCCGACGCGCGGCTGGGCGCGCAGCTCGAGGCGCTGGCGAAGGCGGGCACGCGGGTGCGCCTGCTGGTGTGGGGCATGGTGTACACGCCGCTGGTCGATCGCTGGATGCGCGCCTGGTACTGGCGCGGGCGCGACCGCATCGACGTGCTGGAGCAGGATCATCCGCGGCTGATCGGCAGCCACCACCAGAAGACGATCACGATCGACGGGCGGGTGGGCTACTGCGGCGGGATGAACCTGAAGGAGAACGACTGGGACACCATCGGGCACGCGCCCTTCGAGGTGCGCCGCTACCCGCACGCGGCGGGGCCGCGCGAGCGGGCGCGGGCGGCGGCCAAGGAGGCCGCGCCGCCCTTCCCGCCGCGGCACGACCTGATGGTGCGGGTCGAGGG
>JAUHXL010000118.1 GCA_030426945.1 bacterium
CGATGTCGCCCAAGCGGCGCAGGAGCTGGCGCAGGCGCTTGCTGTTCTGCGTGGCCACGCGCACGGCGGGATCCTCGAGCACCGGCTTCAAGGCGGCCAGGACGTCGCCGGCGGGCAGCTGCTCGGGCACGCCGAGGTAGTGGTGGGCCAGCGGGACGTACGCGGCCCGGCCGCGGGCCCAGGCCACGCCCACGCCGACCAGCGCGGCGCGGTGCGTCTTCTCGTCGGTGGTCAGCAGGTCGATGGACATCCGCCCGCTCTCACGAACGGCGTTCACCACGTCCGCGAGCGCGGCGGCGGTGGTCAGCGTGCGGTACTCGGCGTGCTCGAGCTCGGCCTTGCCGTGCTGCGTCAGCTCGTTCTCCTGCAGGAACTGCCGGAAGTCGAGGCGGCGCCAGAAGGCCGCCAGCTCGTCGGCGTCCGGCTGCGACGCGCGCACGGCGTCTTCGTCGAGCTCGATGGGCGCGTCGCGGGCGATGGTGGCCAGCCGCTTCGACAGGCGCGCCTGATCCGCGAACTCGACCAGGTTGTCGCCGCGCTTGCCCTTGATGCCCGGCGCCGCGGCCAGCAGCGCGTCGAGGTCGCCGTGCTCGTCGATCAGCTTCGTCGCGGTCTTCGGCCCGATCCCCGGCACGCCGGGGATGTTGTCCGAGCTGTCGCCGGCGAGGCCCAGGATGTCGGTCACGCGCTCGGGCGGCACGCCGAACTTCTCCACCACCTCGGCCCGCCCGATGTCCTTCTCCTTGCCGTCCCACAGCGTGATGTTGCCGTCGACGAGCTGCATGAAGTCCTTGTCGGCGGTGACGATGACGCAGGGTCGGCCGGTCGCCGCCCACTTGTCGGCCAGCGTGCCGATGACGTCGTCCGCCTCGTAGCCCGCGAGCTCGAGCACCGGGATGCCCAGCGCCTCGACGGCCTCGCGGCAGAGGGGGAACTGCGCCTTCAGGTCGTCCGGCCGCTCCGCGCGGTTGGCCTTGTAGTCCGGGTACAGGTCGTTGCGGAAGGTGGGCCCGGAGGGATCGAAGGCGACCGCGATGTGCGCGGGCTGGCGGTCGCGAATCAGGTTCATCAGCAGGCGCGTGAAGCCGAAGACCGCGTTGGTGGGGGTGCCGTCGAGGGCGGTCATCGGGGCGCGCAGTCCGTAGTAGGCGCGGAAGATGAAGCCGGAGCCGTCGACGAGGTACAGGGTGTCGGTGTCGGGCATGGGGCGCTCGTGTCGGGGGCGGGCCGGAGACGGCTCAAGGTATCAACGTGAGGGGCGGGGCGGAAGGGGCCGCCCGCTGCGCTACCAGCGGCCGCGCAGGTAGATCGCCAGGAAGAGCTGGGCGCCGAGCAGGCCGCCGAGCAGCCACAGGACGAAGGTGACCGGGCCGACGCCGAGGATGCGGGTGTCGGAGGCCGGCGGCACCAGCGCGCCGGCCAGCACCAGGGTGGCGGCGATGCCGAACAGGATCGCGCGGTTGTTCCGGCGGTCGCGCGCCTCCTCGAGCTGCTCCCGCTGGGTGTACTCGACGCCCAGCGCCAGGCGGCCGTCCTCGATCTGCTCGAGGAACTGGCTGGCGGTGACCGGGAACTGCCGGCCGAAGCGGGCGAAGGCGTGCAGGGTGTCGGCGCCGGCGCGCAGCACGCGCTCCGGGCTGTAGCGCTCGGCGACCAGGCGCTCGACGTAGGGGCGGCACTCGGCGAGCAGGTCGAGATCGGGCGCGACCAGCTTGCCGATGCCCTCGACCGTCATCAGCGCCTTGAAGAACATCGTGTAGTCGGGCGGGATGCGCACCCGGTGGCGCACCGCGCCGTCGATGAGATCCTTCAGGATGACGCCGAAGTCGACGTCGGCCAGCGAGGCGTTCGAGAAGTGGAAGTCGAGCAGCTCGGTGACGTCCTGCTCCCACGCGCCGTAGTCGATCGACCCCGTGCGGATGCTGATGTCGTACAGGTTGCGCGCCACGCCCTCGTGGTTGCCCGTGACGATGTTCAGCAAGAGATCGGCCATCACGTCCTTCTGCGTGCGGGTCATGCGCCCGATCAGGCCGAAGTCGATGAGGCCCACGCGGCCGTCGCGCAGGATGAGCAGGTTGCCGGGGTGCAGGTCGCCGTGGAAGAAGCCGTCCTCGAACACCATCTTGAAGACCATGCGCACGCACTCGCGCGCGATGGGCTCCATGGTGTGGCCCTCGGCGGCGGCCTCGGTGATCTTGGTCGCGATCAGCCGCTCCATCACGAGGATGGTGTCGCTCGAGACCTCCTTGTAGAGGCGCGGGACGTGGATCGAGTCCCAGGTCTCGAAGTTGCGGGCGAAGCGCTGCAGGTTCTGGGCTTCGAAGCCGAAGTCGAGCTCCTTGCTGATGGCGCGGTCGAACTCGCGGGCGATGTCGACCGGGCCGAAGGCGGCCGCCTCGGGCACGGCGTTCTCGAGCTGCTTCGCGACGAAGTAGAGGATGTTCAGGTCGCTCTGGATGGTCGTCCGGATGCCCGGGCGCTGCACCTTGACGACCACGTCCTCGCCGCCCTCGAGGCGCGCGGTGTGCACCTGCGCGATGCTGGCGGACGCGAGGGGGACCTCGTCGAAGTCGCGGAAGACGGTGTCGAGGGGGGCGCCGAGGGAGCGCTCGATCACCTCGCGCGCCTGCTCGAAGGGGATGGGCTGCACGCGATCCTGCAGCGACTTGAGCTCGTCGCACAGGGCCTGCGGCACGAGGTCCGGGCGGGTGGAGAGGATCTGGCCGAGCTTGACGAAGGTGGGGCCGAGATCCTGGAGCGCCAGCGTGATGCGCTCGAACTGCGAGAGGGCCTGCACGGCGGGGTCGCGCTTCTCGAGCAGCAGCCCGAGGATCGCCTTGTCCTGCAGGTGCCAGGTCTCGACGACGTGCCCGAGGCCGTGCCGCACCAGCACGGCGGCGATCTGGCGCAGACGCGCCATGTCCTTGAGCGCCGTGCGGGCGGCGCGGACGTTGGTATAGACGGCACGCATGGTCGACATGGCCGCGCATCCTATCCGGTCGGGTGCCCCTTGGCGACGGTGGATTGTGGGGCGTCGCTGGGCTAGGGTCGCCGCGCCGCGAGGAGTGCATGTTCCTGACCCCCGTCATCTGGGCCGTCCTGTCGATGTTGGTGTGGGCGACGCTGGCGCTGATGCTGCCGGTGCTGGCGCCCCCGGGGTGGGCCGGGGCCGCGCTGGGGCTGAGCTGCGTGGTCGCCACGGCGGTGGTCCTGCACCTCGATCGACGTCACCCGTTCCCGGTGCCGCCGCGCATCTGGCGCGCCCCCAGCGCCTGGATGCTGGGCGCCGCCGCCGTGGCCGGCGTGGGGTTCACCATCTTCGCCAGCGAGCTGGGCAACATCGTGCTCAGCCTGCAGGACGCGCCGCTGGGGTTGCCGCCGGCGGACGCGGGGCGGGGCGTGCCGTGGATCAACGCGCTGGTCGTCGGGCTGATCCACCCGGTGTGCCTGCTGTTGGTGGCCCAGGGCGTCGTGCAGCGGGTGCTGCTGCTGGCGCGCTTCGGGCCGTGGATCGTGGTCGCGCTGACGGCGATCATCGCGTCCATCGGCGATCTGTTCGGGGTGTGGCCGCAGCGCGTGTTCATGCTCGGCCTGCCGGCGTGGCTGTACCTGCGCAGCCTGTCGTTGGGGCTGGCGCTGGCGGCCTATCTGCCTGGGCGGCTGGTCGCCGCGGCGCTGGAGCTCGGCTACCGACCGGGCATCGAGGGCTTCGACCTCACGTCGCCGGACGCCGTGCTGTTCCAGCCGATCTGGTTCGACCTGCTGGGCGCGCTGCTGGTGGTGGCGGGCGTGGCGCCGCTGCTCGCCGCGATGGTCGCCGCGCGGCGCGACGATCCCGAGGCGGACGAGGCCGACGCGTGAGCCGGGCCATCGGGATCGCCTCGCTCGTCTGGGGCGCGTCGATCCTGCTGTCGCGGCTGCTGGGGCTGGTGCGCGAGGCGGTCATCGGCCGGGTGCTGGGCGGCGGCGCCGAGGCCGACGTGTTCTTCCTCGCGTTCGTCATCCCGGACTTCTTGAACTACCTGCTCGCCGGCGGCGTGCTGTCGATCGTGTTCATCCCCATCTTCCAGGGGCACCTGGCGCGGGGGGACGCGGCGGCGGGCTGGCGGGCGTTCAGCGTGATCGCGAACTTCCTGGTGGTGGCGCTGACGCTGGTCACGGCGGCGCTGTGGTGGGTGACGCCGGCGCTGACGCCGCTGGTGGGGCCGGGGCTGGACGCGGCGGGCGACGCGGAGCTGGTGCGGCTGGTGCGCATCGTCCTGCCCGCGCAGATCTTCCACCTGGTGGGGGGCCTGCTGTCGGCGACGCTGATGGCGCGCGACCAGCATCGGCTGCCCGCGCTGGCGCCGCTGATCTACACCGCGTGCATCATCGTGGGGGGGCTGGCGCTGGGGCCTTCGCTGGGGGCGGCGGGGTTCTGCTGGGGCGTGCTGGTGGGGTCGGTGCTGGGGCCCTTCGGGCTGCCGCTCTACGGCGCGGTGCGGCAGAGCGACTTCGCGTGGAACGTGAAGTTCTCGCTGCGAGATTCTGATTTCAAAACGTATATCTGGCGGTCGTTGCCGGTGATGCTCGGCTTCTCGGTGGTGGCCGTCGACGATTGGATCGTGAAGCACCACGCCACCGAGGTGGCCGAGGGGGCGGTGGCGCGGCTGCAATACGCGCGGACGCTGATGAAGGTGCCGATGGGCGTGTTCGGGCTGGCCGCGGGGGTGGCGGCGTACCCGACGCTGGCGCGGCTGGTGGCCGAGGGCAAGCCCAGGGAGATGTTCGCGACGCTGATCAAGGCGCTGCGGTTGATGGTGGTGCTGGCGGCGGTGGCGGGGGCCGCGCTGGCGGCGTCGGCCGAAGACGTGGCGACGGTCATCTGGGGCGTGGGGCGGTTCACGCCCGCGGCGCTGGCCGACATCGGGCTGTACACCGGGCTGTTCTGCCTGGGGCTGTGGGCGTGGTCGGCGCAGATGCTGGTGGCGCGCGGGTTCTACGCGCAGGGGAACACGTGGCTGCCGACGCTGAGCGGCACGCTGGTGGCGGCGGCGGCGTTTCCGCTCTACGGGCTGTTGGCGGCGCGCTGGGGGGCGGCGGGCCTGACGGTGGCGTCGTCGGTGGCGATCTCGGCGTACGTCGCGGTGTTGCTGGGGCTGCTGCGGCGCTCCGTGGGGGGCGCGCCGGGGGTGGGCGGTTTCTTCGGGGTGTTGGCGCGGGTGGGGGTGGCCGCCGTGGTGGGCGCGGTGGCCGGCTGGGCGCTGCGGGGCATGCTGGCCGACACGACCGGGCTGCCGGCGCTGGTGCGCGGGGCGGTGGCCGGCGTGGCGGGCGGGGGCGTGGCGATCAGCCTGTCGATCGCGCTGGGGGTGGGCGAGGTGCGGGTGGTGCTGCGGCGGGTGATGGGGAAGGTGCGGCGGCGCGCGGGGTGAGGGAGGGTCGCGCGTCGAGGCGGTGGGTCGATCTCGTGCAACACGCCGGCGCTCTGTCCGATAACCCCACATCGGGTGGGTGGGGGTTAGGGATGGCGGAACGGCGCGACGGCGACCGGAAGCGGGTGAGGATATGAGCCGGGTGCCGGGCGCAGCGTTCCTGCGGGCCTTCTGTTGGGTGCTGCTCATCGACGTGGCGGTGAACTACCTCGTCTACAACATCGCGCCGACGCTGGACCTGCCGCCGGTCTACGACGTGGTCGTCAACTTCGTCCATCAGTGTCGGACGGGTCTGATCGCGCTCGCGAACCTGTTCCTGGCGCTGTGGGCGTGGGTGGTGTGGCAACACTCGGGCAGCCGGTTGGCGGCGGCTGTCGCGGTCGACGCGGGCTTGATGACGCTCTACGTGGTGGTCGCGGCGGTCGAGATCTACGTCCTCGATACGTTCCTGCCTCCCGGCGACGTCGAGCAGTTGTTGTTGAGCCTCGCCTTCGTGTTCCAATGGGGCGCCCCTGTCGTGATTCTGCGCCGCTACGGTCTCGGCGCCAAGGCTGCCTGGGTGGTCGGCCTCTTCGTCACAATGTCCGAACTCAACTCGACGCTCCTGCTCCGCGACCTCATCCGCGCGCAGGGCTCCGTCTTCGCGGAGAGTTGGTTCCACACGATGATGGCCCTGAAGGTCATCGTGTGCGCCACGCTGCTGCGTAGCACCAGAGAGCCGGCGCCCAAGGCGACGTGACGTCGCGGCTGCCCGATCCTCGGCTGGGGAGGTTCGGGTGGTGGGTGGGTCGCGGCGCCGCGTCGATTTCGTGCAACACGCCGACGCTCTGTCCGATAACCCCACATCGGGTGGGTGGGGGTTAGGGATGGCGGAACGGCGCGACCGCCGCCTCAGGCCGCGCCGACCAGGTGGTCGGCCACGTGCTGGGCCAGGGCGTAGATGCTCAGCTGCGGGGGCACCCCAATCGACGTCGGGAACAGCGAGCCGTCGGCCACCCACAGGCCGGCGAGCTGGTGGTGGCGGCCGTCGCTGCCGACGACGCCGCGGCGTGGGTCGTCGCTCATCGGGGCGGTGCCCATGGGGTGCACGGCGCTGACGTCGACCTCGCCCGGGGTGATCGGCCGAGCGGCGAGCACGTCCGGGTCGTCCGCCGGGCCCAGCGTGGTGCCCTGGCGGTCGACCACCACCACGCGCTTCGCGCCGGCGGCCTGCAGCAGGCGCGCGCAGCGGCTGAGGCCGCGGGCCAGCTCGGCGCGGTCATCGAGGTCGAGGGTGTAGTCGATGCGCAGGCCCAGGTCGCCGTCCGACTGCACGCGGCCCGCGGTGTGGTCGTGCAGCATGGCGGTCAGCGCGCCCAGGTGAGGCAGACGGCGCATCAGGTCGCGGTGTCCCTCGGCCAGGCCCGGGATCATCGTCGCCACGCCCACCGGGTGGCCGAACACGGGCACGATCCAGGTGCGGTCGGCGGCGCCCGGGCGCAGGTCGAGGTGCTCGGTGCACTCGTAGGTCTGCGGGATGCCGCGCCAGGCCTCGATGCGCTCGTCGAACTCACCCGCGACGATCACCGCGGGGTGGATGCGCAGGGTGCGGCCGGCCTGGTTGTGCGGGTCGGGCACGGACGAGCGGTGCAGCAGCGCGGCGGTGCCGGTGGCCGAGGCCGACAGGCACACGCGGGGCGCCTCGATCGTGATGCGGCCCAGCGGCGCGTGCGTCTCCGGGTCGAGCGCGACGGCCAGAACGCCGTTCACTCGCTGCCCGTCGTGCCGCACCCGGATGGCCTGGGCGTGGCTCAGCACCACGCCGCCCGCGGCGACCAGTCGGGGCACGAACACCTTGAGCGCGTTGTTCTTGGCGTCGTAGGCGCAGCCCACCTCGCAGAAGCCCGAGCCGATGCAGCCGGTGCGGTTGTGCGCCAGCCCGCCGCCCCGCCAGCCCAACACCTGGCAGCCGCGCTCGAGCATCCGGTTGTGCGCGTTCCAGCGCGCTGGGGCCACGTCCTCGACCGCCAATCGCTCCTCGGTGCGCGCGTACAGCTCGGCCCAGCGCGCGGGCGGCAGGTGCTCGAGGCCGAACCGGCGCGCCCAGTCCTCGCGGATGGCGTCGGGGATGCGCTTGCACAGGTTCAGGTTGTGCAGCGACGAGCCGCCGACCCCGCGTCCCTGCAGCACGCGCGTGTGGCGGTCGGCGGTCGTCTGGTTGCCGCCGAACCACAGCAGGCGCGGCAGCATGTCCTCCTCGCGCTGGTTCATCTGGCCGGGCGTCGTCAGCGCGCCCGCCTCGAGCATCACCACCCGCAGGCCCGCTTCGGCCGCGCGCGCGGCGACGGTCGCGCCGCCGGGACCCGATCCGACGACGCACAGGTCCGCGCGCAGGCGGCCGGGCAGGGGCAGGTGGGCGGCGTCGTGGATCATGACCGCGCCTCGGCCCCCCGGGCAGCAGGGTGCAGCCCGCGCATCAGGCGACCTCCCAGCCGGCCGGCGCTTCGTGGGCCGGCGCGCGCAGGCCGTCGTACGCGTCCGCGCGCCGCTCGGGCGCGACGAGCGGCCCGCCGTAGCCGATGGCGGGCCAGCTCTCGTCGCGCTGGTACAGGCCGAGCACGCAGAGGTCGCGCAGCCCGCGGTACAGCAGGTGCGCGCCCGCGGGCAGATCAGCCAACGCTTCGAGGTAACGAGTGCGGTCGTCGCGTCCCAGATCGCTGAACCGCGCGACGTGGCCGGCCGCCAGCGTGCCGTGCTCGACCGCGGCCAGCAGCGCGCTGATCTCGCGCTTCATGTGGGCGGGGAAGGCGCGGGTGAAGGCCTCGACCGCCGCGGGCACGCGCTCGATGGCCGGCCGCAGGGCGGGCTCGTCGGGCGCGACGACCTCGGCCGCCGCCTGCAGCACGGCGGCCTCCCACGCGGCGAGGTGCCCGGCGCCGGCCCCTCGAGGGGGATAGCCCGCGGTGCGCCACAGCGCGAAGGCGGTCAGGCCGGCCGCGGCGCCCCCCAGGATGAACGTCCGCCGGCGCACGCCGCGCCCCTCGAGGCGGGCGCGCAGCGCGGCGGGCAGGCGGTCGCGCCAGTCGGGCGCCGTGGGCAGCGACGCGTCCCGGCGCGGCGTCGTCCACAGCAGCACCGCCTGGCCGGGGGGCGGCGCGGCGAGCAGCGCGCTGTAGGCCTTGCCGGTGTAGATGGGCTCGGCGGGCAGGCCGGCGTCGCGCAGCCGCGCGGTGGTGCGCCGGGACACGTCGCTGGGGACGCCGTAGGACGGTCCGGCGAAGCGATGGTCGACGCGCACCTCGGCCAGGGGACGGTCGGGCAGGTCGACGCCGTGGGCGCGGGCCCAGGCCGCCGCTGCGTGGGCGAGGCGGCGCACGCGGGCGACGCTGGCCAGGGGCCGCTCGACCGCCGCGCCGGCGTGAACCAGGGGCGGCTCGGCGAAGGCCCAGCCGAGGCCCAGCGCCAGGCCGGCCGCCGTCCCGCCCGAGCCGAGGGGGACGTCGACGCGGTCCGGCCGCGGCAGCTCGCCGGCGGCGATCTGATCGGCCAGCTCGAGGGCCGCGAGGGCCACGCCGAGGACGCCCGGCGGGTGGCTGCCGCCGGGGCCGACGGTGAGGGCGCCGCCGTGGGTGGCGCCGACGAACAGACCCGGGCGGCGGAGCACGAGGCGCGTGCGGCTGCTCGCATAGGTGAGCGCGCGGGCGTGGCTGGCGGTGAAGGCGAGGTTGCCGGTCACCGCGCCCTCGACGGGCTCCCAGAACAGGTGGGCGTCGAAGGGCACGCCCGTGGCGCGCGAGGCCGCGGTCAGCGCGACGAGGTGGCCCGAGCCGAGGGCGCCCATCGAGGTCCACGCGGGCGCCTCGGCGAAGCGGGGGGTCGCGAGCAGCAGGTCGAGCTTGCGCACCTTGGTGCCGCCGCCGAGGGCGGGGATCAGGTCGTCGCGCTTGGCCCCCAGCCAGCGCAGGCCGAGGGCCGCGGCGAGGTCGGGCAGCGGGGTGACGGGCGTGGGGGTGGTGAGCCAGCCGCGGCGGGGCAGGACGTGGAGCGCGGTGCGGGCGTCGGGGCTGAGAGGAGGTCGGCGCATCGTCGAGGGGGTGCGATCAGCGGTGGGGGTCAGTGTGCCGATCGGGCGGGGCGAGGCCAAGGGGCGGGTGGTGTGCGGGGGTCGGGGGTCGGGGGTCGGGGTCGGGGGCAAGGTCAAGGTCAAGGGCAAGGGCGAGGTCAAGGGCGAGGTCAAGGGCGAGGGCGAGGGCAAGGGCAAGGGCAAGGGCGAGGGCGAGGGCGAGGGCAAGGGCAAGGGCGAGGGCAAGGGCAAGGTCAAGGTCAAGGTCAAGGTCAAGGGCAGGGTCAAGGTCAAGGTCAAGGGCAAGGGCCAGGGCGAGGGCGAGGGCGAGGGCGAGGGCCAGGGCGAGGGCGAGGGCGAGGGCAAGGGAGGGGCGGACTGCGGGGGCGGGGGGAGGGGGCGGGTGGGTGGCGCGGCTTCCCGCACGGGCATGGGCACGGGCGCGTGGGGGCAGGCGCAGGGGGGGTGGTCAGATCTCCATGTGGGTGTGGAACTGGAGCTCGGGGTACTGCTGGGCGGTGTAGTCCATCACGAAGTGGCTGTTCGCGATGAAGGTCAGGTTGTCGGCCAGGTCGCGGAACAGGCGGCGCTTGTTCTCCTGGGTGAACTTCGCGAGGGCCTTGGGGTCGTCGCTCGTGACCCAGCGCGCGGCGCTGACCTCCATGGGCTCGAAGCGCGCGCGCACGCGGTACTCCTCGCTGAGGCGCGAGGCGATGACGTCGAACTGCAGGGCGCCGAGGGCGCCGAGGATGTAGGCGGTGCCCTCGAGGGGGCGGAACAGCTGGGCGGCGCCCTCCTCGCTCAGCTGCTCGAGGCCCTTCACCAGCGCCTTCGACTTCAGCGGGTCGAGCAGGATGGCGCGGCGGAACAGCTCCGGCGCGAAGGCCGGGATGCCGGTGAACTTGAGGTCCTCGCCCTCGGTGAAGGTGTCGCCGATGCGGATGCCGCCGTGGTTGTGCAGGCCGATGATGTCGCCCGGGAAGGCCTCCTCGGTGACCACGCGGTCCTGGGCGAGGAAGGTCGTGGCGTTGTTGATCGCCATCATCTTGCCCGTGCGCACGTGCTTCAGCTTCATGCCGCGGCGGTAGTGGCCGCTGACGATGCGCAGGAACGCCATGCGGTCGTGGTGTTGCTTGTCGAGGTTCGCCTGGATCTTGAAGCAGAAGCCGGTCAGCGGCTCCTCGTTCGGCTCCACCATGCGCGTCTCGGTGGGGCGCGCCTGGGGCGGCGGGGCCTTGCGCACGAACTGGTCGAGCAGCTCCTTCACCCCGAAGTTGTTGATCGCGCTGCCGAAGAACACCGGCGTCTGCTGGCCGGTGGCGAAGGCCTCGGGGTCGAAGGCGTCGAGCGCGCCGAGCAGCTCGACGTCCTCGCGCAGCTTGTCCGCCTTGGCGTTGCCCACCCAGTCGTCGAGCCGCGTGTCGTCGAGCGACTCGAGCACCACGCGCTCGTTCTTCCGCCCACGCTGCGTGGGCTCGTAGAACACGACCTGCTTGTTCACCAGGTCGTAGACGCCCTCGAAGCGCTGGCCCATGCCGATGGGCCACGTCATCGGCACGCACGCGAGGCCCAGCGTCTCCTCGACGTTCTCCATCAGCTCGAAGGGGTCGAGCCCCTCACGATCGAGCTTGTTGCTGAAGGTGACCACCGGCGTGTCGCGCAGCCGGCAGACGTCCATCAGCGCGCGGGTGCGCGCCTCGACGCCCTTCGCGTTGTCGAGCACCATCAGCGCCGAGTCGACCGCGGTGAGCACGCGATAGGTGTCCTCGCTGAAGTCCTCGTGGCCCGGCGTGTCGAGCAGGTTGACCGCGAAGCCCTCGTAATCGAAGGACATCACCGACGTGCTGACCGAGATGCCGCGCTGCTGCTCCATCGCCAGGAAGTCCGACGTCGCGTGGCGCGACGCGCGGCGCGCCCGCACGGCGCCGGCCATCTGGATGGCTCCGCCGAAGAGCAGCAGCTTCTCCGTGATGGTGGTCTTGCCGGCGTCGGGGTGGCTGATGATGGCGAACGTGCGTCGCCGCTGCGTTTCGTCGATGCGTCCCATGGCGGCGCATCCTGGCCTTCGGCCGTCACCGCGTCAACCGCGCGCGGTTCACAGGTCGTGGCGGAACGCGATGCCCACGCTGTGGATGACCCCGCCGGCCGTGTAGTCGCCCACCGGATCCGCCGCCCCGAGTGACTTCTCCACCGGCTGATCCGCCATCAGCGTCGCCTGGTACACCACGTCGAAGGTCACCGGGTTCTGCCGCACCTCGAGCGGATCGGCGAAGGTGACGCCCGCGCCGAGCGCCAGCAGGTGCGCGTCGTTGTCCACGTAGTTGAAGGCGCCGGTCGGCACCGGCGCGGGGCTCGGCCGCCACGTGTAGCCGGCCCGCAGCCGCACCACCTCGTGGGGCCGATGCTCGAGGCCCAGCCGCACGAGCGGCACGTCGCGGAAGTTCAGCTCGACGGGCGCGCCGTTGCCCACGTCGAGGCGCTCGCCCAGCCCGAGCCCCTCGGCCAGCTCCCCCCCGATGTCGATGGTGAAGGTGGGCGAGGGGTCGGGCGCCAGCGACCAGAACGCATAGCCCAGCTCGCCGCTGAGCAGCAGGTTGGCCGGCGCGATGTCGTAGGCGGCGCCCAGGTTCAGGTAGTGCGGGCTGTAGAGCACCGTGCCGCGGATGTCGATGTTCAGGTCGACGAGCTGGTCGATCACGATGCTCGTCGGCAGCGCGAAGTCGAGCTGGATGGCCTGCCGGTAGGAGAAGCCGACGTCCAGCCCTTCGAGCGGGCGCACGAGCAGGCCGGCCACCGCCGCCGCCGCGGGGCTGATCTCGACCTCGACCGCCTGGCTGCGCACGCGGCGGTTGGCCAGCTCGAGGTGCACGTCCACCGCGCCGTCGAGGCTGGCCAGCACCTGCACCCCGCCGCCGACGCTGAGCCACGGCGTGATCTCGAAGGCCCCCGCGGCCAGCACCACGAACTTGTCGGGCAGGTTCTGGTACCGATAGAACTGCGGCACCTGGGGGTCGACCCCCTCGCCGCGCAGCAGGTTCACCGTCGGCAGGTAGGCGGTCAGCGCCACGGCCACCCGGTTGTCGATCAGCCCGCCGAGCGGGAACAGCATGCCCAGGTTGAAGCCGCTGAACGCCGGGGGCAGCTCGTGGTCGACGTAGGCCTCGGGCGGGCCCGCGTAATCGCGGTCGAGGGTCAGCCGGGGGAAGGTGGCGACGAAGCCCGCGCCCACGCCGACCTTCTTGCGCCGGGTCAGCCCGGCCGGGTTGTAGAAGGCCGCGGTGTAGTCGTCGGCCACCGCGGCCTGGGCGTTGCCCATCGCGGTACCGCGCGGGTTGAAGCCGTAGATGTCCAGCACGCTGGCGCGCGCGGGGGCGGTCAGCAGCAGCGCCGTGAGCAGGGCGCGGCCCCTCATCGGGTGAGCCCCAGCGCCGGCGGCGCGCAGCCCTTCAGGATGGACCGTAGCACCGCCAACAGCTCCTCGACGCCGCCCGCCCGCACCAGCGTGACGAGCTCGGGCAGCACCCGCCGCGCGGTCTGATCCTCCAACAGCACGACGCCGACGCTGATCAGCGCGCGCCGCAGCTCGGCGTCCTCGCCCAGCGCCCGCAAGAGCGCGGTCACCGGCGCCAGCGCCGCCTCCACCTGGGGATCGGCCGCCAGCGCGGCCACCGCCGCCAGCAGGCCGTCGAAGTCGAGCGCGGCGCTCACGAACAGGTCGTAGGTGAACCAGGTGAACACGGGATCCCGCGGCAGCGGCGCCGCGTCGCCGGGCACCGCCGCGCAGCGCGGCACGCCGTAGAGATCGCAGCACACCACGTCCTGCAGCGCGGGCAGCACGTTGCGCTCGGGCGAGAGCACCGCCGCCAGGTCGGCCAGGAAGGTCGACAGCGGCGGCTCGTCGAGGGGCAGCAGGTCGATGCCCGAGAGGGGCCGCACCACGTCGTCGGCCACCGTGAAGCCGGGGGCCACCAGGGCGGCGACGATGTTGCAAACCAGCACCGTGAATCCGTCCTTGTTCAGCGCGCTCTGCAGGTCGCTGTCGAGGATCTGCTGGACGATGTCCAGGCCCAGGATGTCGGCCAGCCCGCCCAGCAGCCGGGGCAGCTCGGGCGCCTGCAGAAGGGCGCCGGTCGCCTCGAACAGCGTGGCCGCCTCGCAGACGGTGAGCAGCCGGCGCAGGTCGTCGAGCACCTCGCGGCGGAAGGTCTCGGGCCGCGCCGGATCGCCGGCGACGAAGGCGAGCAGGTCCGCCAGCAAGGGGGCGAGCGCGAGCAGGCGCGGGTTCTCGGTCAGCGCGAGCAGCGCGTCGATCTCGGCGGGCTCGAGGCCGCGCACCAGGTCGAGCAGCGCGGCCAGGAGCGTCTCGAGCTGGGCGTCGCTCAGGCGCTGCCCGAGCAGCTCGGCGACGCCGGCGAGCTGATCGCTGCGCAGCAGCCCCAGCAGGTTGGGCGCGAGCTCCTCGGCGGAGGGGCAGGTGGCGGGCGGCAGACGGTTGGCCGGCGCGGGCGCGTCCGCCTCGGCGCCGCAGCCGATCAGGGCCGCGCACAGAAGAACGCTCAGGATCCTCATCGGTCGCACAGCCGGCGCAGGGCCTCGGCGTCGCGGTGGCACTTGGCGCAGCCGCGCTGGTTCACGTCGTAGGCGCGCCCGCAGTCGAAGCCGGGCGGGTGGGGGCTGGCGCGGATGGCCCCCGGCGCGTCGGCGGCGTGGCACGAGACGCAGGTCGACTCCCGGTGGCAGCCGACGCAGCTCGCGAGGTTGGCGCGCGCCGCGTAGCGGTGGTGCTCGGGCCCCGGCGCGCCGCCGAGCGCGCCGACGAAGCCGGGCGGGTGGAAGCGGCGGGCGCCGTCGGTGGCCTGGAAGGCGAGCGGCCCGGCCTCGGCGGTGACCCCGCTCTGCGCGTGGCAGCCGACGCAGAAGGTCTGCAGGCGGTGGCAGGTGCTGCAGTCCGGGTCGTTGCGCCGGGCGGCGGGCGCGTGGGTGAGCAGGAAGAGGCCGGGGTGCGGGTCCGGCCGGCGGGCGGCGGTCGCGTGGCAGCGCGCGCAGTCGTCCGGCGCGTGGCAGGTGGCGCAGGCCGCGGCGTCCGCGGCGGCGGCGGGGCCGTGGCTGCGCGCCCAGTCGCCGCCATGATCGGGCAGCCCGGCGCGGCCGCGCGGCCGCAGGCGGCCGGCGGGCAGCTCGAGCCGCAGCCGGCCGTCCGGGCGGACGAGGTGGCAGGCGTCGCAGCGGATCGGCGCGTCGCGCGCGGTGTGGCAGTCGACGCACTCGACCATGGTGGGCAAGGCGCGCTGGCCGGGCGGGCGGTCGAGGTCGACGTGGCAGGTGGCGCAGGCGACGCCGGCCCGCGCGTGCAGGGCGTGGCCGAAGCGCAGCGCCGCCGGCGGGCTGTCGATGGCCGGCGGCCGGGGCAGGGCGCCGACGGTCGAGTCCGCCCCGGGCGGCAGCGTGGGCGCGTAGCCGGGGTGGCAGAAGGCGCAGGTGGGCGGATCCTCCTCGCCGAAGGGATCGTGGCAACCGAAGCAGGCCGCCTCGGTCGGCAGCAGCCGATCACCCGGCCGCACCGACGCCGCCGCGCCCGGATGGCAGGTGGCGCAGTCCACGTCCTCGTGCGCCCGGTGGGTGAAGTGCAGCGGATCCGTGCGCGGCGGATACACGGCCCCCTCGGGCGCGCCGAGCGCGACGAGCAGCAGCAGGGCGGACAACGCGCTCACCACCAATCCTCGAAGCGCACCTGGGTGAAGGCGCGCATGCGCCAGGGGTTGCGGGCGTCCTCGCTGACCGAGCCCTCGAACAGCAGGTCGATGACGATGCCCTCGGCGGCGGGCCACTCGGCGGCGAGGAGGCCCCAGCCGGCCAGCGCGTCGCGCGCGTCGCGATCCGGATCGTCGAGGTACACCGCGCCCAGCCGGGCCCGCACGCCGAGGGGCGGGTTGCCGGCCGGCAGGTGGACGGGCAGGCGGCCGAAGAGGTCGGCGTGGTGCCGGACGCCGCCGTAGCCGCCCCCGACGCGACCCTCGACCCCGACGTGCGCGGGGCCGGTGACGCCGCTCAGATCGCGCACCGCGCGGGCGCCCGCGTCCCAGGCCACCGGCTCGCGCTCGGGGGGATCGACGGCCTCGGCGTTGAGGGCCCCCGGTGATCGCGCCCGCGGATCGCCGGTGTCGAAGACGCGCGCGCC
>JAUHXL010000119.1 GCA_030426945.1 bacterium
GCGTCACCGAAAGCTCGGATCAAGGCGCGGAAGCATGACGATACCCGGCGGTATCGCCTTGCTTTCGCAACGCCGAGCCGAGCATTCGGGGGCGTGCACCGCGAAGTGCCCCGAATGTGCAGCAGGCTCCCTGCCATGCATGGCAGCGTCGGGCCAAGAGGTCGAGCGGCATGCCGGTCGCGAGGGCGTCGGCCTCGACGAGGACCTCCAGCACGACCATCTTGAAGCACTTGCTCATGGCGGTGCGTTCGAGCGATGTCAGCCACGCCTCGCCGTGTTCGAGGGCGCGTCGCTCGGCGGCGTTCAGGTCGCCCTCGTCGGCCACGAACCCGAGCCATGACCCGTGCCGCGCGCGGACCGACGCTGGGTTGCGGCCCATCCGATGGAGCTCTCCGGCGGTCGGTCGCTGGTCGCGGGCAGTCCGCAGCTCGCGATAGAGCCGAACCAGCTCGTTGTCGGAGCTCGCCGGGAGCAGCCGCTGCAGCAGCGCCTTCGCCTCCAGGGCGACCTCGACGGAGCATCCCGGAGGGATCTGCGGCTGGGCCTCCCCGCGGAGGAAGGCGCGCATGGCGGCGGGCTGGTCGCCGAGCGACAGGAGCGTTCGGAGGCGGTCGAGGAAGACGCGGTGGTTGCCGACGAAGTCGATCACCTGCAGCCGCGCCTTGTCCTCGGTGATGCGGAGGCCGCGGCCGAGCTGCTGCAGGAACACGACGGGCGACTCGGTCGGGCGGAGCATCACCACGCGGTCGATGGGCTTGCAGTCGATGCCTTCGTTGAACAGGTCGACCGCGCACAGCGCGTCGAGCGCTCCCTCCTCGAGGCGGCGCAGGCCCTCGGCGCGGTCGAAGCTGTCGTCCTGGGAGTGCACGGCCTCGACGCGGACCTGCTGCGCCGCGAGCCAGTCGCGGACGAAGCGGGCGTGCTCGATCGAGGCGCAGAAGATGAGCGTTCGGGTGCCCGGGAGGCGTTGCCAGGCGGTCCAGAGCGACTCCATGCGGGCCTGCGTCTGCACGGCGGCGGCCAGCGCAGCGGGGTCGAAACGCCTGTTGCGCCAGGGGATGGGCGCGTAGTCGACGGTGTCCCGCAGGCCCTCGTACGCGAAGGGCACCAGCAGGCCGCGTGCGATGCCCTCGGCGAGCCCCATGCGATACGGGACGTGGTCGTCGAAGAGGCCGACCACGTCCGCCTCGTCCGCGCGGTCGGGGGTAGCGGTGAGGCCGAGCAGGAAGCGCGGATCGAGCCGGGCGAGCAGTCGCTGGTAGCTGGTGGCGGCGGCGTGGTGGACCTCGTCGATGACCACGTAGTCGAAGCCGCCCGGCGCCAGCCCGCTCAGCCGCTCGGGCCGCCCGAGCTTCTGGATCGAAGCGAAGACCACGTCGCCGTCGAGGTCGTCGCTGGCGCCCGCGCAC
The DNA here is from genome assembly GCA_030426945.1 of bacterium. Classification (GTDB taxonomy): domain Bacteria; phylum Myxococcota_A; class Bradymonadia; order UBA7976; family UBA1532; genus JACKDN01. Next base: position 1,410 of record JAUHXL010000119.1, read on the forward strand.
CACGTGAAGCGCCAGTTCGAGAAGAGGGTGCGGAAGGTCGTCTCGGCCTGCGTCAGCAGCTCGCGGCGATGGGCGACGAAGAGGGCCCGCGGGCGGCGGCCGAGCTGCTCGGCGAAGGCCTGCAGGTCGAAGGCCGCGAGGAAGGTCTTGCCCAGCCCGGTGGCCAGCACCACCAGCGCGCGCCGGTCGCCGCGTGACCGGGCGTTCGAGAGTTCGTCGAGCGCCTCGCGCTGGACGTCGCGGGGGGTCGGTGGCAGTCCGGAGTCCAGCTCGACCTCGCCGAGCGGTGTCACGGATGGAGCGTTCGATGCGCGGGCGCGGTAGTCGGCGACCCAGGCCGCGTCGAGCGGGCGCGCCGTCTGCCAGAGCGCCTCGAACGCCTGCTCGAGGCGGGTGAAGGCGGCCGGATCGCGGGGCTGCTCGAGGCGCAGGTTCCACTCGACGCCCGTGCGCAGGGCGGCGTTCGAGATGTTGCTGCTGCCCACGTACGCGACGCCGCCGCGGGGATCGTCGCCCCAGCCGAAGAGCCACGCTTTGGGGTGGAAGCTGCGTCGCAGCGCCTGGGTCTCGACGACCCGCGCCTCGAAGCGGCCGACCATTGCGCGCTCCTCGGCGCCGTCTTCGACGGTGGTGAAGGCGCCGCTGCGGTCCTGGAGGTCGAGCAATCGCTGCAGGGCGTCGGCCTGGGTGATGTGCAGGTAGTCGCCGGTGACCAGGCGCACCGCCGCGCCGCGCGCGAGCACGTCTTCGAACGCCGGCGCGAGCAGCGCGACTCCGCTGTCCTGCACGAAGGCGGCGACGATCGAGACGCGCTCGGCCCGGCCGAAGAGGCTGCGGAGCGGGCGGAGGAGCGGGCCGTCGGCGCCGCCCACGCTCAGGGGCTCGGTTCGTTTGCGGGGCGGGGAACTGGGTCCCGGCGGTCGCGTCCAGTCGGCTTCGACCGCGCGGTAGTTGCCCCTCGCGGGGATCACGTGGCGCACGCCGCCGCGGGGATCGTCGAGGTCGCCCCGGTAGCGCGGGATGACGTGCACGTGCAGGTGGGGGACGGTCTGGCCGGCCGCCTCGCCCGCGTTGAAGCCGACGTTGTAGCCATCCGGCGCGAGCTCGGCGTCGAGCTGCTGCTTCACGGTCTCGACCAGCGCAAGCACGGCCGAGTGTTCCGCGGGCGTCGCGTCGAACCAGGTCGGCACCACCCGCCGCGTGATGATCAGCGTGTGCCCCTCGGTGACCGGGAAGGCGTCCCGGACCGCGAACGCCAGCGCGTTGCTCGCCACGTGGCGCTCGGCCGGGATCTGGAGGAAGACGCTCATCGCCCCGCACTTACCTCATTTGCGGGCGCCGGCGAAGGGCGTCGAGGTGCCGGGCTGCGCGGCGCCCTGCCGTGGGGTCGGGTGGAAGCCTGCCGGAGAGTCGCGCGAGGCCTCGCTTGTTGGATGGCGCACCGTTCGTCATCTGAACACTTGCGCAGTTGTATGCCCTGCGCTATGAAGCCCTGACGATGCCGAGGCACCGAGGGCATGGCCATGCCGACTACGCTGACTCCACCGGCTCCACCCGAACTGCTGTCCGAGCTGCGCGCCCTCGTTCAGGCCGGGCGGTCGCGCGTCGCACGGGCCGTGAACAGCGAGCTGGTCACCCTCTACTGGCACGTGGGCAAGCGACTGCGGGACGAGGTGATCGGCGACGAGCGGGCCGCTTACGGTGAGCAGGTCGTCGCCGAAGTGGCCGAGGCGCTCAGCGCGGAGTTTGGGCGCGGTTTCGGCAAGCGAAGCCTGTATCGGATGATGCGGTTCACCGAGGTATTTCCCGGTCCCGAGATTGTGTCCGCGCTGCGGTCACAATTGAGCTGGACCCACTTCCGCGAACTGATCGCCATCGACGAGCCGCTGAAGCGTCAGTTCTACACCGAGCTCTGCCGGATCGAGCGATGGAGCACCCGGACGCTGAAGAGCAAGATGGACGGGATGCTGTTCGAGGGTACCGCCATCGCGAAGCGGCCGGCGGCGGTCGTCGAGGGCACGTTGGAGGGACTGCGGGATGATGGGCGCATGACGCGCGACCTGGTGTTTCGTGATCCGTACGTGCTCGACTTCCTCGGGCTGCCGGCGGACTTCAGCGAGGCGGAGCTGGAGGCGGCGATCCTGCGCGAGCTGGAGGCCTTCCTGCTCGAGTTGGGGCAGGGGTTCAGCTTCGTCGCGCGGCAGAAGCGTATGTCCATCGGGGCCGATGACTTCTATCTGGATCTGCTCTTCTTCCATCGACGGCTGCGGGCGCTGGTGGCCATCGAGTTGAAGCTGGGGCGGTTCGACGCGCGGGACAAGGGGCGGATGGAGCTGTACCTGCGCTGGCTGGACCGGCACGAGCGGCAGCCGGGGGAGAACCCGCCGCTGGGGCTGATTCTGTGCGCCGACAAGAACGAGGAGCAGATCGAGCTCCTCGAACTGAGCGAGGGCTCGGTGCGGGTGGCGAGCTACCTGACCGAGCTGCCGCCGCGGGCGTTGTTGGAGCGCAAGCTGGTGGAGAGCATCGAGCACGCGCGGGCCAGGGCAGGTGGCGGCGGTCGGGATTGAGGGGTCGGCCCGCGTGACGGGTTGGCCGAGGAGGTTCGACGGTGGGGCGCGGGAAGCGGACGAAGGGGCGGGGCTGCTTCTGCTGGGTCTGCGAGCGACTGCGTCCCAGCGAGCGCTTCGCCGCCAAAGGGCGGCAGCGGCACGTCTGCCGGGACTGCGCTCGGCTGGGGCCCGATGAGCTCGCGTTTCGGCAGTGCCTGCGCAACATGCAGGGCTGTCTGACGCTGGACGGGCGCGTGCGACGCGGTCGTCGGGCTGCGTTCGAGCGGTTTCTCGGGCACGAGGACGCCCGGGTTCGCGGTGCGGCGGAGCAGATCCTGCGTGCGGAGGCCGAGCGGCGGTCGGGCCGGCTGGCGACCGCGAACCCGGCGGGGGAGCGTTCCTCGGCGGCGGGAGTGTGGGTGCCTTCGGAGCGAGACCCTTGGGGAGACGAGCCGTGGGGTGAGCCGCCGACGGGCGAAGGGCCATGGTGCCTGGTGCACGACGTCGACGGTCCGGTCGACGTCACGTGATCAGCCCCGCCTGCTTCAACGAGCGGACGAAGTTGATCTTCCGGCGGTGGCGCGCGTGCAGCGCGTCGAAGCGGGCGGCGAACTTCGGATCGCCGTCGCGGGCGGCGAGGTCGCGCAGGTCGGTCAGGAGCGAGGCGGCGCGGCGGTAGCTCTTGTCGCCGCCGGTGGTGATGGCGCTCTCGACCTGAAGCCAGACGTCCTCGGTGCGAGTGGCGAGCTGGTCGAGGTCCTTCTGCCGGCGGGCGCCGTCGGCGGCGGCTTCGCGGACGTGGGCGCTGGGGGTGGAGCGGGCGGACCGTGGTCCTCGGCGCCTTCGCTTTCGTCGCGGACCGCTGTGCGGGCAGTATGGGCGGGCCTTCGTTCGTCTGGGGAGCTGCGCGTGTCCGACCGATTCTCGTCCTGGTTCGCGGTCTTGTGGTTGGGGTCGTGTCTGGCGCTGGGCGCCGGCTGCGACGATGGCGGCGGGGGCGCGGCGGCGGACGGCGGGGCGCGCACCGACGCGAGCGTCGAGGTGGACGCGGCGCCGGGGGATGGGGCCGTCGAAGGGGACGCGGCGGCCGACGCGGCGCCGACGCCCCGGTTGGACGCGGGGCTGGACGCCGGCGGGGACGCCGCGCCCGACGCGGAGCCGGACGCCGTCGTCGACGCGGGGCCGCGGGACGCCTTCGCGCCGCGGGAGGGCGCGCCGCCCAACGACGGCGTCTACGCGCTGGTGGACGGCTGCTTCGCGGTCGAGGGCTACGACGGCGACACCGTCGGCTGGCTGGGCGCGGACGGTGAGGCGTTCACGTTCGCAAACGACGAGGCCGGGGCGTCGCGGTTCCTGCTGCGGGCGAGCGATCTGGGCACCTACCTGCTGTACGACGCCGAGGGGCGCTACTTCGTGGCGGGCGAGGGCGACGGCGCGGGGCGCTTCACGCGCGCCGCGCAGCTGGAGTCGGACATCACGCTGCTCGACGACACCTTCGTCTCGCCGGCGGAGTGGGTGGTCGAGGTGTCGAGCACGGACTCCACGCGCTTTCAGCTTCGGCAGCGATCCTCGGGGCGCTACCTGACCCTCGAGGGCACGTCGCCCTTCGAGGTCGAGGCGGCGCACATCGCGTTCTTCCCCCGCGAGGACTGCGCGACGTTCCCCGAGCTGACGGTGGACGCCGTCGGCGTACCCGAAGGGCGGACGTGGCCGGACGGCGATCTGTATGGCATCGCCGAGGTGCACTCGCACATGTTCACCAACGCCGGCTTCGGCGGCGGCAACATCTTCCACGGCGCGCCCTTCCACCCGCTGGGCGTCGAGCACGCGCTGCCCGACTGCACGCCCTACCACGGCGAGGAGGGGCGTCGGGACCTGGTGGGTCTGTTCTTCGACGGCGGCGATCTGGCGCCCGACGTGGCGGCGGTGCTGCCGGTGCTGCTGGCCGGCGAGGCCGACGACTTCGTGCATCACACCGAGGGCTATCCGCTGTTCACGGAGTGGCCGAACCCGCGCCGGCGGGCGACACACCAGGCGATGTACTATCGCTGGCTCGAGCGCGCCTGGCGCTCGGGCCTGCGGCTGGTGGTCCAGCACGCGACGGGCAACTCGGTGCTGTGCGAGTTCGCGGTGGGCGTGGCCGACCGTCGTACGCGCTACAGCTGCAACGACATGGTGACCGTGGACAAGACCATCGAGGGCATCCGCGCGCTGGAGCGTTACGTCGACGCTCAGTGGGGTGGGCCCGGCGAGGGCTGGCTGCGGGTGGTCGAGACGCCGGCGCAGGCCCGCGAGGTGATCGCCCAGGGCAAGCTCGCGATCGTGCTCGGCATCGAGATCTCGAACCTGTTCGACTGCTTCTTGACGCCGCCGGAGGGCTTCGAGCGATGCACGGCGGACGACGTGCGGGCGAAGCTCGATCGCTACTACGACCTGGGCGTGCGCGTCGTGTTCCCGGTGCACAAGTTCGACAACGGCTTCGGTCCCGGCGACGGCGACGATGGGGTCATCGAGCTGGGCAACTTCGTGAACAGCGGCCTCTACAACAGTCAGGTGGAGGACTGCCCCTACGAGCGGCACACCTTCGACAGCGGCGGGCTGACCTTCGCGGGGCTGAACCAGCCGCGCGAAGAGTACCTGGTGCCGCCGGTCGGCCAGTTCGGCAACTTCGTCAACGATCCCATCGGCGTGCTGCGGCCCTTCTTCGGCGCGCTGCTCGGCGGGTCGCAGGAGGGCGACTTCTGTCAGAGCGCCGAGATGACCGATCTGGGCGAGACGCTGCTGCTCGAGATGATGCAGCGCGGCATGCTGCCGGACATCGCGCACCTGCCTCAACGCTCCACGGTGCGCGCGCTGGAGCTGCTGCAGGCCAACGACTATCCGGCGCTGTCGACGCACGGCAACACGCACGACGGCGTCTTGATGCGCCTGGGCGGGGTGACGCAGAGCGGCTTCGCCGGCTGTGGCGATCCGAACCAGCCCGGGCGCATGGTGCGTGGCATCACCGCGCGGGCGCAGGCGCGCGTGGAGGCCGGGGCGCACCCGGGCACGCCGCTGGGCTTCGATCTCAACGGCTTCGCGGGCGGGCGGGGCCCGCGCTTCGGCGAGCAGAGCGGGTGCGGGCCCGATCAGGCGAACCCGGTGGAGTACCCGTTCTTCTCGCACGACGGCGCGGTCGAGTTCCTGCCGCCGCAGCTGGGTGAGCGCGCGGTGGACTTCAACACCGAGGGCTTCTTGCACATCGGGCTGCTGGCGGAGCTGATCGAGGACGCCCGGCGCGACGGCGCCACGGACGAGGATCTCGAGCCGCTGTTCCGCTCGGCCGAGACCGTGGTGCGCATGTGGGAGCGCGCCGAGGCGCGCGCGGCGGCGCTGCGAGGGGCGGAGTGAACGGGCGCGCCGGAGGCGGCGCGAGGAGCGTTGACCGTGGATGATGCGTCGCGGCCGCCGGCCGTGTTCTTCGAGGTGTTCGAGGGGCTGCCCCGCCAGGGGCCGGGTTGCCGGGCGTGCACGGCCCGCGCGCTGGCCCTGTGCGCCGAGCTGCCGGCGCGGCCGCTCATCGTCGACCTGGGCTGCGGGACGGGCGCGCAGACGCTCGATCTGGCGGACCTGATCGATGGCTCCATCGTGGCCGTCGAGCTGCACGCACCGAGCGTCGATCGGCTGCGGGCGGCGGCGGCGGCCCGCGGGCTGGCCGACCGAATCGACGCTCGGGCGGGTGACATGGCGGCGGTCGACATCGAGCCGGGCAGCGTCGACCTCGTGTGGTCGGAGGGGGCGCTCTACAACATCGGCCTGCCGGCCGGCCTTCGGCTGGCCCGCCGCCTGCTGCGACCGGGCGGCTACGTCGCCTTCACCGAGGCCGTCTGGCTGTCCGACGACCGGCCGCCGGCGGCGCGCGAAGCGTTCGCCGACTACCCCGGCATGGGCACCGTGGCCGACGTCCGGGCGACGCTCGAGGCCGAGGGCTTCGAGCGCGTGGACGACTTCGTCCTGCCCGAGGCCGCGTGGTGGGACGACTTCTACGGACCGATGGAGCGTCGGGTCGCGACGCTCCGGGCGCAGTACGCGGACGACGCCGCGGCGCTCGAGACGCTCGCGGCCTTCGACGACGAGGTCGCCCTTCGGCGCGCCCACGGGGCCAGCTTCGGCTATGCCTTCTTCGTCGCGCGCCCGCGCTGACGGTCAGGCGGCGCAGACGTCGCTGATGGCGGGGGTGGCGCCGACGTAGCGGTCGTGGTCGACCACGTCGAGGGCGAAGTGGGCCACGTCGGCGCGCGAGACGTGCCAGGTGATGTCGTCGGGGCGGTCGAAGCCGGCGGCGTAGCGGCCAGTGAGCGGGCCGTCGGTCAGGTGGGGCGGGCGCAGGGCGGTCCACCGCAGGCCGGACTCGGCCAGCACCTGCTCCTGGCGCTCGTGGTCGGCGACGGCGCGCCGCAGGTACAGCGGGAACAGCACCCAGCGCAGGAAGGGCGTCAGGTGGGCGCGCGTCTCGTGGGCGCCGTAGACCGACACCGCGACGACGCGGTCGAGGCCGCGGTCGCGCATGGCGGTGACGATGGTGCGCGTCCCTTCGCTGCGCACGCGGCTGCGGCTGAGGGCCGGGGCGCCGAGGGCGCAGAGCACCGCGTCGGCGCCCGCCAGGGCGCGGGCCACCGCGTCGGGGTCGGTGACGTCCCCGGCGAGCACGGTGAGGCGGCCGTCGGCGTCGTCGACGTCGGCCAGCGCGGACGGGTCGCGGGCCAGGGCGCGCACCGCGTGGCCGCGGTCGAGGGCCTGGCGAATCAGGGCGCGGCCGATGCCGCCGGTGGCGCCGAAGAGGGCGAGGGTGGTGGGGGTGGTCGAGCGGGTCATGGCGTCCTCCTTGCCATCGGGTGAGGTGCCGCGGTGGGCACGCTTCGAACGGTAGGGGCTGGCGGTGCATGAGGCCATCGCATAGGGTTCATGTCGCCATGAGTGATGTGCATGATCCGGTGGGCCGCCTGCGCGGCCTCGATCTGAACCTGCTGGTCGCGCTGTCGGCGTTGCTCGAGGTGGGCAGCGTCACGGCGGCGGCGGCGCAGGTGGGGGTGACGCAGTCGGCGATGAGCCACACGCTGCGGCGGCTGCGCGGTCTGTTCGATGACGCGCTGCTGGTGCGGGCGGGGGCGGGCATGGCGCCGACGCCGCGCGCGGCGGCGCTGCGCGAACCGCTCCGGGCGGCGCTCAGCGGGCTCGCGAGGGCCCTGGACGCGGGGCAGGACTTCGAGCCCGCGACCACGGAGCGGGTGTTCCGCATGGCCTCGCCCGACGTCTTCGACGCGCTGGTGCTGCCGACGCTGCTGGCGCGCTTCGCCGCCCGCGCGCCGCGCGCGGGCCTGGTGGTGGCGCCGGGCCTCGACGATCTGCGCGCCCGGCTGGCGACCGGCGCGCTGGACGTCGCGGTGGTGCCGCGGCTGCTGACCGCCGCCGAGGCCGCCGACGACTTCGGGCCGACGCTCGCCGATGCCCTGCGCACGCGCCGCCTGCTGGTCGATCACTTCCGGGTCTTCGTCCGCGTCGGACATCCGTTGGCCGGGCCGCTCGACGCGGGCACCTTCGCCGCCCTGGATCACCTGCTGGTGTCGCCCACGGGCCGCGGCGAGGGCGTCGTCGACGTCGCGCTGGCCGCGCGTGGGCTGCGCCGCCGCGTGGTGCTGCGCGTGCCCGACTTCGGAACCGCGCTGGCCGTGGTGGCGGACACCGACCTGGTGCTGACCGCGCCCGGCGCGCTGCAGCACCGGGCCGCCCGACGGGGGCTGCGCACGCTGGACGTCGACCTCGACCTGCCCCGGCACGCGGTCGGCCTGGTGTGGCACCCACGCTTCGACGCGGACGCGGGCCATCGTTGGTTCCGCGCCCAGCTGGTCGAGGCCGCGCGTGGTCTGGGCGGGTGAGGTCGTCGCGGGTGACCGGCGGATCCATGAATGCATGCTCCGCCCCGAGCCGGCCCGAACTCGAGCGTGGCGCACGCGCGGTCGCGTGGGGGCGGGCGGGCGCCGGTGCGCGGGTGTCCCCGTCGGGCCCGCGCCGCGCCCGCGAGACGTGGAATCCCTCGCCGGGCCGCCGTCGAGGGGCAGACTGTTGTATCGTGCGGGCACCGTCCACGAGGGGAGGTGCCCGTGCCGGCCAAGCTGGACTCGATCGACGACTACCTGGCCGGCGTGCCCGCCGACGAGCGCGCGGCCCTGCAGCGGCTGCGCGCGGTCATCCGGGCGACCGTGCCGCAGGCGCAGGAGTGCATCAGCTACGGCGTGCCCGCCTTCAAGCAGGGGCGGGTGCTGGTGGGCTTCGGCGCGACCCCCCGCCACTGCGCGCTGTACCTGTTCAGCGCCGAGACCGTGGCCGCGCACGCGGGGGAACTGACCGACTTCGACACGAGCAAGGGCACCATCCGCTTCCGCGCGAACGCGCCCATGCCCGAGGACCTGGTGCGCCGGCTGGTGCTCGCGCGCGTGGCGGAGAACGAGGCGCGCTGACCCTGGGGCGTCTCAGCGGGGCGGGGGGACGACGGCGTCCAGCGGCCCCTCGTCGCGTAGCGCCCAGTAGAGGGGCAGGGGCAGCATCAAGGGTCCCAGCCGGAACACCTCCCAGCCCAGCAGCAGCTCCTGGCTGCCCGCGTTGACGGCCACCAGCGGCGTGTAGCCGAAGCGCGCGGGATCCAGGCGCCGGTTGCGCCCGGCGCCGTAGTCGAGGAAGTGCGCGCCGCGCCAACCCTTTGGGAACTCGATGCTTTCGGCGGAGCGGACGCGGTAGTGGCCGAAGGTGACCGGGCGCCCCGCGCGGTCGGTGAGGGGTTCGCGCGGGCCTTCGACGCCGAGCTGCTTCATCTTCACGTTCCAGCCGCGCACCTCGCCGGTCGCCTCGTCGCGGTGGAAGGTCTTCCGGAAGGTGTGCCACAGCAGCTTGCGGGCGAAGCCGGGCAGGCTGAGGTCGACGCCGAGGTACATGCGCCCGGCGAGGGCGTCGGGGTCGAGGGGGTGGCCGCGCTGCATCACGGCGTGCAGGGCGTGGCGGTCCATGGCCATCAGATCGTCGAGGGTCAGCGGGTTGCTCATGGGGTGTCCGGGGGCAGGCCGAGGGCGCGGCGCGCGCAGAGCGTGGCCAACGCCATGATGGGGATCTGAGGGTTCACGCCCGTGTTCGTCGGGAAGACGCTCGAGTCGGCGACGTACAGGCCGTCGACGGCGTGGTGCCGGAAGTCGGGGCGCACGACGCCGCGGCGCGGATCGCTGGCCATGGCGCAGGTGCCGAACATGTGCGTGATGGCGGCGGTGAAGGCGCGGGCGCTGCGGGGGCCGTCGCGCTCGAGGGCCTCGAGGTCCGCGAGTCGGTCGGTGCGCGTGGGGCCGCCGCGGACGCCGGGCAGCACGTGATCGGCGCCGGCGGCGAGCATCATCTCGCCCAGGACGCGCAGGCCACGGCGGAAGCGCGCGACGTCGTGGCGCGTGGGGCGGAAGGTGACCACCGGGCGGCCGCGCCACACGCGCACGCGACCGCGGGCCTCGGCCTTGACGGCGACGCCCCAGTCGAGGTGGTGCGCCAGATCGCTCACGCGCGCGGCGAGGTCGCGGCCGGCGCCGGGCAGGCGCGCGGCGAGGATGGCGGGCCCGAAGCCCAGGGTCTCGAACTTGAGGCCCTCGCCGCGCAGGCCGGTGACCTCGTGCCCTTGCGTGGCACCCTCCCACATGCGGACGGGGTCGGGGAAGCGGCCGGCCATCGACACGCCGGGGTGACATTGGAAGTTGCGGCCCACGGGGCCCTGCCGCAGGCCGCTCAGCATCAGCAGCGCCGGCGTCTGCACCGCGCTGGCGGCCAGCACCACGCGCTCGGCCGTCACGGTGACGGCGCCGCCGCCGTCGGCGCGGCCGCGCACGCCGGTCGCGCGACCGCGGACGACGTCGACCGCGGTGATCTCGACGCTGCTGAGGATCCGCGCCCCGGCGGCTTCGGCATCGGCCAGCAGGGTCACGTCGACCGACGCCTTGCGGCCCTTGGGGCAGCCCTGCAGGCAGCGGCCGAGCCCCTCGCAGCCGACGACGTTGCGCCGGATGGGGCGGTGCGCGAGGCCGAGCGCCTCGGCGCCGCGCGCCATCAGCTGGTTCTTCGGCCCCGCGATGGCCGGATCGGTGGGCGCGACGCCGAGGCGCGCCTCGAGGTCGTCGGTCACCCGCTCGAGCGTCGCCCAGGGCAGGGCGTCGGCCAGCGCGGCGTCGGCGGCGACCCACGCGGCGTGCACGTCGCGCGGCAGGCGCCAGCAGATGGCGCCGTTGATCGGTGAGCTGCCCCCGACCATCCGACCCTGCACGTAGGGCATGGGCGCGGGGCCGACGACGACGGACGCGCTGAGGTCGCGGTACAGCAGGGCCATCGCGTCGAAGGCGGGGGCGGGGAAGTCGGCGGGCTCGAAGAAGCGGCCCGCCTCGACGACGACGACGTCGGCGCCCCGTCGGGCCGCCTCGCGGGCGGCGGCGGCGCCGGCCGGGCCGCTGCCGACGATGACCACGTCGGCGCGCAGCGTGCGCGGTCCGCGGAGGGTGCGGCCGTCGATGCGCCTCATGGTCGCGCCCGCACGGCGGCCTGCACGGCGGGATCGGCGAACAGGGCGAGGCAGCCGACGACCTTGGCCACCTCGAGAAGGTCGCGGAACAGGGGCAGCCGGTCGGCGCGGCGCAGCACCGCGTCGCGCTCGTCGGGGGTCAGGCGCGGCAGGGTGCGGAGGTGGCCGCAGAGCCAAGGCAGGACGGCGGCCTCGAGGGTGACCGCGGCGCGGAAGCCGAGGGCCAGGTGGCGGGGCGCCGCCGCGTCGAAGCGGGGCCAGAAGTCGGTGAGATCGACGTCGCCCAGGCCGGGCAGCGCGCCCGCGGGCGGCAGCAGGGCCTCGAGGAGCGCGTCGCGCCAGCGCAGCTCGGCGCGGGTCCAGCGCATCAGGCGTTGCCCGCCGCGCGGGCGGCCAGCCGATCGTGGAAGCGGCGCACGGTGGCGGCGTCGACCTTGCCCAGCGCGCGCTCGACGATCACGCCCAGCTGATCGGCGCCGCCGGCGAAGGCCGCCACGACGTCGGCCATGGTGGCGGCGTTGAGCCGGGCGTCCGCGTACATCGCGTGGGCCACGTCGGGCAGGCTGCGCACGATGGCGGCGCTGGCGCTCAGGACGCCCTGCGCCACGCGGTTGCCGGTGGCCTCGACCAGGGTGTGCGCGAAGGCGAGGTCGGCCTCGCGGATGTCGTCGAGCCCGCCCCGCGCGATGGCTCGCTGGAAGTGGAGCGCCGCCTGCGCGAGGTCGGCGGCGCGGTTGAGCAGCCGATCCCGGTGGCGCGCGACGAGGCGCGCGGCGAGCACCCGGCGCACCTCGAGGAAGTCGGTCAGGACGGCAGCGGCGCGGGGCGGATCGTCGAGGGTGGCCTCGAGCCAGAAGGGCAGCAGGGAGAGGTCGCCGGCGGTCCAGGGATCGACCACGTGCAGGCCGCTGCCTTGGCGCGCTTGAACCAAACCGCGGGCCTCGAGGCGGGCGACCACCCGCTGAATCGTGGCGGGGTTGACGGCGAAGCGGGCGGCCAGCGCGCGGACCGTGGGCAGCCTGTTGCCCGGCGCGTGAGCGCCGCGCAACAGCTCGAGGATCAGGGCGCGCTCGATCAGGGCGGGGGTGGTCTCGGGCGGGTTCACGGGCCGCGTCTTCATTGAGTCATACAATTGAGTGAGACAATAGGGGCCGAGGCAAGTGTTTGGCAAGGGCGAAAAAACCAGGCCGCGCGCGGTCTTGTCGCGTGGCTGGCGCGAAAGGAGAGCCGGCGCCCGAATGAACTTGACGCGGTGCTGGGCACGCGCCAATGTCGCGTCGCCCGATGGAGTAGTCGGGTAGGCGCTTCGCGTGCGCACGCGACCATGGCGGTGGCGGCGTCCGGGGCGTTTCATGGTCCCGGAGGGGACCTTCGAGCAACTGCGGCTCGGACGAGCCGCCACGGGCCGCGAGAGGCCCGGGTAGATGGCGCCGCTTCAAAGGGTTCGGGCGCCGAGGAGACTCAGATGTCGAAGAAGCTTTTTGTCGGCGGCCTCAGCTGGGGGACCGACGACCACGGCCTGCGCGCTGCCTTCGAGCAGTTCGGTGAGGTCACCGACGCCAAGGTCATCACCGAGCGCGACACCGGCCGCAGCCGTGGGTTCGGCTTCGTCACCTTCGCCGAGGGCGGCGACGCGGACGCCGCCATCGACGAGATGAACGGCGCCACCCTCGACGGGCGTACGCTGACCGTCAACGAGGCGCAGGAGCGCCGCGGTGGCGGTGGCGGTGGCGGCGGCGGTGGCCCCCGCCGTGGCCCCGGCGGCGGCGGCGGTGGCGGTCGCGGCCGCTACTGAGCCTCGGCTCTCGTGAGGCGCCGGCCCGACCGGCGCGCCTCGAACCCCCACCCGGCCTGGCCTGGTGGGGGTTCGTCGTTTCGGGCGTCCGGCGATCGCCGTGGCCTCACTCGCCCACCAACACGACCACCTGAATGTCCGGCCCCGGCCGGCCGATGAACTGCCGGACACCCAGCCCGACCCGCCGATAGCGGCCCTCGAGCAGGCTGTCGGGCGGCTCGAACTGCGCCAGATCGGCCAGCTGCACCACCCAGCCCGAGCTGCGGCCGGTGACGCCGGCGCGCGCGGCGGCGTCGAGCGCAGCCTTGGGCTGCGCCTCGGGGGTCGCCGCGGCCCGGCGCGCGGCGTCGTCGAGGGGCCGCGACAGGGTCAGGGGCGCCACGCGGGCCGACCGGCGCGCGGCCTCGAGGCGCTCGAGCAGCGCGGCGCGGGCGGCCTCGGCGTCCTCGATGACCGGGGCCGGTCGGGTGAACACCTGGGTGACGTACCAGGCGTCGCCGCTGCGCACCGCGCCGTAGCCCGCCGCCTCGAACTCCGGCGACAGGATGTTGCGTCGATGCCCGAGGCTGCGCATCAGGCCCCGCTCGGCGTCCCAGAGGCTGCGGTTGAGCGCGACGTTCTCGGCGTGCGTCGCGCTGCGGTAGCGCGCCGTGTTCAGGCGCGCGGTCACGTCGCCGGTGCGCGGGCTGACGTGGCCCACGAACCCGTTCTGCGCCATGTCTTGGCTGTGCCGGGCGGCGATCACGTCGAGCGCGGGGTCGCGGCGCAGGGGGGGCAGGTCGTGGCGGGCGCGGTCGTTGTCGACGAGGCGGGCCACCTCGGCGGCTGGATCGTCCACGTCGTCCTCGGCCGGCGGCCAGTGGGTGGACAGGACATCGGGGACCGGCTCGTCGACGTGCAGCGCGAGCTGCGTCAGGGGGGTGGGGCCGTGGGGCCCGTCGGCGAGGATCTCCACCGACCAGGGGCCGGGCGTGGCGTTCAGCGCGAGGCTGAAGCGCGGGCCCTGCGTCTCGACCTCGACGTCGACGAAGCGGCCGTCGGGGGACAGCGCCAGGGCCGTCACGTCGTGGTGGTCCGGCGGCACCGTGCCCGCGATGGTGATGGGGTCGCCCGCGGTGAAGGCGCGCGGCATCGAATCGATCTGGACGCCCTTGCGCGCGGTCAGCACCGCGACGACGCGGCGGTCGGGCTCGTCGAGCAGGACGACCTCGCCCACGCCCACCTGCAGGGTGCCGGGCGTCGCGCGGATGGCGTCGCCCACCGCCTCTTCGACGACGCCGAGGCCCTCGGCGTTG
>JAUHXL010000120.1 GCA_030426945.1 bacterium
GGCGGCGGCGCGGGCGGCCAGGGCGGCCAGGGCGGCGGCGCCGGCGGCGTGGGCGGTCAGGGCGGCCAGGGCGGCGGCGCCGGCGGCGCGGGCGGTCAGGGCGGTCAGGGCGGCGGCGCCGGCGGCGTGGGCGGGAGCGGCGGCGCGGGCGGCATGGGCGGCGTCGGCGGGAGCGGCGGCGCGGGCGGCATGGGCGGCGGCGGCATGGGCGGCATGGGCGGCATGCCCGGCGCGTGCGACGCCCCCGCGGACTGCCTCGGCCTGTTCTGGAACATCCGCTGCCTCGGCCACTGGAGCTGCGACGCCGGCCAGTGCGTCGAGACCTGCGACTCCGAGGGCTGCGGCGACGGCCAGTGCCGCCCGGATCTGGGCGAGAGCCCCTCGTCCTGCGGCATCGAGTGCCGCAGCCAGTGCGAAACGGACGCCGACTGCGCGGCCGAGGATCGCTGCGATCCCTGCGCCCGGTCGTCGTGCCCCGAGTGCGACGACTGCCTGTCGGCCTGCGTTCCCCACGGCTGCCCCACCGAAGCCCAGGCCGTGTGCAACCGGGTGCGCCCGGCCTGCGGAGACGGCCGGGTGGCGGTGGTGCAGGAGGGCTGCTGGGTCTGCGTGGGCCTGAACGCCTGCCAGCCCGTGCCCGCCTGCGCCGGCGAGGGCGAGGCGGTGCCCGTCGTGCCCGACGCGCCCGACTGCTGCCCCGGCCTGACGCCGGTGGGCTGCGCCGCCCCCGACGCCGAGGGCCGCTGCGCGCCGTGCGTCGGGGCCAGCGTCTGCACGGCCTGCGGCGACGGCGCCTGCGGGGTGGGTGAGAACGTCTGCAATTGCCCCGCGGACTGCGCCGAGGCCAGCCCGGGCTGCGCCGCCCTGGGCGGCTACTGCGCCCACTTCCAGGACGCCTGCGCGGACGGCTTCGTCGGCGGCCCGCCCAGCGACTGCCCCTTGGGCCGCAGCGGTCAGTGCTGCGTGCCCGAGGCCGGCGCCGACACGCGCTACTACCTGACCTGTGGTGATCCCGTGTGCCGCGGGCACGTGCCGCGCGACGACGTGCCGGCCTGCGCCGACCAGCGGGTGGGCGCGGCCTGCGCCGAGCCCGGCGCGCTGTGCGATCCCGGCGACGCCTGCAACGCCCTGGTGCTGTGCACCGACGAGGATCCGCGGTCGAACCCGTGCCCGATCAGCAAGGCGGCCTTCAAGCGCGACATCGAGTACCTGACCCCGGCGCAGCGGGCGGCGGCGGCGGCGGCGCTGCGGCGCCTGCGGCTGGCCACCTGGCGCTACCACCACGCGCCCGACGCGCGGCCCTCGCTGGGCTTCGTGATCGACGACGCCCCACACCCGGCGCTGGTGCAGCCCGACGGCGGGCACGTCGACCTCTACGGCTACACCAGCCTCACCGTCGCGGCCGTGCAGCAGCAGGCCGTCGAGCTCGACGCGCTGCGCGCGCGCCTCGAGGCGCTCGAGGCGAAGCTGTCGGCGTGCGAGGCGCGCTGATCCGGTCAGCCCGGCGGCAGCTGGCGGGCGCGCACCAGCAGCGCCCCCGCCAGCAGCAGCCCCAGCGCGAAGCCCGCGATCCGCAAGGACTTCGACCGCTGGGCCGCCCGGTCGGACGCCCACTCGGTCCGCGCCTCGTCCGCGCGGCGCCGGATCTCGGCCTCGCGCTCGGCGGGGGTCCGCGAGTCCCCGGTCAGGGCAGCCAGCGGCGCGAGGTCGGCGTCGATGCGATCCTGCAGGGCGCGCGCTTCGGCCTCGAAGTCCGGCGCCGCGGCCGACGTGGGGCGCAGCGCCGCCACGAACAGGCCGCCGGCGCCCGCCAGCACCAGCAGCAGCCCCGCCATCGACACGAGCGACCACAGCAACCCGCGGCGCGTCCGGGGGGGCGTCACCGGCCCGAAGATCAGGCGCCGAACGACGCTGGGCGCGAGGGCGACGGTGACGGCGAAGTGCGACAGGAGGTCGTGGGCGACGTCGAACATCGTGGCGCCGGCGATGGCGCCGGCGAAGCCGAACCCGAACAGCAGGGCGTCCTTCCAGTCGAGCGTCAACCGACGCAGTACCCGGCTCATGGGGCGTGCGTCGCGCCGTCGGGGCGGGCTGTGCGGGGACCGATTCCGTACACGTCGGGGCCTCGTCGTGCGGGGGAGGGGGCGCGCGCCGGCGCCTTCGGATCGCACGATGCGAGCACCGGCGACCCAGGTCAACCGCCTCGCGGTCCCGCGCGCGCGCGTCGCGAGGCTCGACCCCAAAGCCCGCAGCGCATAGTGTTCGATGAAGACCTCGCGGGCGCGGCCCGCACGGCACCGCCAGGGAGACGGGCGCCATCGAAACGAACATTGCTCCCGATCTGCGGCCGACCGCGTGCCGTATGGGCTTCGACGACACATCGCGACCGGCGTCTCGCGCCGGGGATCAACGACACGACTTCGAGAACATGGCCGCGCGGCCGGCGTGGCATCGACAAACTGGGGAGAAGATGAACGTAACTGCCGAGAATCCGAGGCGAAACCGCCCACCTCGACCCCGCGCGCCGGACGACTGGGATGCCCGCCGTCGGGGCGGCCTGCCCCGGCTGCTGACCGCCCTGCTCGTGGGCGCGGCGCTGATGGCGACGGGCTGCGACGACAGCGGCGGCGAGGATCCCGGCACGTCCGACATGATGACCGGCATCCCGCGCGACGCGGCGCTGCTGCCCGACTTCGGGCGGCGCGACGCGGCGCCGCGGCCGGACGTCGGGCGGCGCGACGCGGCGCCGCCGGTCGACAGCGGCCCCATCGAGGACGCCGCCCCCGCCGACATGGCGGTGGCCGAGGACATGGGCGCGGCCGAGGACATGGCGGTGCGCGAGGACATGGCCGTGCCCGCCGACATGGGCGCGCCCGACGACATGGGCCCCGCCGACGACATGGGCGCGCCCGACGACATGGGCCCGGCCGACGACATGGGCCCGGCCGACGACATGGGCCCGGCCGACGACATGGGCCCGGCCGACGACATGGGCCCGGCCGACGACATGGGCCCCGCCGACGACATGGGCCCGGCCGACGACATGGGCCCGGCCGACGACATGGGCCCGGCCGACGACATGGGCCCGGCCGACGACATGGGCCCGGCCGACGACATGGGCCCGGCCGACGACATGGGCCCCGCCGACGACATGGGCGCCGTGGCCGACATGGGCCGGCCCGACGACTCGGGCGTCGCCGACATGGGCGCCGACGGCGGCGCGCCCACGGCCCCGCGCGTGACGCCGGCCGACGCGCAGCAGATCGGCATCGGCGACACGATCACCTACACCATCGACGGGCTGGACGACGCCCTGGCCTACCGCATCACGCTGGTGGTCGACGCCAACATCGTCGTCGCGGGCGACGGCAACGCGACGTTCGTGGACGGCGACGCCAACGGCGCCGCCGACGCGGGCGCCTCCGAGGCCACCGCGCTGATCACCACCGTCAACGGCGTCGACATGGCCGGCGCGAAGACGGTGCCGGGCGGTGACGACGATCCCGCCGCGCCCAGCGGCGTCTTCCCCACCGACGGCGCCATCACCGTGCGCGTCACCGGCGTCGGCGTCGGCACCGTCGTGCCGGTGGCCTACGTCAACGGCGGCGACAGCACCTTCCTCGAGATCGACGGCGACGGCGCGCCCATCGAGCCCTACGGCGTCGGCGGCGCGCTGACGGTGGAGCCCATCCTCGGCCCGCCCGTGGCCGAGCCCCTGCAGCCGCAGAGCGCCGATATCGGCGCGTCGGTCGACTACCGCTTCAGCGGCCTCGATCCGGCCCAGGCCTACCGCATCACCCTGGTGGCCGAGGCCAACCTGGTGCCCGGCGACGACAACACCGGCGTGTTCGTCGACGCCGACGACAACGGCGCGGCCGACGCGGGCGCGTCCGAGCTGGTCGCCCTGATCACCGCGGTCAACGGCGTCGACATGATGGGCGCCAAGACGGTGCCCGGCGCGGGCGACGATCCGGCCGCGCCCACCGGCGTCTTCCCCGAGGACGGCGCCATCACCGTGCGCGTCACCGGCGTCGGTCGCGGCACGGTGTTCCCGGTGCTGTACCGCAACGGCGGCGACTCGACCTTCCTCGAGATCGACGACGACGGCGTGCCCGTCGAGCTCTACAGCGTCGGCGCGCCGTTCAGCGTGTTCCAGCCCGACACCCAGCCGCGCGCCCCGCGCGTGGCGCCGGTGGACGGCACGGCCACCTACGTGGTCGAGGGCCTCGACGACCAGCAGGCCTACCGCGTGACCTTGGTGGTGGCCGACAACGTCGTCGCGCCCGGTGACGGCTCGGGCGTGTTCGTCGACGGCGACGCCAACGGCGCGGCCGACGCGGGCCCGTCGGAGAACGTCGCGCTGATCACCGAGGTCAACGGCGTGGCCATCGCGGGCGCCAAGACCGTGCCCGACGGCGCCGACGATCCTGCCGATCCCACCGGCGTGTTCCCCGTCGACGGCCGCATCGTGATCGTCGTCACCGGCGTCGGCGCGGGCACCGTGTACCCGGTCGCCTACACCAACCGAGGCGCGAGCACCTTCCTCGAGGTCGACGGCGACGGCGTGCCCACCGAGCCCTACAGCGTCGGTGGCGCCCTGTCGGTGTCGGCCGGCCCGGTGGTGCAGCCCGAGGACACGCAGACCATCGCGGTGAGCGAGACGGTGGACTACACCATCACCGGCCTCGACGACGCGCAGGCCTACCGCGTGACGCTGGTGATCGACACCAACGTCGTGCGTGCCCCCGACGGTACCGGCGTCTTCCAGGATCGCGACGGCAACGGCGCGGCGGACTCGGGCCCCTCGGATCGCGTCGCCTGGATCACCCTGCTCAACGGCGCGCCCGTCGCGGCCGGCACGCGCACCGTGCCGGCGGGCAACGACGATCCGGCCAACCCGACCGGCGTGTTCCCGGTCGACGGCGCCATCACCCTGTCGCTCACCGGCGTCGGGGCGGGCACCGTGTACCCGGTGGCCTACGTGAACGCGGGCGCCTCGACCTTCCTCGAGCTGGACTTCGACGGCGTGCCCCAAGAGGCCCACGGCGTCGGCGGCGCCGTCGAGGTGCGCGGCCCCGACGTGCAGCCCACCGGCGGCCGCATCATCGGCGTCGACGCCTCGGCCGACTACACGATCGACGGCCTCGACGACGACACCGCGTACCGCGTGACGCTCGTGGTGAGCGGCAACGTGTCGGTCAACGCCGACCGCAGCGCCACCTTCGTCGACGGCGACGGCGACGGCGCGGCGGACGCCGGGCCCAGCGAGAACATCGGCCTCATCACCCAGGTCAACGGGCTGCCGGTCGATCCGGGCGCCAAGACCGTGCCCGGCGGCGACGACGATCCCGCTGCCCCCACCGGCGTCTTCCCCGTCGACGGCCGCATCACCGTGCGCATCACCGGCACCGGCGCGGGCACCCTGCGCCCGGTGGCGTACGCCAACGGCGGCGCCTCGACCTTCCTCGAGATCGACGGCGACGGCGCGCCCATCGAGCGCTACGGCGTCGGCGGCACGCTGCGCGTGGTCGACGCGCCGCTGGTCGAGCCGGCCGCCGACCGCATGGTCGGCGTGGCGGCGACCACCAACGTGCGCGTGCGCGGCCTGGTCGACACGCGGGCCTACCGCATCACGCTGGTGGTGGCCGACAACATCACGCCGGCCGGCGACGGCACCGCCACCTTCGTCGACGGCGACGCCAACGGCGCGGCCGACGCGGGCGCGAGCGAGAACGTCGCGCTCATCACGATGATCAACGGGCTGCTGGTCGATCCGGGCGCCAAGACGGTGCCCGACGCCGGCGACGATCCCGCCGACCCCTCGGGCATCTTCCCGGTGGGCGGCGAGATCACGCTGCAGATCACCGGCGTCGGCGCCGGCGCGGTGTACCCGGTGGTCTACAGCAACGGCGGCGCCTCGACCTTCCTCGAGATCGACGCCGGCGTGCCCACCGAGCTGTACGGGGTGGGCGGCGCGATCATCGTGCCCGCGCCCTGACGTCCCCTCGCGGCGCCGCGCCTTCGCGCGGCGCCGTGCCCTCCTTCGCCCGACCGGGCCACCTCCCCAGCACGTCCTGCCGCCCGACGACGCCCTGCGCGTCGGCGCCCACCGCGTCGCGGCCGACGCGGGCGCGCGCCCGCAGTGTTTCCCGTGCGTTCATCAAGGACGACGTTGGGGTGACTGTTCGCTCAGAGCGTTCACTTGCGTGCCGATTTCGTCACACCGGTTTCCGCGACGAGCGTTGGCTGGCCGGCGTCCTCTGAGTGTTCGAACGAGGGCCGACGCCCACCGACGAAGCGGCGGTGGGTGACTCGCAGCCCGTGCTCACCCAACGGATGGAGGTGCCCGACGATGAAGTCCTCGCTCGTTGCGCTGGTTCTCTTCGCGGCCGTCGCTCTGCTGGCGACCGGCTGCGGTTCGAAGTCGTTGAAGCCCGTCGCGCCCACGCCGGTGCCCGCGCTCGACCCGCAGGCCCAGGCCGCGCTCACGCCCGACGCCGCGCTGCAGCGGCTCGTCGACGGCAACGCTCGGTTCGTCGGCGGCGACTCGACGCACCGCGACCTGAACCTGCAGGTCCAGCAGACCGCCGCCGGGCAGCACCCCGCGGCGATCGTGCTCAGCTGCGTCGACTCGCGCATCCCGACCGAGCGCGTCTTCGATCAGGGCATCGGCGACATCTTCAACGCCCGCGTCGCCGGCAACTTCGTCAACGACGACATGCTGGGCTCGATGGAGTTCGCCACCAAGGTGGCGGGCGCCAAGCTGGTGGTGGTCATGGGTCATACGTCCTGCGGGGCCGTGAAGGGCGCCTGCGACGCGGTCGACCTCGGGCACGTCAACTCGCTGGTGAAGGCGATCCAGCCCTCGGTCGCGGCGGTCACGCCGGAAGGACAGAAGTGCTCGTCGAAGGACGCCACGCTCGTCGACGAAGTGGCGACGCACAACGTGAAGCGAACGCTGGACGAGATCCGCGCGCGGTCGGCCATCCTCGCCGATCTCGAGCGGTCCGGTGCGATCAAGATGGTGGGCGCGATGTACGACGTGGCGACGGGCAAGGTCAGCTTCATGTAGCCCAGGTCAGCGCGCGGGCTGGCAGTCGTAGGTGTGACCGCAGCGCGCGAAGGACTCGCAGGGGCGGTCGTCGAGGCACCCCGGCACCACCTCCCAGCCTTCCTGCGGGCAGAGGACGGGGCCATCCTCGGCGCAGTCGTCGCTGAGACAAGCGATGATCGTCCCGCACGACGCCTCGTAGCGGCACTTGTCGTCGCCGTCGAGGCACCGTTCGACGGGCTCCCAGCCCGCGTCGCAGGTGGGCAGGCCGTCGCAGTCCACGTCCTGGATGCACGCGAGGGACTCACCGCAGACGTCGCCCACCCAACACTCGGCCTCCTGCTCGGAGCAGCGGGGCTCGGGGCGGAAGCCGACGGGGCAGTCGCACGCGACACACTCGAGCGTGCCGCCGCAGACCGGCACCTCGACGCAGGCGCGCCCGTCGTCGACGCAGCCGGGCACCGGGTCGTAGCCATCGGGACAGATGGCCGCCGCGTCGCACAGCGGATCGTCCTGCTGGCACAGGATGCGCTGCCCACACGCGAAGAAGACGTCGCACTCGGTGCCGCCGTCGCGGCACGCTTCGACCTCGGAGAAGCCGGGCGGGCAGGTGGGCGTCTCGAGGCATGCGTCGGTCTCGGCGCAGAAGATGGTGAAGCCGCAGACCGTGACGGCGTCGCAGCGCGTCCCGTTGTCCGGACAGTCCTCCACGCGGTCGAAGCCCTCCTCGCAGGTGGGCGCCCCCTCGCACGTCGGGGGGGCGGAGAGGCAGACGGCGTCCTCGCAGACACCCTCGACGGTCAGGCAGTCGCCGCCGGGCGGGCAAGCGTCGACGCGCACGCGCTCGGGAGGGCAGGCCGTGGCCACCTTGCAGGGGTCGTCGGTGCAGAGCACGGCCGTGTCGTCGCAGTCGCTCTCGATGCGTTGGCAGGTGGCGCCCGCGGGGCAGCTGTCCACGGGCGCGGTGCCCTCGGGGCACGCGATCAGGGCGCATTGGCGCGGCCCGGCGTCGACGTCGGGATCGTCCTCGGCGGAGGGATCGGCGATGCAGGCGGGCAGGGTCAGGGCGACAGCGAAGAGCGTCAGCGAGCGCATGGGGTCCTCCGTGAGAAGTCGGGGCAGCTCGGTAGCACGGCGCGTGCCGTGCGCCGGGGCCCGCAGCCGCGTGTGAACGCCACGAAGATCCGGGGCGCCGCCCTCGAAGATCCGACGGGGTCAGCCCGGGCGCCGCCCGCGGTTCAGCGTGCGCCCCACGTCGCGGAAGCCA
This sequence comes from bacterium, assembly GCA_030426945.1. Lineage (GTDB taxonomy): Bacteria > Myxococcota_A > Bradymonadia > UBA7976 > UBA1532 > JACKDN01. Next base: position 8,319 of record JAUHXL010000120.1, read on the forward strand.
AGGGAGCGATCGGTCCTGCGGCGATGTCCCGCGCGTCGGCGACGACACGGACGCGCCCGCCGCGTCGAGGGGGGCGGGCGCGGCTCACAGCTTGTCGACGCTGCCCGAGCCCGAGATGGCCTGGGTGATGTTGGGCTCGCCGCGATAGCGCACCTTGCCCGAGCCGCTGACGCTGACGTCCAGCACGCGCTGCGCGTGCACCTGCGCGTCCCCCGAGCCGCTGATGCCGACGGTGACGCTGTCGGCGGCCAGGTCGGCGGCGCGCAGGGTGCCCGAGCCCGACACCTTCAGCGTCACCGTCTTCGCTTCGCCCGCCAGCGTCACCGTGCCCGAGCCGCTCAGCGCCAACGCGAACGCCTCGGCGGTGATCCCGCGCACGCTGCCGTCGACCGAGCCCGAAGCGTCCAGCCCTGCGAGCGGCTGCGCGATCACGACGCGCAGCGTCGGCCGCACCTTGGGCCGGATGGACTCCTTGGGCTCGATGGTCAGCGTGCCCCCGCTGACCTCGGCGCGCAGCAGCGGCAGGATGTTGTCGTCCGCGGTCAGCTCGACCTTCTGCTCGGCGCCGTGCGTCACCTCGAACTGGAACGTGCCGCCGATGGCCAGCTTGGTGAACGCGGGCACGGCGCGCGCCTCGGTCTTCGAGACGCCGCTGCCCGCGACGCCGCCGCAGGCGAGCAGGAGCAGCGGGACGAGCAGGGCGAGGGGAAGGTGGCGGGGCGACAAAGCGAACCTCCGGAGCCGACGGGCGCCAGTCGACCGCATGGGGGCGGCGAGCGCAAGCGCCGGCGAGGATGAGGTCGAAGCGCGGCCGTTTCAGGGCGCCGCGGGCAGCACCACCGTCACCACCAGCGCGCGGCCCTCGCCGTCGCCGGTCACGAGCGCGGTGCCGCCGGCCAGCGTGAAGGGGTCGTCGCGGTTCTGCAGGCGCACCGCGCTGCCGAGCGAGCTGTCGCTGCCCATCACCGGCAGGCCCTCGGTGGTCAGGCGCACCGCGCGGGTGTCGAGGTAGGCGTCGGCATAGGTGTCCGGCTGCCCGTTCATGCCCGGCGTGCGCGTCGTGCGCCACACCTCGTACACCGCCAGCAGCCCGTCGCCGCGCGCGTGCAGGTGCGGCCGGCTCGCGCTCTGGTCGGCCGCGAGCTGGGTCAGGAACACCACCCCGGCGACGCGCTGGGGCTGCTCGGTGCCGGTGAAGAAGTAATACTTCGACTCGACCGCCGGCCCGCCCTGCGACAGCACCAGATCGTCGGTCACCACCGCGTCGCGCCCCGGCGCGGCGCGCGCGAAGTCGCTGCGCACGCGCACCATCGCCAGGTCGCGCGTCTCGTTCCACAACGCTCCCAGGCGGCTGTTGTCCAGCAGCGAACGCTCCGTCGAGAACAGCACCACGAGGCCGTCGTCGGTCTTCGCCACGCCGCCCAGCTCGGTATAGGTCGTGTTGTCGTTCGACCACTGATAGAAGGTCTGCCCGGGCGAGCTGATCTCGGCGTACACCGGATAGGTCGGGCCGCCCGGGTACGCCGAGGGCGTGGTCCCGTGCCGCGTCTTGAAGGTGAACGCCACCCGCGACACCACGTCGGCGTCGGTCAGGCGGTACAGGTTGATACCGCGCGGCGCCGCGTCGCCCAGATCGGCGCCCAGGAAGCCCCCGTCACCGTTGGGCGCCAGCACGTTCGCGAAGGCGTGGCTCGAGGTCTGGATCGCGCCCACCGGTGACTCCGGGTGCCCCGGCCAGTGCGTGGGTCCGGTCACCGCCAGCGTGTCCGCGTCCACCAGCAGCGCCAGCCCGCCCTGGTGGTTCAGCCCGTCCGGCGCGCGGTGCATCGTGCGCGTGACGACGATGCCCAGGCGATCGCCCGACCGCGTCATCGTGGCGTGATCGCGATCGCCGAACTCGACGATGTTCATGGCGTCGGGCCCCGCGTCCAGCGCCGCGCGCCGCGTCTCGGCGCCCTGAGCGTTCGCCTTCACCAGCGTCACCGCCCGCGTCGCGCTCGGCCGCCCGTCCCCCCGCTGGATGTGCAGGCAGGTGACGCTCCCGTCCGCGTCCGCGTGCGCCGCCGCCAGGCGCGCCCAGTCGAGCGACGGGAGCGATACGTGCGTCACCGCCGCGGGATCGGCGTCCGACAGCCACGTCACCCGCACCTGGTTCGTGTCCACGTCCTGCCACACGACGCCCGGCCCGGTGTCCCGCCGCACCGGGTGGAACGCGCGGTGCGCCCCGTACTGGTTCTCCCAGCTGCTGGGGCCGAAGCCATAGTCGTCGACGGTGTCGAAGGGCGCGCCGGGCAGGGGATAGCGGAGCTGCACCACGCGCCCGGCGCCCGTGTCCGCCAGCCGCCCGCCCCGTACCCCGTCCTCACCCACGCGCGCGAAGGGCGACAGCGTCCGATCCGCCCGCGCGAACACATAGGTGCGCGCCTGCTCGATGCTCTCGACGGTGATGTCACCGACGCGCGTGTACCCATCCACCCGAACGCTCGCCGCCGGCACCTCGGCCACCAGATCCAGCACGCCGTCGCTCAGCGTGAAGACCTGCCAGTCCACCGCCGCGTCGAACCGATGGAACAGCCCGTGCGGCCGCGCCACGAAGTCCGTCGCCCGCGTCTGCGGCGGCTCGATGCGATACCCCGTGACGGCGGGCCCACCCAGCCCGCTGACCGCCACCCGCGTGACCGGCCAGTCGAAGTGCGAGTAGCGCGGGTCGAAGTAGTACTCCCCGAACTGATCGTCCAGCAGCATCGCGATCAGCAGGCCGCCGACGGTGTCCGCCGCGTCCACCTCACCGGCCGGCCCACCCATGTGCATGTCGGTGGGATCCGTGCTGGTGCGCCCGGGCAGCACCTTGCGCTCGAGATCCTCGGTGGTCACCTCGGCCACCGGCGGCAGCCCGCGGTGGTCGCCGGTGTAGGGCTGAGGCGGGCCCATGTCGGGGGCAACGCCCATGTCGTCCACGGCGCCCATGTCGTCCGCGGCGCCCATGTCGTCGCCGACGCCCATGTCCTCGGCGCCGAGGTCCGCGCCAGGCGAGGCGTCCGCGACTGGCCCCGCGTCCGCGACCGGCCCGCCGCCGTCCTCGTCGACCGGCCCGACGTCCCCACCACCGCCCGTCGCGTCCGCGGTGACACCGCCATCCCCCGCGCCCCCGTCCGCGTCGTCCTCGGCGACCTCGCACCCCACCACCAGCACCAGCGCGCACAGCGCCGCGACTCGAAACATGCTGCCCTCCGTCCCCCGACCGCCGCCGCGGAAGTCGCGGGCGCGTGGGGGTACGGTTGCCAGGGGGGGAGAGGGGTGTCAAGGGCCGGGCACCGCCGACCCTCTCGGCGGGGAACCTCGCCCGGTCCGAGCGCCAAGCGCGCGCGCACACCCACGGACCCGAGACCATCACCGTCCGCGAGGATGGGCGGGTCGGATCGATGAAGAGGGAGGCGAGCCGGTGGACGCGCGCTTCGCGGCGCGCTCATGGTAAGGAGCCGAGGGTGGCTGCGTCCCGTTGCGCACGAAGCCGAACGAGGCATGGGGGACGGAATGGCCGAGCGCTTTCGGAGATTGCGGGTCGCGATTCTGGCGGCACTGGGATGTGGCTGTATCGAGCGCGCGCCGCTCAGGGACGACGACGCACAGCCGGGCGCGGGCGTGGGCGACGCCAGCGGCCTGGTGGGCGGCGGGGCGGATGCGTCCGTCGGCGCAGGGGTCGACAGCGGCGCGGGAGCCCTGGACGCGGGCCTCCAGCCCCTACCGCCGTGCGCCGACCCGGACGACGTCGCCTACCTCGGCCGGTCGACGGGTGTGCGAGCGTGCGCGGACGGGACGCTCGAGTCGGTCGCCGCACCTCGCTGTGGCGCTGGCGTGTCGGGCGGGGTCTGCGGTGAGTACGGTGAGCCGTTCGGAGGCTGTCGGGTCAACGAAGACTGCACGGCTCGGCCGTACGGCCAGTGTCGAGACGGCGCGTTCGGCGAGCTCGGGTGCACCTGCGAGTACGGCTGCGCGGTGGACGGCGACTGCGGGTCGGGCGAGGTCTGCCTCTGTGCCGGCGTCACGAGCCTCGTGGGCGACTACGACGCCCCCGCGACACGCTGCGTGCCTTCCGACTGCCGTACGGGCGCCGACTGTACCTCGGGCGTCTGCGGCGTCGCGCTCTGGAACGCCCCCTGCTGGCTCGACTTGGTGATGGGTTGCCGCACGCCCGCCGACACGTGCCGCACCCACGCCGACTGCGCGGACGGCGATGTCTGCCTGCCCAGCGAGACGGGCTGGCACTGCACCCTCGACCTCAACTCGGGCTGGGAGTGTGGCCGCCCGCTGCTGGTCGACCGCCGCGTCCGGACGGCAGGGTCCGAGGGTGGCGCTGCCTGGGCGGCGGACCTCGGCGCTCCGACGCCGCGAGGCGACGCGGCCGGCCGCGCCGCCTTCTGGTTGCACATCGCCGCGCTCGAGCACGCTTCGGTGGCCAGCTTCGCGCGCTTCTCGCTGCAGTTGATGGCGCTCGGCGCGCCGCCCGAGCTGCTCACGGCGACGCAGCAGGCCGGCGCCGACGAGGTCGAGCACGCGCGCCTCGCTTATGGGTTGGCCAGCGCCTACGCCGGCCACCTGCTGGGTCCGGGGCCGCTCCGCCTCGACGACCTTCGCATCGAGACCGATCGCGCGATCGTCGTCGCTGAGCTGGTGCGCGAGGCCTGCGTCGGCGAGACGATGGGCGCCGCCGACGCCGCGATCGCGGCGGCCGACGAGCCCGATCCCATCGTCCGCTCCGTCTGGCAGCGCATCGCCGAGGACGAGCAGCGCCACGCAGCGCTCGGCTGGCAGACGCTGGCCTGGCTGCTCGCCGACGCCGACGCGTCCCTACGGGTGGTGGCGCTGGACGCCTTCGAGGACGCGCTGGCTCGGCTGGCGCGGCGCCCCGGCCGCGACGAGGTCGTCGCGACCGTCGTGCGCCCGGCTATGGGGGTGCTGGGCCTCGTCTGAAAAGTAGGCGTCGACACGAGTTTGTTTGTTAGTTTGGCACGACCCCCTGGGTCCGAGACCCCCGGGGTCCGACCCCCGGGGTCCGACCCCCGGGGTCCGACCCCCGGGGTCGATCCCCGGGGTGACAGCCCGAGCGGCATTGAACGGCGCGCTGCGGCCCGCTAGCATAGGTCGCGTGCATAGGCCGGGAGGTCGTCCATGAAGTCTGCGCGTCACGTCCGTTTCTTCCGGAATGGTCGGAACCAGGCGGTTCGCATCCCCCGGGCGTTCGAGCTGCCCGGTGACGAGGCGATCATGCGCCGCGAGGGTGACCGGATCATCATCGAGCCCATCGCGCCTCGATCGTTGCTGGCTTTGCTCGATAGTTGGGCGTCGATCGACGAGCGGCTGCCCGAGGTCGACGATCCGCCACCCGAGCCCTTCGACCTGTGACGAAGCCGGTGCGCTATCTGCTCGACACGAACATCCTGTCCGATCTCGTGCACCACCCGGCCGGGCCCGTCGCGGCTCGGATCCGGGAAGTGGGCGCCAACGCGGTCTGCACCAGCGTGGTCGTGGTGTGCGAACTGCACTATGGGGCCCTGAAGCGCGGCAGCGAGCGTTTGTCCCAGCGCGTGAGCCAGCTGATCGCCATGCTGGACGTCGTCGATCTGGACGACGAGATCACGAGCCATTACGCAGAGATTCGCTGCGCTCTCGAGTCCGAAGGACGGCCGATCGGCGCCAACGATCTGCTCATCGCCGCCCAGGCGCGCGCTCGTGGCTTGGTGGTCGTGACCGCGAACCGTCGTGAGTTCGACCGCGTGCCGGGTCTCCGGGTGGAGAACTGGCTGGAGTAGCCGTCGGCGGCGCCGCGCGGAGGCACGCATGCGTTCGCTTGGTGGTGTGGCACCTGTGACGGGGTGGCGAGTCCTGACGATCCAGCGATCGACCGCCTGAACAACTGGACGTTGGGACGGATTTGTTTGTTAGTTTGGCACGACCCCGTCTTCGCGCGACCCCACCGCGCCGCATCCCGCGAGTCAGCGGTCGTGGTTTGGCACGAACTTCGCCTCGCGATAGTCGAGCCAGTAGCCGTACTCTTCGAACTCGTCAGCCTTCCAGCCGTCGTTGAGCCACTGCGCAACGCCGGCTTCGACGACGAATCGAAAATAGACGAAGTCCGATCCGGGCCCAGGGGTCACGCGGCGCCCACAGATGAACGGAAACAGAACTGCGGAGAGCCACGGTCGGCGATCCTCATCGAGGTCGCATCCGACGACTCCTTGCCAGTGCACCGCGCCGCGTTCTGCGGTGATGTCGGCAGAGAAGCCGGACCCGACATCTGCAGGCTCGGTCAACCGAATGGGAGCGCCGAGTTCTGGCTCAAGGGCGGCACACAGGTGGTCCACCACCTCACGCCACTGCTCGTCGGTTGGTTCCGCGGTCAGCGGGCCACTGAGGAGTTCATCGATCGGGTGTATGATGGGTCCCTCCGTAATCGATCGGGTCGTTCCGGACGTCGCTGCAGTGGCAACTCGCGGCCGATGTAGTGCCCACCGGCATCGACGACCAGAGGTGACCGCCACCCGCTCAACGCGGCGCTCCCGTCACCCCCCCATCACGGCCGCGGCCTTCACGGCGGCGTCGACCACCGTGTTCGGCCACAGGCCCATGCCGATCACCGCGACCAGGCAGGTGCCGATGGCCAGCTTCAGGCCCAGGTCGACCTGCACGCCGCCCTCTTGGGCGGGCGGGTCGAAGTAGGCCGAGCGGGCGACGCGCAGGTAGTAGAACAGCGCGAGCACGGCGAGGACGGCGCCGAGGAAGACCAGCCAGCCGAGGCCGGCGTCGTAGACGGCCATGAAGACGTACAGCTTGGCCCAGAAGCCGACGGCGAAGGGGATGCCGGCGAGCGAGAGCAGGAAGACCAGCAGGGCGAGGGCCAGGCCGGGGGCGCGGTGCCACAGGCCGGCGAAGGCGTCGATGGTGGCGTCGGGCTGGTGGGCGCAGACGGCGTGCAGGACGAGGAAGACGCCGATGTTCGTGACCGCGTAGCCGGCCAGGTAGAACAGCAGCACCGCGGTGCCTTGCTCGGTGCCAATGGCGAGCGGCATCAGCAGGTAACCCATCTGGGCGACGCCGCTGTAGGCCAGCAGGCGCTTGGCGTTGGTCTGGGGCAGGGCCATCAGGTTGCCGACCAGCAGCGTCAGCACGATGAGTCCCAGGAACGCGGGCAGCCAGGCGGCCTGGTGGGCGCCGAAGCCGCGGTGCAGCAGCAGGGCCAACGCGGCGAAGCCGCCGGCCTTGGGCGCGACGCTCAGGAA
>JAUHXL010000712.1 GCA_030426945.1 bacterium
GACGCTGGGTGCCGCTGGACGACGACGCGGTGCAGGCGTTCCGCGCGGCCGTGGAGGGGGCCCGTTGAGATCGCCCCGCTGCCTGGGGCTGCTGCTGCTCGGGTTGCTGCCGGCGGCCTGCGCGGCGCCGCCCGGCCCGCGCTTGCAGCACCCGGATCTGGACGAGGCGTCGGGGCTGACGGCCAGCCGCCAACACGCCGGCGTCTTCTGGACGCACAACGACTCCGGCGGCGACGCGCGGTTGTTCGCGGTGACGGCGGATGGCCGCACCGTGGGCACCGTCGAGGTGCGGGGGGCGACGGCGAACGACTGGGAGTCGATCACGACCGACGACGCCGGGTTCCTGTACGTCGGCGACATCGGCAACAACTGGAGTCGGCGACGGGATCTGGTGGTGTATCGGCTGCGCGAGCCCGATCCGCGCGCCGGCGGCGCGGTGCAGGTCGATCGCGCGATCCGCTTCCGCTTCCCGGATCAGACCGCCTTCCCGGATCCGGCGCGAGGCTTCGACTGCGAGGCCTTGTTCTGGGCGCCGCATCCCCAGACCGGCCGAGGCACGCTGTACACGCTGACCAAGCGCCGCGGCGATCAGCGCACGCGGCTCTATCGCTTCGACGACCTGTCGGGCGGGCCGGAGGTGGCGCTGACGCCGGTGGGCGCGCCCTTCGAGGTCGGCGGGGATCCGGCGCGGTACGGCGGCATGGTGACGGCGGCGGACGCCACGCCGGACGGTCGCCTGCTGGTCGTGCTGACCTACCACGCGCTCTTCGTCTTCGAGCGGCCCTCGGCGACCGATGACCGCTACCTCTCGCGGCTGCTCAACCGCGTCGATCTCGATCAGGACACCACGGTGCAGGCCGAGGCGGTGGCGTGGGACGGCGACGAGGTGGTGATCGCGAACGAACAACGGCGTATGTTCCGCCTCCGTCAACCGCGGGCGCGGCGGTCGGCGGCCTTCCCCACGGCACGGGATCTTCGATGAGCGAGACGCAGGCGCGCACCATCGGCCTCGGCGGGGCCTTCAGCATCGTGGTCGGCTCGATGCTGGGCATCGGCATCTTCTTGTCGCCGCCCGAGATGGCCCGCGCCGTGAGCAGCCCGGCGGTGTTCCTCGCCATCTGGGCGGCGGCCGGCTTGATCGTGCTGGGCGGCGCGGTCGCCTACGCCGAGCTGGGCGCGCGCATCCCGCGCGCGGGCGGCGACTACGTTTTCCTGCGCTCGGCCTTCGGCCCATCGGTGGCCTTCGCGGCTGGATGGACGCTGTTCGTGGGCATCTTCGGGGGCTCGATCGCCGCCGTGGCGCTGGCGCTGTGCCAGTACCAGATCCCCGCGCTGACGGGCTGGGATCTCACGGCCGTGGCCTTCACGCTGCCGGCCCTCGGCGACGTGACGGTGGCCCAGCCGGTGGCCTCGGCGATCGTGGTCGCGCTGACGGGGCTCAACGCGCTGGGCGTGCGCCCGGCCGCGTGGACCCAGGAGCTGACGACGCTGCTGCCGCTGGGCGTGCTGTTCGTCCTGTCCCTGGTGGCGCTGGGCCTGTGGACCACGGGCAGCGCCCCGTCCGGGCCACCCGCGGCGCCGCTGCCGCTGACGCTGGACGGCGTCGTCACCGCCTACATGGCCGCCTACTTCGCCTACTCGGGCTGGAACGCGGTCATCTACGTGGCCGGTGAGGTGGCGGAGCCGGGCCGCAACATCCCGCGCTCGCTGGTCGGCGGGACCTTGTCGGTGACCGGCCTGTACGTGCTGATGTGCCTGGGCTTCGTGGCGGTGCTGGGCATGGGCGGGCTGGCCTCGATCGGCGAGGCGGGCAGCGAGATGGCCGGCGTGCTGAGCGGCGAGGGCGCGCGCTGGGCGATGAACGGCCTGGTGCTGCTGTGCCTGGTGGCGTCGCTGAACGGCACGGTGTTGGGCGGGGGGCGCGTGGGCTACGCGATGGGCCTCGACGGCGTGCTCGTCCAGCGGGCCGGTCGGCTGAGCCCGCGCACGGGCACGCCCACCTTCGCGCTGTGGCTGCAGGGGCTGTGGGCGGTGCTGCTGGTGGTCAGCAACCGCTTCGACGTGCTGCTGCAGACGGTGAGCCTGGCGATGGTGGTGGTGGGCTCCCTGACCGTCGCGTGCGTCTTCGTGCTGCGCCGGCGCGACGGGCCGCCGTCGGGCTGGTCGGCCTGGGGCTATCCGTGGCTGCCGGGCCTGTACCTGGCGTCGAGCGCGGTGGTGGTGGGGGTCAAGATCCACGGCGTCGTCGTGGACGACGCGAGCCCGGCGCCGCTGCTGGGCCTGGCGGTGGTGCTGCTGACCTTCCTGGCGCACCGGCTGGCGCGCACCCGCAGCCGCATGGCGCCCTCGTAGGACCGGCCACCCGGCGCGCGCGCTCAGTCGGCCGCGAGGGCGGCGTCCAGCTCCACCTGCCAGTCGGCGTCGTCGAAGGCGCCGAACACCGCCGGGAAGCGGCCGCGCTCGGCGGTGGCCGCCTCGGCCTGGGCCGCGCGCAGCGTCTCGATGGCGCGCCGCTGGCGCTTCTTGAGGGGCAGGGACGACGCGAAGCTGCCCAGCAGGTGCATCGACACGTCGGCGTCCTGGTGGCGGCCGAGCAGATCCTGCAGGGCCTTCTGCTGGCGGATGAGCGTGGCCAAGGCCTCCGGGGCCAGCGGGCGCAGGAACTCGGCCGTGTACCGCAGCTTCTTACACAGCTTGCGCAGGTCGTGGTAGGCGGCCGGCGAGCTCTTCGGCCGGATGGCGCGGCCGCCGTCGAGCACCGCGCGCAGGCGGGCGCGCACGAGGTCCGGGGCCACCGCCCGCAGACGGGCTCGGGCGAAGGCGGTGCGCGGCCGGCGCAGCGCCTCGAGCGTGTGCTCGATGGCCTCGCAGGTGGCCGTCCACTCGGGGGCGTCGAGGAACGCGAGCATGGCCTCGCGCGCGTCCTCGCGCTCGGCGTGCAGGTGGGTGCGCAGGGGCGTGAGCAGGTGCTCGCCGTCCTCGAGGGTGGCCGCGTAGCCGGGCAAGTCCCCGAGGTAGACGTCGAGATCGCGGACGGCGCCGAGGGCCCGCGCGGCGGCCTTGAGGCGCTCGCGCAGCGCGCGTCGCACGTCGCGGGGCAC
>JAUHXL010000713.1 GCA_030426945.1 bacterium
CGCCCACGATCGCCAGCATGGGCCCCGGCGGCAGCCGCCCCAGCCCGCGCAGCACGCCGTCCGGTGGCAGCGTGGCCGGCCAGCCCGCGTCGAGGGGGGTGAGGAACCAGCCGCCGATCGCCCGCAGCGCCGCCAGCTCGGCGGCCAGGCGCTGCTGCAGGGGCCCCGAGACCAGCGCCCGCCAGGTCATCAGCGGCCGCCCGTCGAGCCCCTCGGGCTCCGCCCACGCGTCGGGATCACGCAGCAGCGCGTGAATCGCGTGGACGTGCGTCACCTCCGGCGCGAGCGAAGCCGCCAACAGACGCGTGCGGTGATCCAGGTCGTCCAAACGGGGAGCGGTGAGCCGGGCCTAGTAGTGGCGCTGCATCACGACGCGATCGCCGCGACGGATCTCGAGCGCCGCCCGCGTGATGATGGCGGTGCTGTTGCGATCCTGCGTCTCGACCACCAGCGCCTCGCCGATCTGCTCCCAGGGCAGCGCCTGATCGCGCTCGAGCGTCAGCTCCAGGAAGCCGTCGCCGCGCCGCATCACGAAGAAGCGGTTGCCCACCTGCACCCCGTCCTTGGCGCCCTTGTCGATGAACACCTGGAAGAACTGACCGATCTCCTTCTCGGGCCGCATCGCGTCGACGATGTTGCCCTCGAGGTCGATCAGGTTCTGCTTCGGGTTCACCAGCACGTAGTGCTCGATGTGGTGCGTCAGCGGCAGGCCGCGCAGGATCTCGCGATAGGACTGCGTCACCCGGGCCCGCGCGACGCTCTCGTCCACGCCGACCACCTCGACCACCCCCAGCACGCGGATCTTCTGCCCGACGTAGCTGTTGTCGAGCGGGTGATTGACGTCGTTGAGCACCTCGTACACCGAGAACTTCTGGCCGACGCGCACCTCGTCGAGCTTGTCGAAGGTCAGGTAGACCAGGTTCTCCTCGGCCAGATACTCGTGGGCCAGCGGCGAGTAGGACAGCTCGCCCAGGCGCTCGACCGGCTCCTCGGCGATGAACCCGTCGTTCAGGCTGACGTGGGCCGCGTTGTCGGCGCCCACGGTGTACTTCACGGGATCCAGCTTCACCGAGGGCGAGTCCGCCCCCAGCCGCATGCGCAGCACGTCACCGGGGTAGATCCAGTGCGGGTTGGTGATGTGGGGGTTGAGGGCCCACAGCGTCGGCCACTGCCAGGGATCCTGGTAGTAGGTCTCGCACAGCTCCCACAGCGTGTCTCCGGGCTCGACGATGTACTCCTCGGGGATCTCGGAGCCCCGGCCGCTGACCCGGATGGTCTGCGCCTCGGCCACGGCCCCGAAGGCCAACGCCACGGTGAGCGCGATTCGAGCGTGGTGCATCGAGCGGTTCCTCTCGTCTCGGCGGGCGTCGCCCACCGTCACATCCTGCCCTGGCCGCCGAGCGCCGAGGCGGCGCGCTGGGCCGCGTCGGTGTCCGGGTACATCGCGACCAGCCGCGCCAGCGTCTCCCTACCCTCGGCCGGACGCCCCAGCCGCTGAAGCGTGCGCCCGATCATCAGCAGCGCGTCGGGCACCTTGTTCCCGGTCGGGTGCTCGCTGAGCACCGTCCGGAAGGCCTCGAGCGCGCCGGCGTACTCGGCCCGCTGGAAGCGGCAGTCGCCGAGCAGGAAGAGGGCGTTGTCCGCGTAGCCGTGCTTGGGATAGCGGGCGACGAAGTCGCCGAAGCCGTGGGCCGCGGCGCTCAGGTCGCCCTGCTGATAGGCGCTGTAGGCCGCCTTGTACTGGGCGATGGCGTCGTCGACCGGCGGAAGGGGCGCGGGCGCGACCGCGCTGGGCGCGCCCCCGCCGCCGGGCACCGGGGTGACGCCGATGTTGCCGGCGTGCGCCGCGTTGGGCGGCGGCTCGACGGGCCCGCCGGGCGACCGCGCGCCCCCGCCCAGGGCGTACAGGTCGTCCTGCGTGATCGTGGTGGCGCCGGCGATCTCTTCGGCGGTGGGCCCGGGATCCTCGTCGCGCGGGGCCAGGCGCACCACGGGCAGGCGCTGCGGCACGCGCCCCCGGTGCAGCGCCTGCGCCTCGAGCTGATCCTCGACCAGCTGCAGGCGATCCCGCATGTCCTCGAGCCGACGGTTCTGACCTTCGACGGCGTCACGCAGCAGCTTCAGCTCGGTGCCGAGCTCGCCGAGCCGTCGCTCGGTCTGCTGCTGCGCGCCTCCGCACCCCGCGAGCAGGGCGCCGAGAGCGAACGCGACGATGGGCGCGGGACGCACGGACAACACCTCGATGGACCCCTCCGCGGGCGATTGTCGGCCCGGTCGGGGCGAGGTGTCAACGTTGGCGGGTGGGAGGATGTGGTCCAGAGCTCAGGCGGGGTCGGGCGCGGCGCGCGCCCTACTCCATCGGCACCATGCACTCGGGCGGCGGGCACTCGGCGTCGCGGCACCCGGTGAAGCAGCCGTTGAAGTCGATGACGGTCTCGCCGAAGGTCAGCGTGCCGCGCCAGATGCCCTCGTCCAGCTTGTCGACCACCAGATCGCCGTCCTCGTCGACGGCCGTGGCCGTCCCCTCGATGCGGAACTGGTCCGGGCTGAACTCGAGGCGCGCGGTCAGGTCGAACAGGATGTCCGACAGCGCCAGCACCAGCACGTCCTCGCAGAAGCCGTCGGCGGTGATGTCGTCGATGTCCTCGCACGGCAGCAGCGACGCGAAGAGGTCGGCGAAGGTCACCCGGCCCATGTTCGCGTTGCCCAGGATGGCCGGGATGATCCACTCCTCGGCGATGCCCAGGATGATGACGCCGTAGCGGAAGTTCAGGCCGTGCGGGGCGATGTTGACCGTCGTGCGATCCACCGTCGCGTCGAAGACGCCGAAGATCGGCCGGCGCTCGGTGTCGAGGTTGCCGATCGTGAACTCGCGGCGGCAGTCCATGCCCGCCGGGCAGCCGTTGCGCCAGACGAAGCGGAACTTCTGCCACCGGTTGTCGTTGCCGATCAGCATGTTGTTCTCGTCGAGACGGGACTGGACGAACTCGATCTCGCCCACCACGGTCAGCTCGCTGACGATGTTCAGGACGTCGGTGATCACGGTGAACACGTCCTGCACCTGCTGGGGCAGGAAGCGGTCGAGGGC
>JAUHXL010000121.1 GCA_030426945.1 bacterium
GCCTCGGCGAAGCGCCGCGCCTGCACGAGCGCGACCATGCGCGACTCGAAGGTCCCGTTGTCGGCCTTCAGCTGTTCGTCCACCGTCTTGTCGGCGTAGGTCCAGAAGGCGTCATCGAAGGTGATGGTCTGCGGTCCGATCGACTCGCGCACGGGCCACGCCCGCACGGCCGTCACCTGCCAGGCGTCCTTGGCGGTGCGCTTGGCGACGTAAACGCGCATCCACTCGTCCGAGCCGCCGAAGAAGTGCCGCGCGACGCGGGCGCGAACGGTGCCGCGGTCGCCCTCGATGGTCACCTTCTCGTCCTGCAGGTAGATGCGCGCCTTGCCGGTCGCCGGCAGCTCGAAGCGCTCGCTCTGCTGGCCCACGTGGCTGGCGTAGGGCAAGGAGATCTCGAACTCCCCCGGCTTCTCGCGGCGGCCGATCGTCCAGGTGCACTCGGGTGCGAAGGCCTCGAGGTAGCGCTTCAGCTGGTGACGCTCGAAGCCGGCCTGCTCCGCCTTGCGGATGGTGCGCAAGAGCGCAGCCTCGTCGTCGGTGCGGGCGGCGGCGGGGGTGGCCAGCAGCAGGCCGGTCAGCGCGAGCAGGATCGGTCGCATCGGCAGGTCCTCGCGGGGTCGCGGGCGGTGGGCTCAGTCGAGCGCAGCCCGAGTGTTTTCGGCCGCCCGCGTCAACGCGGCCAGCACAGCCGGATCTTCCTCGCGCGCCAGCCGCTCCTCGACGAAGGGCAGGGCGCGCGCGTCGCAGGCGTTGGCGAGCGCGGTCGCCGCGACCCGGCGCTCGACCGGCAGCGGATGCTCGAGGGCGCCGACCAGGCGCGCCACGAGCCCGGGGCGCGGGTGATGGGCGGCGACGATCCACACCGAGTGCGGCACCGGCCGGCCGGCGGCGACCCGCTCGTCGGCGTACTCGCAGAGGCTCTTGGCCAGCTCGGCGTCGGCGCGCTGCTCGAGACCGATGAAGCCGTCGACCGGCACGTCGCAGAACAGCGCCTTGAGCACCGCCTTGCGGTACTCGGTGTCGTTGAGGTGCGCGGTGGCGAAGGGGTTGTGCGTCCACGCCGCCGCCATGAGCTCCTCGAGGTAGGTGCGCCCGGCGTCGAAGACCATCTCGAGGCCGTCCTCGGCGCTGGGGTCGTCGACCAGGTTCAGCGCGCGCAGCGCCGCGACGCGGGCCTCCGTGTCGCCCTGATCGTAGAGCGTGTACAGGGCGCGGAAGGGGTGCTCGGTCGCGTCGGCGACGTGCGCGAGCAGCAGCGAGCGCACGGCCTCGTCGGTGCGCCAGTGGCCGATCTTCATCGCCCCGTGGGGGCCGGCCAGCGTCGCGTCGTCGCGCTCGGCGAAGCCCGCGACCAGGGGCCGGCGGCCCACCGCGCGCGTCGCCTCGAGCAGCATTCGACCGACCGACTCTGGGCTGGCCTCGGCCAGGCTGGCCTCGAGCCACGCCGATTGTCCGCCCAGCCGCTCGTCCAGCAGGGCCTTCAGGGCCGCTCGGGCTTCCGCCGCCTTCACGCTCATCGACCGTCCTCCTCGACGTCGCGCGCAGTGTACGGGTCAAATCGCGGGCGCGCCAAACCCCCCGTCGACCGGGGGCGCTACTTCAGCCGCGTCCAGGTCGCCTGGGGGAACGCGCCGCCCTCGGGGGGCGCGTTGGTCAGCACGTACAGCGCCCGCCGGTTGTGGGGCTCGTCCACCTCGTCGCCGGTGGCGACGGCCTGCACGGCCTCGCCGAAGCCGTGATAGTAGATGGGCAGCGTGACCCCGTGCTGGGCGAAGTAGCGGGCGATGGTGCGCGCGCGGTTGCGGCTCAACGTCAGGTTGTCGGCGACGCTGCCGACGGTGTCCGTGTAGCCGGCCACGTACACGCCGCCGTCGACGGCGGCGGCGGCGTCACCGAGCTCGGCGCGGAACTGCGCGATGGCCTTCTGCAGCGCGGTGATCGCGCGGTCGAGCTTGGGCGCCTCGTCCGGACGGATGTCCCACTTGCCGGACTCGAACTCGACCCGGTCGTGCTCCACCTCGTCGTACCAGCGCACCACGCGCAGGCTGGCCCACGTGCCGTACGCGTCGTACAGCTTCAACTCCACCCGCCGCACGTTCGCCTCGTCGGGCACGTCGAAGGTGATCGCGTAGCGCTTGCCGCCCTCGAGGGGTTGGGGCTCGACCTCCTCGTCGGCGATCTGGGCGCCGGTGGCGTCCCACACCCCCAGCGCGGCCTTGGCCAGCGGGTTGCTGGGCACGACCACCAGGCGCCCGGCCACCAGATCGACGTCCTTCTTCGACAGCTGCACGTCCAGGGGCGCCACCGCGGCGATCTTCAGGGTCAGCTTGGCCGTCGTCGTCGCGCCGTCCGCCGATCCGGTAAGCTCGCCGGTCCAGGTGCTGACGCCGCCGGGCACGGCCCACGCGAAGGCCTTGGCCTGGCCGGCGGGCAGCTTCTTGGCCCGGAAGGTGACCGCCTTGCCCGCGCCGTCCGGGGTCAGCGTCAGCGTCACTTCGTGCACGGTGTTCTGGGGCTGCAGCGTGATGGTCGCCTTCTGGCCGGGCTTCACGACCTCGGTCACCTGGAACTGCCACTTGGGCCCCTCGGCGCGCGCCGCGCCCGCGGCGAGCAGCATCATCGCCAGCATCGTCGTCCGCATCACGGATCTCCTTCCGCCGGTTTCAGCACGAACGGGTACTTCACGACCACCTCGCCGCGCCCGGTGGGGGCGGGGTAGTCGACCTTGGCCAGCGCGTCGATCACGCACATGCCCAGGAAGGGGTTGCCCAGGCCGTCCTCGATGACCTCGGCGTCGCCCAGGCTGCCCTTGCCCTCGCCCTGCCGGATGGTGAACTGCACGAGCAGGCGACCCGCGAGATCGGGGCTGCGCGCCAGCGCCTGCTCGTAGCAGCCGGCGACCGCGGGCTTGGCGGCCGAGATGGCGGTCCGCACGTCCTGGGCGTCGAGTCGGGCGGTGGAGGCGCCGGCGTCGCCCGCGGCGGGGCGGGGGAGCGCGGCCGGCTCGGGCAGGTCCGCGCGCATGGCCGCCAGCCGGCGCAGGTCGTCGGCGTCGAGGGCGCGCTCGCCCAGGGACGGGCCGGGTGGGGCGGGCACCCCGCTGGCCTGGGCGCCGGTCGGCGCCGCGGCGGCGCGCTCGGGGGGGGCGCTGCCCAGGGGAGGCAGCGGGGCGGGTGAGATCGGCGTGGCCCGGGGCGCCGGCGTGGGCGCTGGTGGGGGGGGATCGTCGGGGCCCGTGGCGTCGGGCATCAGCAGGGCCCACCCGATGACCACCGCCGCCAGCACCGACAGCAGACCCGCGACGACGGCGGCTCTCGGACTCATGCTCGCCTCCTGGGCGCCTTGACGCGCCCCCATCAGACCGCTACCAAGGCCCCAAGTTCAATGCTCGGGGGCCCCCATGCGGCCGAGTCAGGTGTTCCGCGCCGACCTTCTGGCCGACAAGGTCGTCGTCGTCACCGGCGGCGGCTCGGGCATCGGCCGCGCCATCGTCGAGGAGTGCGCGGCCCTCGGGGCCCGCGTCGCCATCGGCGCGCGCAAGCTCGAGCGCCTCGAGGCCACCGCCGCGGGCCTCGCCGCCGCGGGCGCCGAGTGTTACCACGCCGCCCTCGACATCCGCGACGAGGACGCCGTCGCCGCGTGGGTCGACGCCGTCCAGGCCCACTACGGCCGCATCGACGTGCTGGTCAACAACGCCGGTGGCCAGTTTCCGTCGGCGGCGATCGACATTCGGCCCAAGGGCTGGCGCGCGGTCATCGACACCAACCTGAACGGCACCTGGTACGTCAGCCAGGCCGCCGCGCGCCACATGGTGAAGCAGGGCGGCGGGCGCATCATCAACATCGTCGCCAACATGTGGCGCGGCTTCCCCGGCATGGCGCACACCGGCGCGGCGCGGGCCGGCGTGGTCAACCTGACCAAGACGCTGGCGCTGGAGTGGGCGAAGCACGGCGTGCTGGTCAACGCGGTGGCGCCCGGCATCATCGAGTCCACCGGCCTCGAGACCTACCCCGCCGAGGTGCGGGAGCAGATCATCCCCGAGATGAACAAGCACGTGCCGCTCAAGCGCTTGGGCCGGGTCGAGGACGTGGCCTGGGCGGTGGCCTACCTGGCCGGCCCGGGCGGCGACTACGTCACCGGCGAGACCTTCTGCGTCGACGGCGGGCAGGCCCACTGGGGCACGCCCTTCCCCATCTGAGGATCCCCGGACCCACGAGGAGGTGTGACATGGCGAAGATCGGAGTCGTTCTCAGCGGCTGCGGCGTCTACGACGGCGCCGAGATCCACGAGGCGGTGTTGACGCTTCTGGCCATCGACGAGGCCGGCCACGAGGCGATCTGCATCGCCCCGCGCGGCCCCCAGATGCACGTCGTCGATCACAGCACCGGCGACGTCACCGGCGAGACGCGCGACATCTTCGTCGAGGCGGCGCGCATCGCCCGCGGCGCGCCGCTGGGGCTGTCCGAGATCGCCGCCGACGATCTCGACGCGCTGGTCTTCCCGGGCGGCTTCGGCGCGGCCAAGAACCTGTGCGACTTCGCGGTCAACGGCAAGGACGCGAAGGCCCGGCCGGACGTGGCGGCGTTGGTGAAGGCCATGCACGCCGCGAAGAAGCCTCTCGGCTTCGCGTGCATCGCGCCCGCCCTGGCGGCGGTCATCTTCCGCGACGCGGGCGTGAAGGGCGTCGCGCTGACCATCGGCGACGAGGCGGGGCCGGCCGCGGCCATCGACGCCATGGGCGCCCACCACGTCACCTGCCCGGTGACCGAGACGCGGGTGGACGAAGCGAACAAGGTCGTCACGACGCCGGCGTACATGCTGGCCGGCCGCATCACCGAGGTGCGCGACAGCACCAAGGCCATGGTCGACCGCGTCGTGGCGATGCTCTGACCCGTTGAGCGCCCGGTTTCCGCGGTGCCCGCCGCCCGGCTAAGATGGGCCGCCCGAGGGGAGGGGCACCGATGCTGCGAACGCGTACCCTGGCGCTGTTGCTGATGGCGCTGGCCGTCGGCTGCGACGACGGCGACGAACGACCGGGCGAGATGACGGACGCGGCGGCCGACGACGCCCAGCCGGCGGACGCGGCGCCGCCGGGGGATGCCGAGCCACCCCCCGTGGACGCGGCGCCGGACGCCGCGCCGGTCGATCCGGACGCAGCGCCGCCGGCGGACGCCGCCCGGCCCGACGCCGCGCCGGAGGTCGACGCCGCGCCGGACGCCGCCCCTGACGCCCTGCCGCCCGACGAGGCGGCGCCGAGCGTCGCCTTCACCGCGCCCGCCGAGGGCGCCGAGGTCTTCGGCGAGGTGCCGGTGGCCATCGACGCCGCCGATGATCGCGCGCTGGCCTCGGTGACCGTGCTGGTCGACGGCCTGCTCGCCGCCGAGCTGCTCGAGGCCCCCTATACCTGGCAGTGGGCCACGGGCGGGCTGCCCGACGGCCCCTACCGCCTCACGGCCGTGGCCGCGGACGAGGCGGGCAACACCGCCGAGGCGTATCTGGACCTGCGCGTGCTCGATCCCTGCGTCGGCGGCGCGGCGTGCCCCCCCCAGCGCGTCGAGCTTCTGGCCCCGGCCGCCGGCGCCGCCGTCTGCGGCACGACGCGCCTCGCCGCGACGGCCGACGACGCGGGGCCGATCACCTGGACCTTCGAGCTGGACGGCGAGGCGCTGCCCGGCGAGGGCGCGTGGCGCACCTGGGACACCACCGCGGTCGCCGACGGCCCCCATCGCCTGCGGGTGGTGGCCGAGAACGTGGGCGGCGGGCGCGCGTTCGACCGGGGCACGGTGACCGTGCAGAACCCCTGCGCCGAGCCCGCCCCCGGCCTGGTCGTCATCACCCCCGAGGCGGACGCGCTGCTGTCGGCGGACGTCGAGATCACCGCGGACGCCCCCGGCGCGGCCGCGGTGCGCTTCGCGGTCGACGGCGTCGAGATCGCGGTCGACGACGCCGCCCCCTTCGGCGCCCTCCTCGCCGTCGGCGCGCTGGCCGACGGCCCGCACGTCCTGGGGGCCTGGGCGGTCGGACCGGACGGCCAGATCACCGCCGCGACGGTGGCCTTCGCCGTGGATCGCACGGCCCCCACCGTCGAGATCGTGGGCCCGGCCGGCGACGCGCCCGTCGCGGGCGTCGTGCCCGTGGTCCTCAGCGCCGAGGACGCCTCGGGGGTGGCCGCCGTCGAGGTGACCGTCGGCGACCGCGACCCCGTCGCCCTCGCCGGGGCACCCTGGACGCTGGCCGTCGACACCGCCGGTCTGCCTTCGGGTGACGTGCCGCTGCGCGTCGTGGCCACCGACGCCGCGGGCAACACGACCGAGGTCGAGGGCACGCTGCGCGTCGATCGCGCGCCCACGGTCGCGTTCGTCGCCCCCGCCGAGATGGCCGTCGTCGCGGGCGAGGTCCAGGTGCAGGTGGACGCCGAGGACGATCTGCAGCTCGCCGCGGTCGACCTCGAGGTCGACGGCTTCTTCTACGGCAGCTTCGACGGCGACGGCCTCATCGCCTGGACGCCGCCCTACAGCGCGGGCGTGGTCACGCTCACGGCCATCGCGACCGACGGCGCGGGCCAGGTGACCCGCGTCGAGCGGATGGTCGAGATCGACCACCCGCTCGAGCTGACCGTGCGGGTGTGCGTGGACGACGCCTGCGCGCCCCTCGAGCCCGACGCCGAGGTGACCGGCGCCGTGCGCGTCGAGATCGAGGCGCGCGACGACGACGGCCCGCCCGCGCGGGTGGTCGTGCTGGTCGACGATGATCGGCTGCTCGACGCGCGCCAGCCGCCCTTCAGCGTCGGCGTGGATACGACGGCGTACGTCGATGGCCCCCACGACGTCGTCGTCTCGGCCGTGGGCGCCAGCGGGGCCCTCGCCGATCTCCGGGTGCCGGTGCGCGTCAACAACTGCGATCGGGATCACGACCTGTTCGCGTCGCGCGCGCCGGGCTGCGGGGGCCGCGACTGCGACGACGACGACCCGACCGTGAACCCCGAGGCCCCGGATCTCGAGATGGACGGCACCGATCAGAACTGCGACGGGCGAGACGGCCCGGAGCCCGACGCGGGGCTGGACATGGGCGTCGACCTGAACCCGCCCGACGGCGGCCTGCCGCCGCAGGAGTACTTCGGCCCCGCGACGCGCACCAGCCGGCTCGACTTCCCGGTCGACGTCGAGGCGGCGCGCGCGGCCGGCTGCACGGTGGTCGGCAGCAACGCCGGCACCACGCTGCGCAGCTGGCTGGCGCAGCTGCGCATCAACAGCCTGCAGCCCTACGTCGAGCTCGGGCCGGACGGCAGCGCGCCGATCTTCAACTTCAGCGTGGCCAAGGGCTTCAACACGGGCGACACGCTGGCGACGGTCGGCGCGGTCGATCTGTGGACGGTGGCGGGCGTGCGTGACAGCGCCCGCAACCTGGTCAACCGGATCTCGCTGGTCGACCCCGACGTCGAGCTGCCCGAGCCGCGGCTGATGTTCCCGGCGGTGGCCATCGCGCCCGATGGCAGCTACCGCACGGAGCCCGGCGGCTTCCTGCTGCCCTTCCCGGTGGGCAACGACATCATCATCGACATCAACCTGCGCGCCGCCCAGCTCAGCGGGCGCCTGACGCTCGATGGTCCGGGCTACGGGTTCGAGGACGGCCTCATCGAGGGGTACTGGATCGAAGAGGACATCGTGTCGTGGTTCGGGCAGGTGCAGTCGGCCTGTCTCGAGCCGGGCGCCCCCACCATCTGCGCCACCCTGCTCTTCGTGCTGCCGCCGGGCACCCCGCCCGCGACCATCATCTCGACGATGCGCCAGTTCTTCGGCGGCTTCGACACCGCCTGGGTGGACGGCCAGCCGGTGGCCTGCGGGGGCGTCGACCAGCCCGTCTGCGACTCGGTCAGCGTGTGCCTGCAGGCGGCCGGCGAGGGCTCGGTGCTGCACGCGGTCGAGGGGGCGCTCGAGGATCCCTGCCTCGTGGCCTGCGATCCGCTGGCCGACTGCGCCACCTGGACCGGTGACTCGACCTGCGATGCGCTGACGGCTGGCCACCGGCTGCTGGTGCGGCGCGCCTGCACCCGCGCGTGCGCCGCGGGCGACTTCCTGGCCGAGCAGCTGCACGGGCAAGCCACCTGCGCCGACCGCCTGCAGTTCGCGCGCGACCGCATCGCCGACTTCGGCGTCCTGTGCGACGGACCCTGATCCGGGAGACGAGATGAGCGACGTGGTGTGTGATCTGGCCGACAAGTCCTGCGAACCCTGCCGCGGCGGCGTGCCGCCTTTGACCGCCGACGCCATCGCGCCGCTCGCGGCGCAGCTCGACGACGCGTGGTCGGTGGTGGATCACCACCACCTGCACCGCCACTACGCGTTCCCGAACTGGAAGCAGGCGCAGGCGTTCGTGAACGTGATCGGCGATCTGGCCGAGTCCGAGGGGCACCACCCGGACCTGCAGCTCGGCTGGGGCAAGGTGGTCGTCGAGCTTCACACCCACAAGATCGATGGGCTGGCCGAGGCCGACTTCGTGCTGGCGGCGAAGATCGAGCGGGCCTTCGAGCAGCGCTGATCAGGTCTTACCGGCGGATGCCCAGCAGCAGGCCGTCGGGGGTGGGGATGCACACCGAGTCGAAGTGCGCGCCCACCTGCTCGTGCAGGCGGCGCACCGCCGCGGCCTCGGCGCGCTCGGGGTCGAGCAGCTTGCCGAAGAAGTAGGCGTTGTCGGCCAGCAGCAGGCCGCCGCGGCGGACGTTGGCCGCGGCCCACGCGCCGTAGGTGTCGTAGCGGCCCTTGTCCGCGTCGATGAAGACGGCGTCGAAGGGGCCGAGCGGCTCCAGCGTGGGCAGCGTCGCCACCGCGTCGCCCTCGACCACGGTGACGCGGTCGGTGAGGCCCGCGGCGGCCAGGTTGGCGCGGGCGACGCGCGCGTGCTTCGGCTCGAACTCGAGCGTCCACAGGTGGCCGTCGGGGGCGAGGCCGCGGGCGAGGTGGACGGCGGAGAAGCCCGCCAGGGTGCCCACCTCGACCACCTTGCGCGCGCCCACGAGGCGCATCAGCAGGTGCAGCAGGCGACCCTCGGAGCGGCCCACCTGGATGGCGGGCATGTCCTCTTGGCCGGGGGCCTCGAACGCGCGGGCGAGGGCCGGGTCGAGGCCGGCGTGCCGGGCGTCCGTCCACGCGAGGATGGCGGGATCGGCGTACCGGGCGCCGGCGCGGGAGTCGTTGTCGGCCATGGCGGCGTACCTCTCAGCGGGTGGGCTGCCAGGTGACCTCGCGCAAGAACGAGCCCTTCAGGTACTCGTGCTCGATCACCGTGGCCATCTCGTCGACGTCGCGGAACTGCTCCCAGCACACGCGGATGACCGGCACGCTGCGGCTGATGTCCTCGATGAACTCGTTGTAGGCCTGGTGCAGCGACTCGAGGTAGGCCATCGAGATGCCCGACTCGACGTCGCGGCTGCGCTGCTGGATGCGCTTCATCGACGACTCGGGGCTCAGGTCGAGGTAGATGATCACGTTGGGCCGGCACATGAAGTTGCTCATGTGGCGGAAGAGCTGGCGATACGTGTCGTAGTCGCGGGCGTCCATCAGGCCCTGCTGCACCAGCGTCTTCGCGAAGACGGCGTCCTCGTAGATCGTGCGGTCCTGCACGCCGCCGCCGCCGCGCCAGATGATCTCCTGGTGCTGCTGGAAGCGCCGGTTCAGCAGGTAGATCTGCGTAGCGAACGCGTAACGCTGCGTGTCGCGGTAGAAGTCCTCGAGGTAGGCGTTGTCGGCCACCGGCTCGAAGTAGACGGGCAGATCGAGGTGCTCGCCGAGCGCCTTCGCCAGGGTCGTCTTGCCTGCCCCGATCAGGCCGGCGATGCCGATGAACAGGTCCTGCAGTGCCTCTTGCTTCACGGGCCGCCCTCCAGTGGACCGCGGAGTTGTACCACAGCGCGCGGGGGCACGGTGCGGTTCGCGCGTCCGGGGCACGCGCGTTGCACTCGCCGGTTGATCGTCACGGCTCCTATTTGAAATTGGTTTTCAGTCCCGTTACGCTGTGCGGGCCTTGGTGGCGAGAGGTCGATCATGATCATCTGTCTCTGCGAAGGGGTGACCGACCGCGATGTCCGCGACGCCGCGCGGCGAGGCGCGGCGAACCTGGACGATCTGGTGCAGACCTGCCGCGCCGGCGGTGACTGCGGGCAGTGCCGCGCCGACCTGCGGCGGCTGCTGCGCGAGCAGACCGCGCGTCCGCGCAAGGACGACCGCTGACGAGGCGCGCGTCGGCCGTGGGTTGACGCGACCGCGCGGGCGTGCGAGGCATCCGTCCGAACCGGACGGCACCAAGGAGCCCCCCCGTGGCACGCAAGCCCGATCAGACCATCATCAACGCCCTCAACGAGATCCTCACCGCCGAGCTGACGGCCATCAATCAGTACTTCCTGCACGCCAAGATGTGCGCCGACTGGGGCTACTCGAAGCTGCACGCCTACGTCCGTCACGAGTCGATCGACGAGATGAAGCACGCCGAGCAGCTCATCGAGCGCATCCTGTACCTCAACGGCGTGCCCAACGTGCAGCGCCTGGGCAAGGTGCGCATCGGCGAGACGGTCCCGGAGCAGCTCGCGCTCGATCTCGAGCTCGAGTACCTGGCGGTGCCGCGGCTGAACAAGGCCATCGAGCTGGTGCGCGAGGCCGGTGACAACGGCACGCGGGCGCTGCTCGAGGAGATCCTGACGAGCGAGGAGGAGCACATCGAGTGGCTCGAGGCGCAGCACACGCTGATCGAGCAGATGGGCCTCGAGAACTACCTCGCGCAGCAGATCTGAGCCGCTGCGCGGCGGTGGGCCGCGGCGCGGGCGCGCCGGCTCACCGCTGGGCCGGCCGACGCCTCACTTCGGCGCGTCGGCGGGCTTCGCGTCGGCGGGCTTCGCGGCGCCCGCGTCCGCCGGCGCCGCCTTCTCGGCCTGCTTCACCCAGTACGGCTTGCCCATGTAGCGCACCGTGGCGTTCTCGAAGGTGCCCGC
Organism: bacterium; assembly: GCA_030426945.1. Taxonomy (GTDB): domain Bacteria; phylum Myxococcota_A; class Bradymonadia; order UBA7976; family UBA1532; genus JACKDN01. Next base: position 10,982 of record JAUHXL010000121.1, read on the forward strand.
CATCCAGCTGTTCTGGAAGTCGCCGCTTCCCTTGTAGTTGACCGCCACCCGACCCGAGGCGGTGCCGCCCTCCTGGAAGACCGGCCCCTCGGTGTCGTAGGGCTTCACGTCCCACTGGGTGAACTCGAGCACGTACGCGTTCGAGGCGTTCCAGCTCGTGGCGCCGCCGCCGGTGTCGCCGGGCTTGGGCACCTGCCAGTAGCCGCCCCCGAAGCTCATCTTCTTCTCGTACTTGCTGCCGGCGGCCGGCGTGTCCCCCTGCAGGTGCAGGTCGAGGTGGTGGCTGCCGACGATCAGCCCGGTCGGCCGCTTGAGCGCCTGGTCGTGGAACGCGATCTTCCACCCCTTGAGCCCCGGCTCGATCAGCACGGTCACCACCCCGAAGGGCGCGCCGTTGACCATGCCGCCGACGGGGGCGGCGGGGATGCCCTCGAAGGTGGGCGTCTCGGTCCAGGTGTACGCGGGCGGCGCCGCGCCCTTGCCGTCGGCGCCCTTCGCCCCCTCGGCCGCCTTCCCGTCGGCCTCCGCGCCCGCCTTCTTCTCGGCGGCCTTCTTCTCGGCGCCCTTCTCCGCGGCCTTGGGGCGGCTCTTCGGCGGGTCGTCGCCGCAGCCCAGGGTGGCCAGCGCCAGCCCGGTGATCAGCCACGCGCGCACGCTCATTCGGCTCTCCTCGCTCGACGTTCGCGCGCCTACCTTAGCTCGACCGACGCCGGGCGGCCACGCGCGCGCCGGGTTTTCGGGTGAACCGTCCGGGCGCCTCCCGTATCTTCGTCGCTTCCTGAAGGGGGTGAGCGTGGCCGAGCCGATTCATCTGGCGCTGCCCAAGGGGCGCATGCAGGAGGGCATCTTCCGCCTGCTGGCCGACGCCGGCGTGCGCGTCTCGGTGGGCAGCCGCGCCTATCGGCCGACGCTGTCGCTGGCCGGCTTCGAGGTCAAGCTGCTCAAGCCGCAGAACATCGTCGAGATGCTGCACGCGGGGACGCGCGACCTGGGCTTCGCGGGCGCCGACTGGGTGGCCGAGAAGCAGGCGGAGCTGACCCGCGTGCTCGACACGGGGCTGGATCCGGTGCGGGTGGTCGCGGCGGCGCCGACCGACATGCTCGAGGACGGGGCGCTGCCGAAGCGGCACCTGGTCGTGGCCTCGGAGTACGCGCGCCTGACGCAGGACTGGATCGCGCGGCAGGGGCTGGACGCGCGCTTCGTGCGCACCTACGGCGCCACCGAGGTGTTCCCGCCCGAGGACGCCGACATCATCGTCGACAACACCGCCACCGGCGCGACGCTGCGCGCCAACGGGCTGAGCATCGTCGACGAGGTGATGCGCTCGTCGACGGGGCTGTACGCGCACCCGGCGGCGCTGGACGACGCGGAGAAGCGGGCGGGCATCGAGCACCTCGCCATGCTGCTGCGCTCGGTGCTCGAGGCGCGGCGGCGGGTGATGCTCGAGATGAACGTCACGGCGGACGGGCTCGAGGCGGTGGTCGCCATCCTGCCCTGCATGCGCCAGCCGACGGTCAGCCGGCTGCACGGCGAGGCGGGCTACGCGGTGAAGGCCGCGGTGCCGCGCGACGGGCTGCCGCTGCTGATCCCGCGGCTGAAGGCGGTCGGTGGCAGCGACATCGTGGTGTCGCCCATCGGGCAGATCGTCCCGTGATCGAGCAGCTTCAGGCCGCCGGGCTCGACGCGCGCGACGTGGAAGACGGCGTCTGGATCGGCGTGCCGGATCGCGTGTTCGCGCAGGCGGCGCTGCGGGCGCTCGGCGTGCCGGCGGTCATCGCGGGCGGTGGGGTGCAGGTGCCCACGGACTCGACCCGGGCGGCGCTGACGGTGTGCGCGCCCGACTGCATGCTCTTCGACCTCGACGGCGTGCTGGCCGACGTCTCGCAGAGCTACCGCGCCGCGATGGTGGCGGCGGCGGCGGCCTTCGGGGTCACGCTGACGCCGGCGGCCATCGCGGCGGGCAAGGCCGAAGGCGACGCCAACAACGACTGGGTGCTGACGCGGCGGCTGATGGCGCGGCAGGGGGTGGAGGTGTCGCTCGAGGCGGTCACCGAGGCCTTCGAGGCGGCGTACCAGGGCACGGCCGAGGCGCCCGGCCTGTGGCGCACCGAGCGGCTGATGGTCGACCTCGACTGGTTGGCCGCGCTGGGCGCGCGGTGGCCCGTGGGCATCGTGACCGGGCGGCCGCGCGGGGACGCCGAGCGCTTCTTCGCCGAGACCGGGCTGGGCGCGCAGGTGACCGCCAGCGTGACGATGCACGAGGCGGCGGCCAAGCCGGATCCCGCGCCGGTGCGCCTGTGCCTCGAACGGCTGGGGCGCGCGCGCGGCTGGCTGGTGGGCGACACGCCCGACGACGTGCGGGCGGCGCGGGCCGCCGGCGCGGTGCCCATCGGCGTCCTGGCGCCGGGCGACGACGCGGGCGAGGCGCGCGCGGCGCTCGAGGCGGCCGGCGCGGCGGTGGTGCTGGATCACGTGCGCCAACTGACGGAGTACCTGCCATGAACCCGCGACGCGCCTATGTGCAGCGCACGACCAACGAGACCGACGTCGAGGTCACGCTCGACCTCGACGGCGCCGGCGAGGCGCACGTCGAGACCGGCATCGGCTTCCTCGACCACATGCTGAGCAGCCTGGCGAAGCACGCCCGCCTCGACCTGCGGATGAGCTGCGAGGGCGACCTCGAGATCGACGATCACCACACCGCCGAGGATTGCGCGCTGACGCTGGGGCAGGCGCTCGACCAGGCCCTCGAGGATCGCGCGGGCATCGCGCGCTTCGGCTACGCCTACGCGCCCCTCGACGAGGCGCTGGCGCGCGCGGTCGTCGACTTCTCCGGGCGTCCGCACGCCGAGATCGACCTGGGGTTCCGGCGCGAGATGCTGGGCACCATCGCCACCGAGAACCTGACCCACGCGCTGCGCTCGCTGGCCATCGCCGCCAAGGCCTGCCTGCACGTGGACGTGCTGAAGGGCGAGAACGACCACCACCGCGCCGAGGCCGCGTTCAAGGCGGTCGCGCTGGCGATACGGCAGGCCGTGCGCCGCGACGGCACCGGCGTGCCGAGCACCAAGGGCACCCTGGTCTGACCGGGTCGCGGGCGTGATCCAAACCGGCTGGTCCAACGGACGCCCCGCCAGGACGGACGGGCTATCAGCTTTCAGCGGTCAGCTTTCAGCTTCGTCGCGGCGATTGCACCTTCTGCCCGGTAGCCGGCGCCCCGAGCTCGCCGAGCGGTTCCGCACTCGGCCCGGCGTACGGGCCCGGCTGACCGCTGACCGCTGACCGCTGACAGCCGGTCGGATTGGCCACCAACGACTCGTGAGCAGACCCCGCGTTCACGACAGGGTTTCCACGACGGACCCCGTCTGGTAGGGCGTTTGGCACCCCAAGGACTGGAGGCAGACTCGTGGAGATGGTGATCGACTACGCGGTGCGCGTGGTGGGTGTGGGCGTGGTCCTCTTCGCCGGCAACTGGCTGTCGAAGATCGCCGAGCGCGTGACGCTCAACGCGATGCGCAAGGCCGAGATGGACACCACGGTGCGCCACTTCCTGGCGCGCGCCGCGCGTACGCTGCTGATGGCGCTGGTGATCATCGCCTGTCTCGGCGTCTTCGGCATCGAGACGACCAGCTTCGCCGCCATCCTCGGCGCCGCCGGCCTGGCCATCGGCCTCGCCTTCCAGGGCACGCTGAGCAGCATCGCCGCGGGCGTCATGCTGCTGACCCTGCGCCCCTTCAAGGTGGGTGACCTGATCACGGTGGCGGGCTTCGAGGGCATCGTGCAGGAGATCGGGCTGTTCACGGTCGAGCTCGACACCTGGGACCTGCGCCGCATCGTCCTGCCCAACAGCGCCGTCTTCGGCGCGCCCCTCGAGAACCACAGCCACAGCCCGAAGCGGCGCGTCGAGGTCGACGTGGGCGTCGACTACGGCTGCGACATCCGCGAAGCCCGCAAGGTGATCTTCGAGGCCTGCAAGACCATCGAGGACACCCTGGACGAGCCGCAGGCCTACCTGGTGGGGCTGGGCGGATCGTCGGTCGACTTCCAGGCGCGCGTGTGGGTGGCGCCGGAGCGCTACCTGGCGGTGCGCGATCAGCTGACCGAGGCGGTCAAGCTGGCGCTCGACGAGGCCGGCATCAGCATCCCGTTCCCGCAGATGGACGTGCACCTCGACAAGCTCGAGGGGTGAGCGCTTGCCGCTGCTGCTGGCGCTGAGCTGCCTGCAGGGGCGGCCGATGGCCGACGCCTTCGACGCGCTGTGCGCGCTGGGCGCCGACGGCGTGCAGCTGACGCCGGGCAACCGGCCCACGCCCGGCTTCGCGCCGCACGTCGCGCGCAGCGGCGTGCCCCTCCGCACCCACCACACCTTCAGCTTCCGCCGGCGCAAGCGGCCGGCCGCCTGGGACGGCGCGCGCTGCCTCGTGCCGGCCCAGTCGGTGCACCCGCCCGCGCTGGACGCGGCGCCGGGCTGGCTGGACGCCGTGTGCGCCGCGCCCGATGGG
>JAUHXL010000122.1 GCA_030426945.1 bacterium
CCCCGCGGGTCGGTTGTCCCGCGGGTCCGGGGTGGGCATGCTGCGCCCCATGCGCGCCGCCCTCGTCCTGCCGCTGATCGCCCTGGCCCTGCCGGCCCGCGCGCAGCCTTCCGCCGACGCCGCCGGCGTTCAGCGCTGGTTCGAGCGCACCCTGCTGGCGCTCGAGCCGGCCTCCGACGGCGTCCGCGTCCTGAGCGCGCCGGGGCTGGTGTCGGCGCGCGGCGACGCGGTGGCCGAGCGCGCGGTCGGGATCGGCGGCGAGCTGGCCCGCCTGATCGATCCGACGCTGCTGCAGGTGGTCGAGCTCGCGGGCGTCGACGCCGCGGGCGTCCGGGCCGACTTCCGCAGCGTCCGGCGGCCCCCGGGCGGCACCGAGACGCGCGCGCTGGGTGGCTTCGCGGTGGCCTTCACTGATCCCCTGCACGCCGCCGTCGCCGCGGGTGACGCCGGGGCCCTCGCGGCGCGGCTGGCGGCCGGCGCCGATCCCGACCTGCCCGGCCACCACGGTCGTCCGCCGCTGCTGGTGGCCGCGTGGCGGGGCGACCTGGCCTCGACCCTGCTGCTGCTCGACGCGGGCGCGGTCGTCGATCAGACCGACATCGAGGGCGTCACCCCGCTGATGCGCGCGGTCGACCGCCCGACCACCTTCGCTGCGCTGCTGGCCGCCGGCGCCGATCCCGAGCGGCTCGACGCGCGCCGCCACACCGTCTGGACGGCGGCCATCCTGTACCCCGAGGCCGTCGAGCTGCTGCTGCGCACGGCGCCGGCCCCCGCCCGCTTGCACGCGGCCCTACGCCTGGCCGCCGCCGCTGCGCCGGTCGAGGTCGTGCGCGCGTTGCTCGCCGCGGGCGCCGATCCGATCGCGCCGCCCCTCGACGTCGACGGCCGGCCCGCGACCGGCTACTTCGCCCTGCCGATCATCGACTACGCCCGGCGCCGCGACGACGGCCTCGGCCCGACCGTCGAGCGGCTGCTCGTCGAAGCCGGCGCGCCCCTGCCCGCCGGGCCGGCGCCCGCGGCGGAGGAGTAGGGGTCCCGCCGCTCCGGCGCGGCCGTCGCCGCGCACGCCCCCCGTCGCGGGGCCGCGCCGCGAGCCCCTTGGTCCATCGGGCCACCGTCCGGCATCATCCGGCCCATGACGCCTCCCGTCCCGACGACGCTCGGCGCGTTCACCCTCGAGGCGCCCGTGGGGCGAGGCGGGATGGGCGAGGTGTGGGCCGCGCGGCACACCGCCTCGGGCGCGCCGGTGGCGGTCAAGCTGGTCACCACCGCGCACGCGGCCAGCCGCCGCTTCCGCGCCGCGTTCGCCGCCGAGGTGCGCGCCATCGCCCGCCTCGACCACCCGGGCATCGTCGCCGTCCACGACGCCGGTCGCGTCACCGCCGACGAGGCGGCGGGCACCGCGCTGATCGCCGACAGCCCCTATCTGGTGATGGATCTGCTCGACGGCGGCAGCCTGACGCCCCGCCTGGGGGTCACGCCCTGGGCGGACGCCCGCGGCGTCCTGCTGGCGCTGCTGTCGGCGCTGGCGCACGCCCACGCCCGCGGCGTCGTCCACCGCGACCTGAAGCCCGAGAACGTCCTGTGGGGCGGCGAACCGCGGCGCTTGCAGCTGACCGACTTCGGGCTCGCCTTCGCCGCCGACGCCGCCCTCGAGGGGGGCGCCGGTGAGGTGGCCTTCGCCGCGGCGGGCACCCCGGCGTACATGGCCCCCGAGCAGGTGCTGGGGGGCTGGCGGGATCTCGGCCCCTGGACGGATCTCTACGCCGTCGGCTGTCTGGCGTACGCCCTCGTCTGCGGCGCCTCGCCCTTCGCTCGGGACACCCCGGCGGCGGCCGTGGCCGCGCAGATGAGCGAGCCGCCGCCGCCCCTCGTGCCCGCGGTCGCGGTGCCCGTCGACCTCGACGCCTGGATCCGCGCCCTGCTGGTCAAGGATCCGGATCGCCGCTGCCGGCGCGCGGCGGACGCCGCCTTCGCGCTGCGTCGGCTGGGCGAGGCCGTGCGCCCCCCGAGCCCGACGCAGCGCCCGTCGCCGGTCGACGCCACCGATCCGACCCTCGCCGCCGGCGCGGACGGCACCACCGAGCTGGGGGTCGCCGCCACCCTGATCGCGACCGCCCCCACGCCCCCGGCGGCGACCCCGGACCCCGCGACGGACGCCACCCTGGCCGCGCCGGCCGCCGACAGCCGCTGGGCGACCGACGCGACCGGCGCGCCTCCCGCCGCGGCCGGCGTCGCGGCGTCGGCCGAGGAGGCCACACCGCGCCTGCCTCGCCCCCCGGTGCCGACGCGCTGGCGCCCGCTGCGCGCGTCCTCCGACGCCGCGCCCCTGCGCGGCGTCGGGCTGGGGCTGTTCGGCCTGCGCCCGGTGCCGCTGGTCGACCGCGAGGGGGAGCGCGACGCCCTGTGGGCCGCGCTGCGTGGCGTCGCCGAGCAGGGCGCCGCCCGCGCGGTCGCGCTGACGGGCCCGGCCGGCCTGGGCAAGAGCCGCCTGGCCGAGTGGTTGGGCGAGCAGGCCCACGCCCTCGGGGCCGCGACGCCGCTGCGGGCCCTGCACGGGCCCTTGGCCGGCCCGGCGCTGGGTCTGGGCGCGATGGTGGAGCGCGCCCTGGGCTGCGTCGATCTGCCGCGCCCCGACGTGGTCACCCGCGCCCGGGCCCACCTCGGGCGCCTGGGCTGCCTCGATCAGAGCGAGGCGCTCGCGTTGGCCGAGCTGGTGCGACCCGCGCTGGGCGCGGAGCGCGCGACCGCGCGCCTCCGCTTCGCCAGCCCGGTCGAGCGCTACCTGACCATCGAGCGCTGGTTGGGGCGGCTGGCGGCGGAGCGGCCGGTGCTGCTGTGGCTCGACGACGCCCACCACGGGCGGGAGGCCTTGGACTTCACCGCCCACCTGCTCGACGCCCAGGCGGCGCGGCCGGCGTCCGTGCTGGTGCTGCTGACCGCCCGCCCCGACGAGGCCCCCTCCGCGGAGGCCGAGCGCCTGGCGGCCCTGCTGGCGCGCCCGGCGGTCGAGCACCGCGTGATCGGGCCGCTGCCCGACGCGGCGCGGCCCGACCTGGTGCGCGCGGCGCTCGGGGTCGAGCCGAGCCTCGCCGAGGCGGTGGACCGGCGCAGCGAGGGCAACCCCCTGCGGGTGACGCAGCTGCTGGGTGACTGGGTCGAGCGCGGCCTCTTGGTGCCTGGCCCGGCGGGCTATCGGCTGACCGATCGGGCGGCGCTGAGCGAGCTGGACGACGCGCTGGCGGTGGTCTGGGCGCGGCGCGTCGAGCGCTTGCTGGCGGGCCGCGCGGCGGACGACGGGGCCGCGCTGGAGTTGGCCGCCGTGCTCGGGCGCGAGGTGGACGGCGCCGAGTGGCTGGGCGCGTGCGCCGAGGCGCGCTGGCGGCCGGCCGGCGATCTGCTCGAGGCTGCGCTCGATCACGGGCTGGTGCAGGCCGAGGGCGGGCTCGAGCCCGCCGACCGCTGGGGCTTCGCGCACGAGACCCTGCGCGCGGCGCTGCGCGACCGGGCGCTGGCCGCGGGCCGTCTGCCGGGCCACCACGCGGCCTGCGCGGCGATGTTGACCCTGCGCGCGGTCCCGCGGCGCGCCGAGCGCCTCGGCGCCCACCTGCGCGCCGCCGGCCGACCCGCCGAGGCGGTGCCGGCGCTGCTCGAGGCCGCCGCGGAGCGCCTGGACGAGGGCGACTTCGCCGCCGCGTCGGCCCAGCTGGACGCCACCGAGCAGGCCCTGGACGAGGCGGTCGCCGGTCGGGAGGCCCCGTCGCGCGGCGCGGTGTGGGTGCTGCGGGCGCGCATCGCCGGCCTGGCGGGGAACCTGCCCGGGGGCCTCGCGCTGTGCGACCGCGCCGAGCGAGAGGCGGCGGCGCACGGCTGGCGCGCGGTGGCGATCGACGCGCGGCACACGGCGGCCGAGCTGTTGCTGCAGCGGGGCGAGATCGGGCAGGCGCGGGCGCGCGTGGCCGAGGGGCTGCGCCTGGCCGAGGCGCTGGGGGACGCGGAGCGCGTGGCGCGCTGCGCCTTGGCCGTGGCTGCCGCGTACGTGAACCAGGGCGACGGCGAGCGCGCGGCGCCCCTGCTCAGGGCGGCCGAGCGCACCGCGACGGCGCGCGGTGATCGGGCGGCCGCCGGGCGGTGCGCGTACTGGCTCAGCCGCCTCGCCGAGGTCGAAGGGGACGCGGGGATGGCGCTGCGGCACACCGAGCGGGGCATCGCGCTCTTCGAGGAGGTCGGCGCGCGCGGCCTGGCCGCCGCCTGCCACAACCAGCGCGGGGATCTGCTGCGGGCGGCGGGTGATCTCGACGGCGCCGAGGCCGCCTACGAGCGCGCGCTGACGCGGTGGACGGCGATCGGCGCGGGCAACGCGGTCTACGCCCAGGCGAACCGCGCGCAGGTGATGCTCGAGCGCGGCGCCGCCGCCGAGGCGCGCGCGCAGCTCGACGAGGCGCGCGCGCGCTTCGCCGCCATGGGGCAGGGGGCCGAGGTGGCGGTCTGCGACGTGCGGTTGGCCTGTTGCGCGGCGCTGCTGGGGGACGGCGCGGGGGTGGACGCGGCGCTCGGCGCGGCCGCGGCCGGGCTGACCGAGGCCGAGCAGCTCGAGCCGGACACCGCGCGGCAGCTGGAGCGCGTGGCGACGCTGGCGGAGGCCGCCGGCTGGGCGCCGCGGGCCGTGCGGGCCTGGCACCTCGCGGCGCGACAGTGGCGCGCGCTGGGCCGCGACGCCGAGGCCGCCGCTGCGGAGGCGCGGGCGAGCCGCTGAGCGCCGCGCGGCCGTCGGCGTGCGTTCGAGCGTGAGGGGGCGCCGCGCGCGACGCTGTCGCCGCCGACCTCGCCGGCGCGCGGACGCGGCCTCGCTCGGGGGGCGCCGCGCGCGACGCTGTCGCCGCCGCCCTCGCCGGCGCGCGGACGCGGCCTCGCTCGGGGGGCGCGCGGGCCCCCACCGTCCCGGATCATCCCGCCTTGTTCACGTTCGACCGCGCGGCGCGCTCGCGCGCGGGGCGTGGACGCGGCGACGCCGCGCGCGTCGGGCCGCCCGGCCGCGCCCTGCGCGGCGCCCCCGGTGCGCCGGCCGTGGGCGCGGGCGACGAACCGAGGCCGCGGATCAGGGGAGGACGCCCGGAATCGTCACGGCGTCGGCGCCGACGCGAATACACACGCTGATCGCGTTGCACTCGTCGCCCTGGCAGGCGGCGTCGACGCCGCCGGTCACCGCCGCGTCGTAGCCGCCGGCGAGCGCCACGACGACGTCGGCGGCGTTCTCGTTCTCGAGCAGCGTGGCCGCCGCCGTACACGTCTCGGGCGGCTCGTCGGCCGCGCACAGGCCGCGGAAGGCCTGCACCAGGGCCTCGACCGTGTCGCTGGTGAGGTAGCCGGCCAGCCACGCCTGATCCATGGCGACCCCGCCGCCCTCGGCGCGGATGTCGCCGCGCGCGCGGAAGGCGTCGAAGCGCACGTCCACCACCGAGGTGCCGATGGGCATGGTGTAGGTGAAGCTCACCGGCCCGCCCTCGAACATGCCCCCGGCGTGCGTGAACCCGGTCAGCCGACCCTGAGGGCCGTTCTGCGGATCCCCGCCGACGAAGGCGCGCGGATCGATGCGGAAGCCGTCCTCGGCCTCGTCGCCGAGGAAGACGTTGAGGTCGAAGGGCGACGCCGGGAAGCCCTCGGCCTGCAGCAGCAGCACGACGCTGATCAGGCCCGCCTCGTCGCGCTCGACCAGCGCCTGCAGATCGGTCTGCAGCAGGGTCAGCAGCGAGGCGAAGTTCTGGCCTTGGGTGCCCAGGCCGGGGCAGTTGGCAGCCTCCGTGGCGTCGGCCGGCACGCCGAACTGGGTCACGCGCGCCGACGGACCGTAGGGATCGGCCGCCGGCGCGCCGCCCATGCCGGGCGCGCCGCCCATACCGGGCGCGCCGCCCGCGCCGGGCGCGCCGCCCGCGCCGGGCGCGCCGCCCGCGCCGGGCGCGGGGCCGGTGTCCACCGCGCCCTCGCCGCCGCCGCCGTCGTCGCAGCCCGGCGCCAAGAGCAGGCCGAGCCCCAGTACCATCCCCGTCGTCCCGCGCATGAGCACCTCCCGTTGCGTCGCGCACCCTGCCACCGGCGGCCCGGGCGCCGCAAGCGGCCGCCGCGCCCGGCCGCTCAGCTCGCGGCGTCCCGTTCCCGCGCCGGGGCGAGGGGCACCGCCGCCAGCAGGGCCGCGGCCCGCGCGGCGCCCGCCCGATGCCCGACGCGCCCGTAGGCCCAGATCGCCTCGGCCAGCATCGCGCGCGCGCTCTGCGGATCGTCCGCCGCCTGGCGCAGCGCCGCCGCCACGACCAGGCCGTTGGCCAAGGCCAGCGGGTGGTCGAGCGCGCGCGCGCGCGTCAACGCCGCGCGGCAGCGATCATAAGCGCCGCGGCGGTCGCCGGCCGCCGCCCGAAGCCGCGCCAGCTGCACCTGGGTCGCCGGATCGTCGCGCAGGCCGGGGTGTGCCTCGACCAGCGCCAGGCGCTCGGCGTCCCGCGGATCGGCCTCGCCGAGGCGGAGGGCCAGCGCGGCGCTCAGCCCGAGGGGCCGCGCGATCCAGCGCCACTGCGCCTCGGCGCTCAGCGCGCGCCGGAGAGGCGCCGCCCAGGCCCGGGCCGCGAGGCCGACGATCCGGGCCCACCACCGGGCGCCCCGAGCGGCCGCCACCCGCAGGGCGTCCGCGGTCGTGCGCCACAGCACGCCGGCGTCGTGCGCCGCCAGGGCGCGCGCTTGCGACCAGGCCGCGGCGACCGCCGCCGGATCGGCGGCCTCGAGTGCGCGCTCGGTGCGGGCGAGGGCGGCGAGCAGCCCGGACAGCGGATCGCCCACCTCGGCCGCCACCGTGGCCAGCGTGTCCGCGGCGGCCTGCGCCTCGAGGGGCTCGCCCAGCTCGCCCGCCAGCGCGACCAACGCCCGGGCCGCGTCCAGCCGCACCAGCGGCGAAGGATCGGCCAGGGCGGCGCGCAGGGACGCGCGCGCGAGCAGCGGCGCCCGACACCGCAGCAGCGCCACGCCGGTCTGCGCCACGTCCCAGGGGCCGGCGTCGCCGCGCGCCCCGAAGCGCAGCAGGCGATGCACGGCCAGCAGATCCGCGCGATCGAGCGGCGCCTTCTCCAGCTCGGTCCACGGCGCGACGCAGGCGCCCAGCGCGGCGCGCGCGCGCCGGGCGGAGAACCCGCCGCGCTCGGCCTGCGCCTGGTGCAGCGCGAAGCGCCCGAGGGCCGCGGGGACCACGAGGCGATCACCCTCGAGCCGCGCCAGGTGCGCCCGAACGAGCGCCTGCCGGTCGGCCGGTCGCGTCACCCGGTGCTCCTCGAGGTGGCTCTGGACGCGCGGGCCGAGGCCCCCGGGGCAGAGCGCCGCCAGCGTCAGCAGGAGGCGGGGGCGTCGGTCGCGCCCGAGCTGGGCGAGGGCCGCGTGGAGCGCCCGACCGAGGGCGGGTTCGAGCGTCGCGGGGTCGTGCCCGGCGCGGTCCACCCGAGCCCGCGCTTCCTCCGGGGGGCCCCCGCGCGCCAGCGCCGCGAGCAGCACGAGGGCCAGGGGGTTGCCCTCGGCGCGCTCGGCCAGCGGCCCGAGCGCGGCGCGGGCGTCCGGCGCGCCGCCCGCCTCGGCCCACAGCTCGGCCAGCAGATCGGCGGCGGCGGCGTCCGCGAGGGGCGGCACCGCGTGCACCACGCCGCCCAGGTCGGGCGCCGCGGCGGCGGTGGTCAAGAGCTGGACGCGGGGCAGATCCGCCAGGCGCTTCAAGAAGGGCAGGGCCCCCGGGGCGCCGACCACGTCGGTCAGGCCCTCCAGCCAGAACAGCCCCGGCGCCCGGCTGGCCGCCGCGAGCGCGGCCTCGGGGGACACCGCGCGCGGGTCACCCGCGGCCTCGCCCACCGCCACCGCCAGCTCGACCAGGTCCGTCGCGCCCTCCAGCATCACCCGGCGGACGCCGGGGCCGGGGGCGCACAGCCGCGTGCGCAGCGCCGCCCGCGCCACCTCGGAGGCGCCGCCGCCGGGGGGGGCCACGAGATGAACCGAGCGCCCGGCGCGCAGATCGGCCAGCACGGCGTCGACGAGGGCCTCGCGCCCCACGAAGTGTCCGCCCGCCGGGGTGAGCGCGGGATCGGTCGGGCCGGACAGCGGGCGGCTGCCGGTCGACACCGGCGGCAGGTCCGTGGGCGGCGTGTAGGGGCGGGGATCGTCGGTGAAGGGGGCCGCGGCCAGGGCGCCCAGCAGGCGGGCCTCCTGCGGCGCCTGCGCCGCGGCCGCCCGTAGCCAGAGGGCGATCGCCGAGGGGGCCCCCGCGGGCGCGGGCAGGTGATCGAGGGCCTCGAGATCGGCGGCCAGCTGTGCCCGCGGCTCGGGCAGGTGGTCGAGGTGGGCGGCGACCTCCGGAGGCAGCTCGGCCAGCAGCGCCGCGCGCAGGGCGGCGAGGGGGCGCCCGGCGCGGTCGAGGGCGGCCAGCGCGGCCTCGCGCTGCGCGGTCGTCAGGTGGGGCACCGGGGCCTCCGGTCGCCCACGTGGCTCAGCCCTGCAGCAGCTGGCGGACGTAGCCCTCGAGCCCCAGCAGGCCGGCCGCCCGCCCCTGCTCGAGCGCCGCGTCCAGCGACGCGCCGTCCACGAACCGGGCCTTGAGCGCGAAGAGCGCCCCCACCCGGTTGCTGCTGCCGCAGTACACCATCGCGGGCCGCGCGTCCTCGTCGGCCAGCGCCTCGGCCAGCCGCCGGGCGTTCTCCACGGTGACCCCGCCGGGGCCGTCCACCGGGATGTGCACGTAGGTCGCGCCCAGCGCCTCGGCGCGGCCGGGCGCCTCGTCGACGTCCAGCTCGCCGTGACCGCGCAGGTTGATCAGCAGGCGATAGCCCGCCTCGACGGCGGCCTTCATCTGCCCGGGCGTGGGCTGCCCGGCGGTCATCACGCCGGGGAAGGGATAGCGGGCCTCGTAGATGTCGATGCGGGGGGCGTCGGCCATGGTCTTCTCCGCGGGTCAGTCGACGGTGATGGACTTGCTCACGTTCTTCGGGACGTCGGGGTGTACGCCGTGGCCGGCGAGGTGCAGCGCGTCCAGCCAGGCGGCCTTGCGCACGCTCATCGCCAGGGCCAGCTGCTGCAGCACGACCGTCGCGCTGAAGGCCGTCCGCAGCCCGTCGCCGGTGGGCGGCAGCGCGATGTACTCGGCGCGATAGGCCGGGTTGTCGGCGGGCGGCTTGCAGGCGGCCTGCCGCAGCTGCGCGTCCTCCTCGGCGATCACCACCGTCAGGCTGCCGCGGATCTTGTGCGTGTTCAGCTGCGACACCGTCAGCGCCACGTCGCGCGCGTCCGGGCCGGTCACGTACAGCAGCGGATAGTCGGCGTACAGGGCCTGCAGCAGCGGGGCGCGGTCGAAGCCTTCGGGCATCGCGCGCTGTGGATCGAACACCGCGCCGGTCACGTCGCGCACCAGGGCGGCCGGATCGTCGGCCGCGTCGCAGCCCTGCGCCAGGGCCTCGCCCAGCGCGCGCAGCAGCCGCGCCACCTGCAGCGGCCCGTACAGCGTGTTCTGCCCGAGGATGGTGTTGGGCCCGTGCTTGAACTCCGAGGCCTCGAAGCCCTCGGTGTGGTTCAGCACGACCTCGCGCACCTTCAGCGCCCCCTCGCGCGCCACGCCCACCAGCCGCGTCCCGAGGATGTGCATGCTGGGCGCCAGGTACAGCCGCTGGGCCGCCGCGTCCACCGCGTCCGCCGTCGCGTCCAGCGTGCGCTCGATCAGCGCCGGCAGATCGCTCAGCGTGTCGCGCCGCGCCGCCAGCTCGGCCCCCCGGCCGGTGAGCTGCTGGCGGTGCTCGCCCAGCCGCAGCGCCAGCACGTAGAAGATGGCCAGCTGGTTGAGGAAGCTCTTGGTCGCCGGCACCGCGATCTCCGGCCCGCAGCGCAGGGGCACCACCAGGTCGCACTTCTCGAGGGCGATGGTGCTGTTGAGGTTGTTGACCATGCCCACCCGACCCACGCGGTGGCCGTCGGCCAGCACCAGGTCGAGGACGTCGACCAGATCCTTCGTCTCGCCGCTCTGTGTCACGGCGATCACCAGATCCCCGTCGGTCAGCGCGTGCGCGACCTGCCCGCGGAACTCACCGGGCAGCACCACCTCGAGGCCGACGTGCGCCAGGCGGTCGAAGAACAGCGCCGCCACCTTCGCCGCGTTGTAGCTGCTGCCGCAGCACACCACGACGATGCGCCCGTGCCCGGCCAGGGTCTCCTGCGCCATGCGACAGAAGCCCTCGACGGCCGCGCCGAACTGATCGACTTCCTCGCGCTCCCACCAGGCGTCGAGCAGGCGAACCAGCGCGCGCTCCGCGTCGTTCGAGGCGAGGGCCTCGAGGTCGACCAGCAGGGCCGCCTCGCTCGAGGTGAAGGGCCCCGGCGCCACCGCCGGCGCGCCGTCGATGGCGCGCCGCACGCCGGCGTCCTCCCGCAGCGCCCGGAAGGCCGCCGCCACGTCCATCGTCCGCGGATCGCGCAGCGCCTCGAGGGCGTACACGACCTCCGGCGGCGGCGCGGCCACCGCGGCGATGCGGGCGCTGCCGCCGGTGAACAGGCGCACGACGTCGCGCACCGTCTGCACCTGCGCGGCGATCTCCTGCGCCATGAAGGTCGTGAACTCGGGCCGCAGGACGGTGTCCTCGGCCCGCAGGCGGCTGCGCGCCGGCTCCCGCTCGCGCCGCGCGCCGTCCGCCAGCCGGTACACCGCGTGGGTGTCGGCCGTGAACTCCACGAACTCGCCGGCCGACAGGCTGACCAGGGTGCGGGTCAGCGTCAGCACCGCGGACAGATCCGACGAGGCGATGCCGAAGGGGCCGCCCACGTCGTCGCGCCCGAGCCCGAAGTACAGGCTCGACCCGTTCTTGATGGCCCACAGGGTGTGGGTCAGGGGATCGACGACGACCGCCGCGAAGCCGCCCACCAGGCGCTCGCCTGCGGCGACGATGGCCTCCCGCATGGCCGCGCGCCGCACCTCGGGCGCCAGGCGCTCCGCCGTCCCGCGCGCCTCGAGCGCCAGGGCGAAGAAGTGCTCGACGAGGTGCACCACCATCTCGCCGTCGTTGTCCGACTTCACCGCGTGCCCCTCGTCCTCAAGCCACAGCTTCAGGGCGTCGCAGTTGGTCACGTTGCCGTTGTGGGCGCCGTACAGGTAGGTCTTGCAGCGCACGACGTGGGGCTGCGCGTTCAGCTCGTCCACGGCGCCGAAGGTGGCCCAGCGCACCTGCCCGCACAGCACGCGGCCGGCCAACTTCGTCACGCCCAGCGGGCCCAGGATCTTCGACGGCGCGCCCACGCCCTTGCGCAGGTCGACGGCGGTGTCGTCGCCCTGGATGGCCGCGCCGGTCGAGTCGTAGCCCCGGTACTCCAGGGTGCGCAGCAGGCGGTCGGCCACCTGCCCCAGATCGTCGCGCGACTGCGCGTACACCAGCCCGATGACCCCGCACATGGGCAACCTCCTCGTCCCGAAGGGGCGGGAGGATACCAGCCCCGCGGGCCCCGCGCGGGGCCTTTTCGTGTGGCAGGCGCGGTGGTCGGTGGCCGCTCGGCTGGCCGCCCGCGCCGACCGCGCCAAGGGGCCCCGAGGGTGGTATACCGAGTGCAAGTCCGCGCCGGGTTCGCTCGATTGCGCGGTGTCGGAAGACGCCCCCTGGGAGATTGCTCATGAAGCGCGCGCTCGGTCTCGGCCTGCTGGCCGGTCTTGCCCTGACGGCCTGCGGCACCGAAGACGACCACGACCACGCCCACGACGTCGATCCGACGACGCTCTTCGAGGCGGCCTACCGCGACACCAGCGACGGCAAGGCCGACACCACCGGCTGCAACGGCGTGCGGGTGCCCGATCAGGGCGACTTCGGCGGCCGCATCGCGCTGACCTTCGACGACGGCCCCGATCCCACCACCACCCCCAAGGTGGTCGAGACCCTGCGGGCCCACGGGGCGCCGGCCGCGTTCTTCATGCTGGGCAAGCAGGTGCGCCGCGAGGCCAACGCCGACGTGCTGAAGGACATCGTCGAGGATCCGAACTTCATCGTCGCCAGCCACACCTGGAGCCACCCGAACATGGCCGAGCAGTCGGCCGCGACGGTGGCGCGCCAGATCGACGACGCGACGCAGGCCATCGCCGACGCCGGCTACCCCATCAAGTACTTCCGCTTCCCCTACGGGTCGTCCAACTGCTCGACGGCGCAGGCGGTGCGGGACCGCGGCCTGATCATCACCGGCTGGCACGTCGACAGCGCCGATTGGTGCTTCGCCGCCAACGACGGCTACTGCTCGCCGCGCACCTTCCGCTACGTCGACGACGACCGTCGCAACGACATGAGCGGCTTCATCCTCGACCAGGTGAAGCGCACGAACGGCGGTATCGTGCTGTTCCACGACGTCAAGGGCTACACCGCCGACGCGCTCGACGGCGTGCTGACCGCCCTCGAGGAGGCCGGGTACACCTTCGTCGGGCTCGACGACCTCGACACCTTCCCGCAGCTGAACGGCCAGGCCCCCAAGCCCACCCCCTTCGTCGGCGACGGCTGCGAGGCGGACGCCGACTGCGACTTCAGCGTGGGCGACCGCGCCGGGTTCTGCATCAGCGGCTTCTGTTCGTTGTCCTGCGCCGGCTACTGCCCGGACAAGGCGGGCAAGGCGGCGACGTTCTGCATCGCCGATCCGGATCCGGCCATCGCCGGCGGCGTCTGTGTCAGCAAGGCCGGCCCCATCAACGCGGAGTGCGGCGATCTTCCCCAGTCGATCGACGTGGAGGCCGAGCGCTACATCGGCACCAGCGGCGCGCCGGCCTCGACCGCCCGCGTCTGCGCGCCCAAGCCCGTCGAATAGCGCCGGCGGCGCTTGACGGGCGCCGCCCGGCGCCCGAAGGTGGGCCTCCCACGTTGCTGCGGAGCCCCCATGAGCCTGAAGATCGAAGACCTCACCGTCGGCAGCGGCCCCGAGGCCAAGGCCGGCGACACCGTCGCCGTCCACTACACGGGCTGGCTGACCAACGGCACCAAGTTCGACAGCTCGAAGGACCGCGGGCGACCCTTCACCTTCCCCCTCGGGGCGGGCCGGGTCATCCGTGGTTGGGACGAGGGCGTCGTCGGCATGCAGGTGGGCGGCCACCGCAAGCTGACCATCCCGCCGGAGCTGGGCTACGGCGCGGCCGGCGCCGCGGGCGTCATCCCGCCGAACTCGGTGCTGGTGTTCGAGGTCGAGCTGCTCGAGATCCGCTGACCGGGCCTCGGCGGCGCGCCGATCAGCGCCCGCCCGCCACCACGTAGCCGCCGCCGGCCTCGGGCCGCACCGTCGGCGGCACCTTCGTGCGCTCGAAGGCGTCGTAGCCCGCCCGCAGGCCGGCCCAGAACACCATCAGCCACGGGCGGCTGGCGGCCGCGCGCGCCAGCGTCACCTGGCAGCTGGCCTCGTCGAGGCGGCAGGGGAACACGTGCACCGGGATGCGCCGTTGCCCGGCGTCCCGGGCCGCGACGGCGGCGACGTACAGCGCCGACATCGGCGCGTCGCGCAGGGGCAGGCAGCCGATGGTCGCGCAGCCCCCGTGGATGAAGATGTCGCCGCCCGGCGAGGCGCCCTCCGGCGTCCGCGCCCGATCACCCGCGTGCGGGTAGTTGATGCCCAGCGACAGGTGAAAGCGGCTGGTCGGGTTGAACCGATCGACGTGGTAGAAGCCCTCGGGCACCTGCAGATCGCCCTGGTAGGTCTTCGGCCCCAGCGCGCCGCTCCTGGCGCAGATGTCGAAGGTGCGCACCTTCACCCAGGCCGCCCCGCGGGCCGGCGCGGCCCACAGCTCGAGGGTGTCCTCGGCCTTGAAGGCGCGCAGGAAGATGCCCTTGGGCGGCCAGGTGGCCCCCGCGGCGCGGAACGCCTCGGCCAGGCCGCCGCGGTGGGCGTCGGCCGCGGCGCGGTAGCGCGCGAACTTCTTCTGGGCGTCTCGGAAGGGGCCGGCGTCCGCGAGGGCGGGGGCGGCCAGCAGGAGGAGCAGCGGGATGATCGTGCGGCGCATGACCCGAGCCAACGGGCCAGGCGCCGGGACGATCTCATCCGGCCGAAATTACTCGATGCAGCACATGATGCTGTTGTTGCCGGGGCAGAGGCCGGCCTCGGTGTCGCCGTCGCACACCGCGTTGTCGATGCAGACGCCCTCGCCCGCGGCACCCACGCAGGGCAGGTCGACGCAGCAGACGATGTTGTTGCCGCCGGGGCAGGCGCCCGGCATCAGCGCGCCGCCCTCGCCCTCGCAGTCGTAGTCGTCGGTGTTGACGCACACGCCGGCGTCGCCGGCGTCGGTCAGGCAGGCGCCGCCCGACTGATCCGGGCCGCCGCCGCCCGCGCAGATGCCCGCGGCGTCGGCCGAGGCCTCGATGATCGCCTCGACCGAGCCGGGGCAGTCGATGATGCTCTCGAGCTCCGCGGCCGGCAGATCGCCGGCGGTGCAGGCGGCGATGCAGGCGGCGGTCAGCGCCGCCTTGTCCGCGTCACCCGCGTAGCCCGGGCAGTTCGCGTCGCCGTCGTAGCAGGGGTCGCTGTTGCTGCAGGCGGTGTCGCAGTCCGCGTCGGGGTTGCCGCCCATCCCGCCCGCGCCGGGGGTGCCGCCCGCGCCGGGGGTGCCGCCCGCGCCGGGGGTGCCGCCCGCGCCGGGGGTGCCGCCCGCGCCGGGGGTGCCGCCCGCGCCGGGATCGCCGCCCGCGCCGCCCTCGCCGTTGCTGCCGCCGGCGCCCGGATCCTCACAGACGCCCGCTTCGTTGCAGGACTCGTCCTCGACGTCGCAGCCGACGAGGTACAGCGGCAGGGTCAGGGCGAGCGCGGCCGGCAGAAGGCCGCGGTAGATGGCTCGATTCACGATGGTTTCCTCCCCAGGAACAGGTTGTGGCCGCCCCGATTGCAACCGCGGCGCGAGGTCCGCGTCAAGGATTGCGAGGCGAGCCGGTCAAGGATTGCACGCCACCGGCCCGGGCAGCGTGCAGCTGCCGTCCAAGGGCCGGCCGGCGAAGCGGTCGTCGATGAAGCGGTCGATCACGCGCAGGCTGAGGAAGCCCGAGAGCCACTGGTTGAGCCCCGCGCACACCAGGCCGCGCAGGGGCACCCCCTGCTGGCACAGCGCCTCGAAGGTCGGCCGCTCGAGCTGCGCGTCGAGCAGGCCCGTGTCCATCTGTTCGCCGTAGACGAGCAGGATGCCGTAGCTGTCGTCGGTCGGCAGGCGCGCCACCGAGGTGCTGGCCAGGCCGTTCTCGTCGGCGATGCAGGCCCAGGGCAGCGCGTCGCCGCCCTCGCGCAGGTTGTCGACGGTGGCGGGCTCGAAGGTGGCGTCCGCCAGCGCGCGGTTGGTGGCGTTGAAGTCACAGCTCGTCCGCACGGTGTCCAGCCAGCCCTCCGGGGCCTCGGCGTACAGGGCCTCGACCGCGTCGGGGCGGCCGTACC
>JAUHXL010000123.1 GCA_030426945.1 bacterium
CCGGGCTGGTCGGAGAAGCCGTCCGCGCCCGCCGCGAGGCCGGCGTCCACGTCGGCGTCCAGCCGCGCCCACGGCACCGCGGGCGCGCCGCGGCAGACCTCCTCGGCGACGTCGCCGACGATGCCGCGCAGATCGCCGGGGGGCTGGGCCAACCACGCGTAGACCGTGCCCACGAGCCCATCCGGGCCGGCGCGCTCGAGGCCGCGCACGGGGCCCAGGCGGCTGACGTGATCGCCGAGGGCGCTGAGATCGCCCAGCGTCGCCGGGTGGTCGCCGCTGAGGGCGGGCGGGCCGTCCGGGCGGCTGAGCCAGGACACCGCCTGCTTCTCCCCGTCGGCGCAGTAAGGGGCGCGCCAGGGGGCGGGGCAGGCGAGGGCGAGGGCGAGGTAGCGGGCGCGAAGGGGGAGCGGGGCGTCCGGGCCCGCGCTCGGCGCGAGGCGCTCGAGGGCCGCGCGGCAGGCGCGGTCGGTGAAGTAGCTGTGCTCGACGTAGACGAAGCCGTGAGCGAGCGCGGGGGCGACCAGGACGGCCGCGAGGACGGCGAGTGCGCGCATGCGGCGCGGTCTATCACAGGGGCGCGCGCGCGGTCACGCCGGGACGTGGCAATCGGCGCGAGGGCGCGGTATGCACGGCGGAGATGATGCTGTCGATCCTGCTCGTGTTGGCCCTGCTCGCGTTCCGGCGGCCGCCGCCCACCGACGACCTGGGGCTGATCGAGGCGGCGCTCGGGGGCGACGGGGCGGCGCGGCGGGCGCTGGTCGAGCGGGTGGCGCCGATCATCCGAGCGCGGGTGCGGCGGCACGTGCGGGGGCCGCGCGGGCCGGGCGGCCTGGACGTCGACGACCTGACGCACGAGGTGTGGTGCCGGCTGCTGAGCGACGACGCGGCGCGGCTGCGCGCCTACGATCCCGAGCGGGGCAAGACGCTGGACGGCTTCGTCAGCATGGTGGCCGGGCAGCTCGTGGCGACGGTGGTGGAGCATCACCGCGCGCAGAAGCGGGCCGCGCCCGGTGGGGAGGGGCCGCTCGACGAGGCCGAGGCGGTCGCCGCGCCGGCGGGGACGCCCGAGAAGCAGGCGAGCGACCGGCAGGCCCTCGGCGATCTGTGGGCGCACCTCGACGCGCACCTCTCGGAGCGGGGCCGGCTGGTGCTGCGCCTGCTGTACCTGGATCACGCCTCGCCCGACGAGGCGGCGGCCACGCTGGGGGTGAACCGGCAGGTCGTCTACAACTGGCAGCACAAGATCCGGGGGCTGGCGGCGGATTTCGCGGCCGAGGAGAAAGACACCGCGGACGGAGGCGGTAGATCCCAGCGTGGGCGCGGGGAGGAGCGCTGATGGACCGGCCCGAGTCCGATTCGATGGACGCGCTGCTGACCGCCGGAGCGCCGGCGGCGGACCGCGACGTCTGCGCGCTGGACGCGCCGCTCGACGAGGGGCGCCTGGCGGCGTTCCGGGGCGAGCGTCTCGCCGCGGACGACGCGGCGGAGGTGGCCGGGCACCTGGCCGCCTGCGCGCACTGCCGGGATCGACTGCGCGCCGTGGCCGAGCCGGCGCCGGACGCGTTGGTGGACCGGATGGTGGGCGTGTTTCCGACGCCCCCGGTGCGCCGGCGGTGGCCCTGGGTGGCGAGCGCCGTGGTGGCCGCGGCGGCGGGGCTGTTCGTCCTGTTGCGCCCGCCGCCGACGCCGCCGCCGGGGGCCTTCGAGGCCGGCGCGCCGCGGGGCGGCCTGGCCGACACCCGCAGCGACGAGGGCGGTGACGTGTTCGTCGCCCACAGCCAGCTTCGCTGGGCGGTGCGCCCGCTGGTCGCCGACCAGCCGGTGGCGCACGCCCGACTCTTCGGCGCCCTGAAGAACGGCCCGCTGCGGCGCCTGCCCGACGCCCACGTGCTGGCCGTCGACGGCGGCGGCTTCCTGGTGCGCGGCACCGGGCTCGAGCTGTTCGGCCCGGCGCCGGGCGCGCGCGTCCTGGTGCTGGGGCTCGCGCGGTCGCCCGAGACGCTCGATGCCCTGGAGGGACACCCGGAGGATCAGCCGCCGCCGGACGGGGTGATCACGGTGCGCGCGCCGATCGACTATCGTGGGGCCGGCGAGGGGCCCTGACGGGGTCAGCGGGCGGTCGATCCCGGCGCGGCGAGCGTGCCCGGCGGGTCGCCCGCGCTGACGCCGTGCGTTGCGAGGGCGCTCCGCCGGAGGACGCCCTGCCCATCCGTCGTCTCGTCTGCCTGGTGGTGGTCGCGTTGCTGGCGCCCGCCTGCTCGACGCGTGAGCCCGAGGCACCGCTCGACGCCGCCGCGCTCGCTGTCGCGCCGGCCATGCTGCCCGTGGGTCACCGCGCCGTGCGCGCGGGCGAGCGCCTGCAGTTCGACGCCGAACGCCCGCCCGCGCTGCGCATCGAGGGGCCGGTGCCCGCCGATCTGAGGGCCGCGCTGGTCTTCGGTGCGGGCGCCGTCGCGCTGCCTCGCGAGGGCGCCGAGGCGCGCGCGGGCGGTCACCTGGTGCGCTTCGGCGCGCCCGACGGGGCCCCGGTCGGGGACGCCACGCTGCGGATCGAGGCGGCGGGGACGGTGCTGAGCTGGCCCGCGCGCTGGGACGTCCCGCCGGCGCGGAGGGCCGCCCTGCGGGCGCTGCAGCGCGACGACGAGACGCCCGCCGGCGCGCTGGAGCGGATGCGCGCGCTGTTGCCGGCGATGGATCCCGAGGATCGCGCCTGGGCCGCCGTCGAGGTGGCGCGCCTGGCCCGCCGGGTCGAGGGGGCCGAGGCGGGCATCGAGGCGTGGGTGGCGGCGGCCGACGCCGCCACGGAGCTGCCGTCGGAGCGCGCGCGGCGCCTGCGCGCGGCGGCCTTCCAGGCGCTGTGGGCGCGCCGCTTCCCGCGCGCCCTCGCGCTGCTCGACGCGGCGGAGGCGGCCTCGGCGACCTTGGGGGCGCTGGGCGCGTTGGACGCCGCGCTCGACCACTACTACCGCGGGTTGGTCGATCGCGAGATGGGCCGCTTGCGTGCGGCGGGCGCGCACCTCGAGGCGGCGGTCGCCGGCCTCGAGCGGCTGGGCGAGGACGCGCACCTGACCGGCGTGGTGCCCACCTGGGCCACGGTGCTGCAGGCGCAGGGCCGCCACGCCGAGGCGCTCGCGGCGCTCGAGCGCCTGTCGCCGCCGACCGAGGACGGCGCGCGCGCGGGCTGGTGGGTGACGGTGGGCTGGGTGCGGCTGCAGGCGATGGCCGCCGGCGCGGTGCCGCGCGCGGTCGGCCCGGTGGTCGCGCAGTTCGACGAGGCGCTTGCGCTGATGGGCCCGGCGGGGGCCGCCGACCGCCGCGCGAACGCGCTCGTCAACCGGGCGTGGGCGCTGCTGCTCGGCGGCGACGCCGACGGCGCGGCGGCGGCCCTGGCCACCGCGCGCGCCGTCGATCCGAGGGGCACGGGGCTGCAGCCGGCCTTCGCGGCGCTGCTCGAGGGGCGCATCGCGCTGGCGCGGCGCGAGCCGGCGGCCGCGCGCGGGGCCTTCGGGCGGGCCGTCGAGCTGGACGTCGCCGAGGCGGGCGCCGCGGTCACCGACCTACGCTGGCAGGCGCGGCACGGCTTGGCGCGGGCGGCCGAGGCGGAGGGACGGCCGGCCGAGGCGCTGGTGCACCTGCGCGCGGCGCTGGTCGATCTGGACGCGGTGACGCGCCACACGCCGCTGCAGACCGCGCGGGCGCGCTTCCTGGCGGACCGCCGCGGGCCGGCCGAGGACGCGGCGCGCCTGCTGCTGGCGCGCGGCGAGGCGGCCGAGGCGCTGGCGGTGCTGGACGCGGCGCGGGCGCGCGTGCTGCGGACGCTGCGGGCGACCGCGCGGCTGGACACGCTGGACGCGGCGGCGCAGCGGGCCTGGGCCGAGCGGGTCGCGGCCTGGGCCGAGGCGCGGGCGGCCTACGAAGGGGCGGCCGAGCAGGGCGAGGCGCTGGTGGGCGAGGCGCGGGTGCGCTGGCAGGCGGCGCAGGCGGCGCGGGCCGAGGCCGCGGGCGCGGCCTTCGACGCGGCCTACGCCTGGCTCGAGGGCGCGGCGCCGGCGGCCCCGAACGGGGCGGCGCTGCAGGCGGCGCTGGCCCCGGACGAGGCGCTGCTGGCGTTCTCGACGGTGGGCGAGACGCGCCGCGGCTTCTGGGTGCGCCCCCGGTCGATCGAGGTGCTGGACGCGCCGGCCGCGCTCGAGGCGACGGAGGCGCGGCTGGCCGGCGTGGAGCGGCTGTACGTCGTCGACGGCGGCTGGGCGCCGGCGCGCGCGCTGGGCGCGCGGCGGCGCGCGGGTCGGGCGCTGGGCGCGCAGGTCGAGATCGCCTATCTGCCCGCCGCGGCGCTGCTGATGCAGCCGTCGCCGCCCCCGGCGGGCGCGCCGGTCGTCGTGGCCGATCCCACCGGCGACCTGCCCCACGCGCGTCGCGAGGGCGCCGCGGTCGCCGCCGCGCTGCCCGGCGCGCGCTCCCTGGTCGGCACCGCGGCCACCCGCGACGCGGTGCTCGCCGCGCTCGATGGCGCCTCATGGCTGCACTACGCCGGCCACGGCGCCCTGCGCCCCGACGACCCGTGGAGCGCGCACCTGCGCCTCACCGGCGGCGCCCGCCTGACCCTGGCCGACCTGCTCGCGGCGGCCCCGCGCATGGGCGGCGCCGTGCTCAGCGGCTGCGAGACCGGCGTGGCCGGCCCCCTCAGCCCCCACGAAGCCATCGGCCTGCCGGAGGCTCTGCTGGCCGCCGGCGCCCGCGTCGTCCTCGCCACCGACGCCGAAGTCCCCGACGCCGACGCCGCCCGCGTCGTCCGCGCCTTCTACGCCGCCGGCGGCCCTACCCGCCCCGCCGCCGCCTGGCGCGCCGCCATCGCCACCCTCGACGCCGCCGGCGACGACGCCTGGCGGTCGTGGCGCCTGTTCGGCCGGCCCGCCGGGGCAAGGAAGTAGAGCGCGCGGGGCGCAGAAAGGCCGGGGGTCAGTCGCCCTGCGGAGGGAAGCGGCGCGCCTCACCCGCGCACTGCCGATGGCCTTGATTTCGCGCGAGGGTGCGGCGAGGCTGCCGCCCAGGGATGCGGGTGGGCCGGGCGCAGCCGACATGACTGGCTGATGCGCACGGCTGGGGTCGGCCGGGGTGGGGTCGACGTCCGACGAGGGAGGGTGGGCGGTGCGATCAGACATGGTCGAAGTGCAGGGCCCGAAGGCGCGGGGAAGGGCAGGTCGCGTGGTTCGCACAGGGACGATCTGGTGGGTAAGCAGTGGGGCGCTGGCGGCCGCGCTGGTCCTGACGGGCTGCGCCGAGTTCCCGGAGCGAAACCCGGCGGACGCGACGGCCGGCGACGCGATGGCCGCCGACGCGACGGCCACCGACGCCGTAACGGACGCGGCCGCGGTCGACGCGGCGAAGACTGACTCGACGGCGGCCGACGCAGCCCTGGTGGATTCGGCGGCCGCCGATGCATCGGCCGGCTCGGCGACGGACGGTGCTGCCCCCGCGGACGCTGCGCCAGCCGAGATCGACGCGGACTTGGACGGCGCGGCGGAGGTAGACGCGGAGACAGCCGACGCGGCGACAGCCGACGCGGCGACAGCCGACGCGGAGACAGCCGACGCGGAGACAGCCGACGCGGAGACAGCCGACGCGGAGACAGCCGACGCGGAGACAGCCGACGCGGAGACAGCCGACGCGGCGACAGCCGACGCGACGTCGGGCGACGCGACGCCGGATGATGCTGCGCCGGCCGACGCGGCGTCGGATCCGCCCGAGGTGGACGACGTGGAGCCCCGCGTCGCGGCCCTTGACGAGATGACCGACTTCGTCGTCAGGGGCGCGAGGCTGCCCGACGCGTTGACGCTCACTGTCGATGCCTGCGAGGGCGTGTCCGCACTCGAGCGCCGGCCGGAACGCCAGCGCTTCCGCTGCACGCCGCGGGGGGGGCCCGGCTTGCATCCCGGCGTCGTCCGGGATCGCCCGGGAGGCGCTCGGCTGTTCGAATTCGAGGTGGAGTACCGGGCGGCCTGCGTTCCGGCCGACGAAGTGTGTGACGGGATCGACAACGACTGCGACGGGACCGCCGACGAAAACGTCGCGCCGCGGCCGGCGCCGCTGACCGAGGGCGTGTGCGCCGGGACGATTGTGGCGTGCATCGGAGGCCGGTACGCCGACCCGTCATATCCCGAGGGCTACGAGGCCGACGAGGCGAGCTGCGACGGGTTGGACAACGACTGCGATGGGTTCGTCGACCGGGCGCACGGCGGCGGCGTCCTGGCGTCGTGCGTCGCGGATTTGGTGTTGTTCGAGTCGGGCGTCTTCGAGATGGGGTCGCCGCTCGACGATCCGGATCGGGAGCCGCACGAAGAGCCACACCTGGTGACGATCAGCCATCGGTTCTGGCTCGGACGCGCAGAGGTCACGCGGGCCGAGTGGTCGGCGCTCCTGGACACGGAGCCCTGGAGATCGAGCTGTAGTGGGAGCACCTGCCCTGTGGAGAACGTGAACTGGTTCGACGCGGTGGCGTGGGCGAATGCGCGCTCGCGAAGGGAGGGGCTCGAAGCGTGTTATCGTCTCGAGCGCTGCAACGGCAACCGTCCCGGTGAAGACCTGGAGTGCGAAACGGTCGTCGAGGCGGGGATTGGCTGCGAGGGGTATCGCCTGCCGACGGAGGCAGAGTGGGAGTACGCAGCCCGGTCGGGTGGGGATTCGCGCCGCTTCCCCTGGGGCAACGAGCCGGCGACCTGTGCGCGTGCTGTGATGATTGAGGATGAGGGCGGCTGCGGCACGGGTCGGTCACAACGTGTGTGTACGAAACCAGAAGCACCCGACGGCATGTGCGATGTGGCCGGTAACCTGTTGGAGTGGGTCGAGGACTGGTATGGACCGTATTCTCAGGCGCCTGACGACGGCACAGCCCGCTTGGACCCAGCCGCAGCCCGCGTCTATCGGGGTGGATCCTGGTCAGGACACGCCGCGGATATGCGCACGGCCTACCGGTACCGGCTCTCGCCCGGCGAGAGTCTCGAGCATACCCTGGGTTTCCGCATCGCGCGCACGGCCCTCCCCCGCTGCGTGAACGCCGGTGCGAGTGAGCTTTGCCAGCCCGCCGATGGTGTGGACACCGACTGCAACGGTGTGGCGGACGACGTCCCGTACCTTCGTGAGCTGTCCGGACCGGACGGCGCGCTCGGGGCGCCGTGGGCGGTGCGGGCCGGTGGGTGGGACGTGACGGACGGTCAGCTGATCGTTCGCGGCGGCAACGCGCCGCACCCGGCGGCCACCCGCGAGGTCGGCACGCTGGAGCAGTTCGCGGCGCTCTTCGAGTTCAGCCTGGACGCCACGGCCTTCCGGCCGGTCTTCGGCGTCAACGTCAACCCTGGCGACGACCTCTCGGTCACCCGCGCACACGGCGTCGTGGTGAGCCTGGGCAGCGACGCCGCCACGCTGGTCGCGACGTGCGGTCAGGTTCGGAGCGACGTGGAGGTGCCCGTTCATTTGCGCGCGCCGGGCGAGCGACTGCGCCTGTTGATCGAGCGCCTCGACGGGCCGGTGCGCGTCACGTTGTGGCGCGCGTCCGACCCCAAGCCCCCGTGGCCCAGCGCCTGGCTCCCGGACTGCGCCGCGGCCGACATGGGGTCGGCCATTGGGCTGGCGGGCGATGTCACCGGTGGGATTCCGCAGTCGATGCACGTGCACGGCATCGCGCTGGACGGACGGCACTGCGGTGGAGGTCGGGAGCACACCGAGGATCTGGTCGCGTTCGAGCCGGGTGTGTTTCAGATGGGGTCGCCCGCGGCCGAGCCCTTCCGGAATCCAGACGAGGCGCAGCACGAAGTGACGATCCTCCACCGCTTCTGGCTCCAGCGGGCCGAGGTGACGCGCGCCGAGTGGCGCGCGCTGCTGGGCACCGAGCCGTGGAGGTCGAACTGCGTCGGCGACGACTGCCCGGTCGAGTTCGTGAACTGGTACGAAGCCGCGGCGTGGGCCAACGCGCGATCACAGGCCGAGGGCCTCGAGCCGTGCTACCGCCTCGAGCAGTGCAACGGCAGTGAGCCGGGTGAAGGGCTCGAGTGCGCCCAAGTGCAGGAGGTCGGTATCGGGTGCCCCGGGTATCGGCTGCCGACCGAGGCCGAGTGGGAGTACGCGGCGCGCGAGGGCGGTCAGGACCGTCGTTATCCCTGGGGTGAGGAGGCCGCGACCTGTCAGCGTGCCGTCATGGACGATGACCAACCAGGGTGCGGAGCGGGCGGGCCCCTGCCCGTGTGTTCGAAGCCGGAGGCGCCCGACGGCCTCTGCGACCTATCGGGCAACGTGTGGGAGTGGGTCGAGGACTGGCATGGAGACTACGCGCAGGCGCCCGAGGACGGCAGCGCACGTCTCGCCCGCAGCGATGGTCGGGTCAATCGGGGCGGCAGCTGGCTCGTGCCCGCGCGGAACCTGCGGACAGCTGCCCGAAACGGTAGCCAGGTCACGCAACGCCACGAGAGTCTGGGACTTCGGGTGGCGCGCACCATCCTGCCCGACCAGTGAGAAGCGCAGCGCGTCCAGTCCGTGGGCGGCACGCTAACGGGATCGAGTGCCCAGGTGACACGCTCGTCCCGCCCGTTTAACCTCTGCCCCGCATGTCGCAGCCCTGGACCCTCGACCGCATCCTCGACCGCTTCCCCTGGTCGCCCGACCTGCGCGCGTTGGCCGAGCCGCTCGAGTTCGTCTGGCGCTTCGACCTGCCGGTGGCGCCGACCGCGCTGTGGCCGCTGTTGGCGGACACGTCGCGCTTCAACCGCGACCTGGGGCTGCCGGCGATGCAGTTCACGGAGCGGGAGGGCGGGCTGTCGGGTGAGGCCAGCTACGGCGGCTGGATTCACCGGTGGGACGAGCTGCCGTGGCAGTGGGTGGCGGGGTGCTGGGCGCTGAACGAGCGGCGCTACAGCCGGGGCATGGCGTTTCACGTGCGCGGGCTGTACCTGCTGACGCCGACGGACGCGGGCACGGCGCTGACGGTGTACTTCGGCTGGTTGCCGCGGGGCTGGCTGGGGCGCCTGCTGCTGCGCCGGGCCTTTCCGCGCATTCGGGAGAAGTACGCCGCGGCGCTGGCCACGATGGTGGATCGCGCGGGCGACACGTCGCTGGCCCTGCCGGCGCCCGCGCGGCAGCCGCCGACGGTGGACCGGGAGGCGCTGGCTCACGGCGCCGAGGCGCTGCGGGGGGAGGGCGTCGCGGCGGAGCTGGTGGCGCGGCTGGTCGACCTGGTGCGCGCCGGCGACGATCTCGACCTGCACCGCGTGCAGCCGCTGCGGCTGGCCCGCGCGTGGGGCGTGGACGAGACCGCGGTCGTGGTGGCGCTGCTGCACGGGACGCGCGTGGGTCTGTTCGAGCTGAACTGGGACGTCGTCTGCCCGCATTGTCGGGGCACCCGCGTCGAGGCGCGCTCCCTGGGTGAGGTGCCGGCGCAGGGCAGCTGTACGGTGTGCGCCATCGACTTCGACACCGCCGGCCCCGAGGCCCTCGAGGTCACCTTCCGGCCGCACGCGGCGGTGCGCGACGTGCCCGAGCGCCACTATTGCAGCGCCGAGCCGGCCACGAAGGATCACGTGCAGGTTCAGCAGCGGCTGGCCCCCGGTGAGACGCGGCACCTGGTCACGGCGATGGGGCCGGGGCGCTACCGGCTGCGCTTGCGGGGCGCGAAGACGGTGCACCGCGTCGATGTGTCCGCCGGGGGCGCGGCCGAGCTGGCGTGGCGGGCGAGCACGGGCCCGGCCGGCGACGCCGCGTTGGCCCCGGCGCCCGCGCTCGCCCTGCACAACGACACCACCGCCGAGCAGACCTTCGTGGTCGAGCGCGCCGGCTGGGTCGACGACGCCTTGCGCCCGTCCCGCCTGTTCACCAACGCCACCTTCCGCGAGCTGTTCGCCGACGAGGCCCTCGCCCCGGGCGTGCAGATCGCCATGGGCGAGCAGACCATCCTCTTCACCGACATGGTCGGCTCGACGCGCTTCTACGCCGAGCAGGGCGACGCCCGCGCCTTCAACGCCGTCACCGCCCACTTCCGCGAGGTGCAGGCGCTGGTCGAGGCGGAAGGGGGCGCCGTCGTGAAGACCATCGGCGACGCGGTCATGGCGGCCTTCCCCACGCCCCTCGCCGGCCTGGCCTGCGCCCGCGCCGTGCAGCAGACCTTCGCCGCCGATCGCGCCGACACGCCGGTCCGCCTGCGCATCTCACTGCACTGCGGCCCGTGCATCGCCGTGCGCCTGAACGCCGGCATCGACTACTTCGGGGGGACGGTGAACCTGGCGGCCAAGCTGCAGGCCCGCGCCGAGGCGGGCGAGGTGGCCTTCAGCGACGCCCTGCGCCGCGGGCCGGGCGTCGAAGCCTGGTTGGCCGAGGTGGGGGCCGACGCCCACGCCGAGGTGCTGCCCCTGCGCGCGCTGGACGCGCCGGTGGATCTGTGGCGCTGGTCGGTGCACGGGGCGCGCTGAACGGCCCGTTTTTCGCGGTCACGACGAAGCGGAGGGCCGACCGTCGGGACCGCGCGCGGGAGCCGAGCTGCCCTGCCGGGGCACGGCCCGCTCAGAAGCCGGCGTTCTCGTCGGTCAGCGGCTCGCCGTCGTCGAGCCGCGCCACCGACACGTCGCCGGCCGGCCGCAGCAGCACCAGGTGGCGCAGCGTCTCGGTGTCGGCGACCACCTTGTAGTCGACGCCGTCGTGCACCGGCAGGCCGTGCTCCTCGAGCACGGTGGGGGTGTCCTCCTCCAGCCGCCGCCGGAAGTCGGCGTCTTCCCACGCCTTCGCCGTGATGTCCCGCCAGATGTCCTGCACCGACTTGCTCATGACTGCCCCACTTCGCCCAGAGTTTCGAGGACGCCGGCCAGCCACGCGTCGCTGACGTGCCCTTCCGCCGACGGCGTCGACGATACCTGCGCCGCGTCGCGCGCGGCAAGCGCGATTCGGCTGCGCTCCGCGGCGGGCAGCGCGGCGACCAGCGCGACGTTCTCGTCGACGTGATCCGCGTCGCTGCCCGCGGCGCTGTGCACCCGGAGGCATCGCGTCGCGTCCACCCCCCGAGGCATGCATGCCTGCACCCGTGCCACATAGGCCGCGTCCGCCCGCAGGGCCAGCCGCTCGACCGCGTGGGCGTAGGCGACGACCCCGAGGGGCAGCGCCTCGTCGGCGGCGGCCCGGAAGTGCGCCACCATGGCCCGCGCCACGGGCGGCTGCAGCGCCTCGACGACCGCCTCGCCGTTCAGCCCCAGCGCCCGCAGATCCCGCAGGGCCAGCCGATCGTGTCCGGCCTCCTCGCGCGCCTTCTTTGCGGCCCAGTCGGCCAGCGCCGCGCGGCCCGCCGCGCGGAACTTCGCCTCGGCGACGCGCAGCAGGCCGGGGGTGTGGGTGGTGAGGTGGTAGAGGCCCGCCAGCCGCCAGATCCAGCGCAGGCGGGACAGCGGCGGCGGCGAGGGCGCGGGCCCGGCGGCCCGCGCGCCGAGGGCGACGGCCCCCTCGAGCAGCCACCCGGTCGCGGCCCGATCACCGGGCGCGTGCGTCATCGGCGCCCGAAAGGGATCGGGGCCCCAGGGCTCGGGCCGGTGCAGCCAGGCCCGCCGCGGCGTGGCGACGATCACCGCGTCGGGGCCCACGGCGGCCCACTCGAGCGCCGCGGCGCCCCCCCCGCTCACGCGCCGAGCAGCCCGTCGAGCTGGGCGTGCCCGGCGGCGGCGTCGCGGTTCTGGTGGTCGATCAGCGCCCTCAGCTGATCGAGCGCCCGCCCCTCGGCGATGGCGGCCCGCGCGGCCTCGACGCCCTGTCGCCAGTCGTCCACCTTGCCGAGCAGCCGCAGGCCGGCGGCGGCGTTGAGCGCCAGCAGATCCTGGCGCGCGCCCGCCTCGCGCCCGGCCAGCACCCGCAGCCCGACGCGCGCGTTCTCTTCGCGCGTGTCGGCCTGCACCACCTGCGCGTACGTGGCCGTCTTCAAACCGCATTCCTCGGGCGTCAGCGTGTACTGCTCGATGCGCCCGTCGGCGTGCAGCTCGGCCACGGCGGTCGGCCCGAGGTTGCTGAACTCGTCCATGTGGCGCGCGGGATCGGCGGCGTCGCCGCCGCAGGGCACCAGCGCCCGCTGATAGCCCAGCGTCTTCATCGCCTGCGCCACGAGGCCGGTGAGCGGCGGCGCCGGCACGCCGACGATCTTGTGCTGCTCGCCCGCGTGGAAGCCCATCGGCCCCGCGACGTGAATCCAGGTCGCGAGGCGGAGCTGGCTCAGCACCCGCCCGATGCCCATGTGGCGCAGCATCGGCGTCACCGGGGTCGTGAAGCCCAGCCGGCAGCGCGCCACTGCCTCGACCTGCTTCGCGAGCGGCCCCGCGCCGTCGACCCCCCACAGGCCGAAGGCGTCGGCCGCGCCGCTGACCCCGGTCATGCCCGGCGCGCCCACCTTGTGGACGTAGCCGCCGCAAGCAGCGATGACCACGGATGCCGCGCTCGACACGTTGAAGGTCTTGAGGCTGTCCATGCCGACCCCGACGATGCCCAGGTGGGGCTCGGGGGCCTCGACGACGTGCGGGAAGCACCGCGACCACTCGTCGTTGTGGCTCTCGGTGAGGCCGACCAGCTCGTCGAGGGTGGGCTGTTTGCAGCGGTGGGCGGCGATCAGCGCGCCCTGCTGCAGGTCCGGCTGCTGGTTGCGCCACACCTGCGTGTAGGCCTCGCGGGTCTCCTCGCGGGTCAGGTCGCCGCCGAACTGCAGGCGCACCACCAGCGCGCCGAACGCGCGGAGGGCGGCTTCGTCGAAGGGGGTCTCCATGGCGCCGATCCTCGATTCAGGGTGAGTCGGGCGCCATCCTACCCCGCGCGGCGGTCGGGGCAAGCGGCGCTGGATCGAATCGACCACAGATGTCGCCGCGCGGACCCGGGCCCGGGACCGTGAGGCCACCGAGCAGGCCCAGCACGAACAGGGTCAACCCGGCGACGCCCAGCACCAGCAGCCCCAGCGTCCGGCCGTCGGCGTGGGGCGCGTCGCGGCTCGGCCTCACGCGTCCGCCGCGGGGGCGAGGGTGAAGCGGAAGGCGGCGCCCTCACCCGGCGCCGTGTCCACCTCGAGCGTGCCCCCGTGGCGCGCGACCGCCCGCTGGCACAGGGCCAGCCCGACGCCGCTGCCGCTCGACGCGTTCGACGACACCAGGCGGCGGAAGGGCTGGAAGGCGTCCTCCGCGTGCGCCGGGTCGAAGCCCGTGCCGTGATCCCGCACCGTGATCCAGGCGCGCCCGTCGTCCTGCGAGGCGAAGATCTCGACGCGCGGCGGCGCGTCGCCGCAGTACTTCAGCGCGTTGGAGATCAGGTTCTGGAAGAGCTGCGTCACCAGGGGGCGGCTGGCGAGCAGGGTGGGCAGCTCGCCCACCTCGATGTGGGCCGCCGTCTGGTCGATCTCGCCGCGCAGGGCGTCGAGCGCGTCCTCCACCGCCTCGGCGAGGGGCACGGGCGCGAGCTCGATCGCCTGCTGGCCCACCCGCGCGAGCGCCAACAGATCGCGCACCAGGGTCGACATGCGGTGGGCCGACTGCCGGACGATCTCGAGATCGTCTCGGGCGCTGCCGGGCAGGGCGTCGCCGTGATCGTCCACGATGAGATCGATGAAGCCCTCGATCTTGCGCAGGGGCGCCTGCAGATCGTGGCTGGCCGCCTGGGTGAACTCGCGCAGCTGATCGTTCGCCGCCTGCAGCTGGTCGTTGGCGGCGCGTAGCTCGGCCTCGGCGCGCTCGCGCTGGGCCACCTCGACCTCGAGCGCCGCGTTGATGCGGGCCAGCCCCGGCAGGCGCAGGGCCGCGGGGGTCACGCGGATCAGCGCCACGACGGTGGCCCACGAGACGGCCGCGGTGATCGCCTTGGACACGCCCGACAGGCGATACCAGGGGCGCCAGAAGAGCGACGCCTCGATGAGGTGGCCGAGGCCGCAGGACAGGATGAAGGCGCCGAACAGCCAGAAGAGCGGCTGGAAGGGCACGTCGCGGCGCCGCAGCAGGTAGAACCCGATGACGAGGGGGATCGCGAAGTACGCGCCGAAGATGGCGACGTCCGAGATGATGTGCAGCCACCCGTGCTCCGGGGTCCACAGGCCGCAGCGCCAGCGCGGCATGAAGTCGTCGATCCCGAAGAGCGACCCGAAGAACTCGAGCATGTCCGCTGCCCCCCACTCGGCCCGAAGGCGTCGCGATCGAGGGACCCGGAGGAGGCACGAACGCGACGCCCGCAGGACAGATGCCGCTCAACCTCGAGCGTCGCGGGCCGATCGGGCGATCGCCTCGACGCGGCGCAGGAAGGCCGGCTGCTGGGCGCGCCCGGCCCGCTCGCGGGCTTCGCGGAGCAGCGCGTTTGCCTCGTCGTCGCGCCCTGCCTTCGACAGATGAGGCACGAGCAATGCCACGACGTCCAGCCACGCGGCGTCGCCGCCCTGGGCGCGGCGCGCGAGGAACTCGGCCGCCTCGAGCTGCTCGCGCTCGATGTCGGGCAGCCCACGCGCCCGCGCCAGGCGCGCCAGCAGCAGCCGCGCCTTGAGCGCGCGGTCGGGCATGCCCACCCGGCCCGCCGTCTCGAGCACGCGCTCGGCCATCACCCGCGCCGCGTCCAGATCGCCCCGGTGGGCGAGCGCGTCGGCCAGGTGGAAGCCCGACACCGTCTGCCCCACCAGGTTGCCGGCCTGCACGGTGTCGTCGTAGACCTGCCGCTGATCGGCCACCGCCTCGTCCAGCCGCCCCAGCGACAGGTACACCAGCGCGCGGCCCGAGCGCGCCGCGCCGGCCCAGCGCGCCCGGGACAGCTGCCCGGCGCGCACCAGCTCGTCCCCGGTCTCGATGGCGCGGTCGAACACCGCCAGGGCCTCCTCGTGGTGTCCCAGATCACGCAGCAGGTTGCCCAGGTCGTGCCCCGCGCGCACCAACGCCGCGCGGTCGTCGCCCGCGCTGAGCACCGTCCAGGCCTCCCGCGCCAGCTCCAGCCCCTCGGCGGTGCGCCCCAGGCTGCGCAGCACGAAGCCCAGCGATGATCGGGCCGCGGCCGCCTTGACCGGCTCGCCGGCGCGCTCGAACAGGTGCTCCGCCCACTCGAGCTCCTCCTGGGCCAGCTCGCCGTCCGACCGGTAGTGGGCCACCTGCGCCAGCACCACGCGCGCCTCCGCCGCCTGCTTCAAGGCGGGGGCCGGCGCCCCTTCGGCGGCCAGCACCGGCGCCAGCCGCTCGATGGCGGCGCGCCCGTGATCCTCGGCGTCGTCGAAGCGCCCCAGGTAGAACAGCGCGTGGGCCAGCGTACCGCGCACGTCCGCCGCCGTGAGCGGCTCGGGCCCGGCCGCGGCGCCGAGGGAGACCGCCAGCGTCAGCGCGTGCACGGCCTCCTCGTAGGCGCCCAGGCGCAGGCGGTGGCGGCCGACGAGCAGCGCGTGGTGCCGCGTCCGCTCCGGCACCTCGGCG
>JAUHXL010000714.1 GCA_030426945.1 bacterium
CTGGAAGTTCCCGCTGGCCCAGGCCAGGGAAGGGGTGAGGGCCAGCCACAGGGCGAGGAAGCATCGCATGGCGCGATGCTCGCACAGCCGACGACCTCGCGCGAGGCCCGCTCGCTCCCAGTCGCCGAGCGCGGTGCCGCTGCCCGCCCCGGCCGCCATCACGAAGCGCTGGCTCGGCGGTTGGCCGTGGGGGTAGGGGTCAGGACGATCACATTTCGCTTTCACGAAGTGGGCGTCGACCCAGTGTAGGCCCCGCGTCGCGCTTCGTCGTCGACGTGCTGGAGGCCCTGATTCGAGATTCGGGTGGGGCCTCTGGCGGCTGTGCAGGCGATCGACGGATGCACGCTGCTCGCCGACGTCCGGGTCGAGGCCGCGCAGCCCGACGCGCTCGAGCGCCTGGCGAGATACATCGCGCGCCCCGCGATCGCGCAGGACCGGCTGCGCCTGCTCGATGGTGATCGCGTCGCGCTCGACCTCCGCCACCCTTGGCGCGCCAGCACCAGGGGCCTCGCCTTCGATCCCTCGACTTCATCGCGCGCCTCGCCGCGCTGGTTCCCCCACCGCGCGCGAACCTCGTTCGCTCTCACGCCGTCTTCGCCCCGGCGCACCGCCTCCGCCCCCAGCTCGTCCGAGCGCCTGAAGAGCGAGAGGCCATGGCCCTGTGCCGGGCCCAATCAAAGCGCGTCAGAGCACACGTGCGCCGCCGCCTGACCTTGGCCGCCCTGATGCAGCGGGTGTTCGGAATCGACGTTCTGGAGTGCCCGAAGCGCGAGGGGCGTGCTCGAGTCATCGCCTTCATCGAGGACCCCGCGGCGCTCCGCCGAGTCCTGGCCCACCTCGGCCTCCCGACGACGCCGCCCCCGCTCGCTCCAGCCGCGGTCCACCACAGCTCGATCTGGACGTGTTGGCGACCGCGCGGCGACTCTCGGTGGAGCAAGACCCGGTTGCGGGGAGGGGGCTGGTCCGCCTATCCTGCGGCCACGTCGCGCAGGCGGGAATGTGTGGTTTTTTCGGTGGCTTGGGCTTGGGTGTTCGTGCTTCCTGTCCCGGCGCCGCCTGGCGTTCATGCACCATCCGGCCTGACGCCGGCCGCGTCTGCCGAGGAGGAGTCGTGCCCACCCGCCGCGCTGCTCGCCCCGTCCGACCGACGTCGTGGGTCCTCACGACGCTCATGCTCGGCGCTGCGGCGCCGCGGCCGGGCGCGGCCCAGATCACGGACGAATGCCAAAGCGCCGCGACCGACAGCCTCGCCGCCGCCCGCCGGGCCCGCTCGGCGTTGGCCGACCGCGCGCTCTATCAGCGGCGGGTCGATGACCGCTTCGCCGCGTTGGTGGCGGCCGACGCCGAGCACGCCATCGAGGACGGCGCGGTGCTTCAGTTCGTGCTCATCGACCAGACCAACGCCATCGAAGGCTACAGCCTTTGCGGCGCGGCGGGCGGCGCCGAGGCCGATCTGACCGGCGGCTGGACCGGGATCGGCGTGGAGTGGCGCACCACCGACGGGCAGTGGCTGGTCGCCGCTTCACTGATCGGCGGCGGCGACAGCCTCTCTCCCTCGGACTTCACGGCCGACGAACAGCAGTCGGTCAGCCCCGACGCCGTGGGCCATGGCTATGTCTTCTGGCTGCTCGAGGTCAGGCTGACCGACTGGGCGTCGGTCGGATACGGACAGATCACCGATGCCAGGGTGCGCCACTCGCTCGGCGAAGACAGCTCGGGGGCTACGGCGAGCAACAGCGAGTACCTCACCCACGGCCAGCCGCGGCACGCTGTGCAACTCGGCGTGCCGCGGCTGGCGCTGACGGCGGGCGTCGTGATCGGCGACGCGCTCGACTTCGGAGAGCTGGCAGTCGCTCCGCTGCCGCTGCCCTGGGTGCCGGGCCTCGAGCTGGGTGGCATGCTGCGTCGCCTGGGGGACGAGTCGCTGGTGGTCACCGGCGTCGAGGCGGCGTGGCCGCTGCTCGACGGGCGGGTCAGGCCGTCCCTCGACGCCGCGCTGGCCTGGCCCGATAGCCGGCTGCGCGTGGCCCGGCTGCGGGTGGAGGGCGCGATCGGCGGGGTCTCCGGCGGGCCGGTGAGCGACATGCCGAGCACGCTCGGCTGGGCGCATGCCGGCGCGTCGGCGTGGGTCGAGGCGAGCCGCTTCGACAGCGCCGCGGTCGAGCGCGCCGACGGTGAGGCGGCGTTGGGCGTGGCGGCGGGCATCGCCGCGCAGGTGGGCGTACGCGGCGGCGAACTCGAGGTCAGCGGCTTCGCCGCCCAAAATCGGGTCTCGACCCTCGAGCGCTTGCCCGACGCCGGTGGTCGGCTCGAGTACGGGCTGGGCCTCTTGTTCCGCCTGGGCTGGTAGTCGGTCGGTCTTGGGGGGGCAGGGTAGGGGTCAGGACGATCACTTCTCGCTTTCACGAAGTGGGCGTCGACGCCGTGTAGGGTCCCGCGTCGCGGTTCGTCGTCGACCTGCTGGAAGCAATGCTCAGAGATTCGGGTGGGGCCTCTGACGGCTGTGCAGGCGATCGGCGCGTCGGACGCCTCTGACGGCGCCGCGGGCGATGATGAGGTCCATGCCGCCGGGCGGGGCGGCGGGCTTCGAGCCTTCGGTGGTCTCGACGGCGGCTCGGCGGGATGCATCGATAATGGCGTTTGCATGCCGTGCCGGGAGGTCGAGGGTGGCCGGCATCACTGGACCAGTCGCGGCCAGGCGTCGGGATCGCCGCGAACGACCGCCGGGGGAGCGATACCCGCTCGAGACGGGGCTGAAAGGCTCCTGGGGCCACGTCGAGACGACGATCGTCGTGTCACGAGACATCGATCTGCTCGGCGGGGCGTCGGCGCGCCGGCTTCATCATCGGAGCCGGCGGCCAAGGTCGGTGCTCGAGCCCCGGCGCGCGGCTTGGCGGTGCCGGGCTGGCGACCGCGGGCTCGGCCACGTCTTGACCGTCGGTCGCCCGTCTGTTCGGATGCGCGGCAGGGCGGCGCCGAGGGTGCGCGTCGGGGCGCCGCCATCCGAGGGCGGGTGGCGCTGGGGAGGACGGGCGGATGAGACGAGCGTTGATGTGGGCCGCGGGTGCGCTGC
>JAUHXL010000715.1 GCA_030426945.1 bacterium
TGACCGACTTCCTGCTGCTCTTCGGCAGTATCCTCGACGCGCTGAAGGTCTCGAGTCGCTCGGTGCAGGCTTTGCTGCGCGCGGACACGACACGCTTCTTCCTGGTGTCTGCCCCCTACCGGGCCAACGTGGAGGAGGCGCTGCACTTCAAGGAGCAGCTCGACCGGCGCGGCTTCCCCTTCGGCGGCTTCATCATCAACCGGGTGCACCACCCCTGCCCGTGGATCGCGGACGACGTCGAGACGCTGGCCCACGGGCTCGACGAGCTGGCCGACGTGCCGCTCGAGCGCCGCGAGGCGCTGGTGACCCGCATGCTGGAGGCGCTCAAAGCGCATCAGCGGATGGCCGAGAGGGATCGGGAAGCCGTCGACCGGCTGGCGCGGTTGAGTCACGGGCCGCCGGTGCTGGTGCCGCTGTTGCCCCAAGACGTCCGCGACCTGCGCGGGCTGGACCGGGTCGCCCGCAGCCTGACGGCCTGACTCTGCTACCTTGGTCCTCGGGCGCCGCGCCGGGAACCTCGGCGCACCGCACGCTGTCGGACCGCACATGAAGCACACGCATCGCCGCCTCACCGCCCTGCCCCTCGCCCTGGGCGCGCTCGTCGCGCTCACCGCCTGCGGCCGGCAGAACATCCGCCCCGACGATCCACCCAGCGAGCCCATCGAGATGGAGGCGATGGTGGTCGAGTTCGACCCCGACGCCGCCGACGGCGAGCAGGTGACCGCGTTCGACGCGCAGGAGCTCTTCGACGAAGGGCAGGCCGCCGCGAAACGCCACGACTTCACCGCCTGCGCCGACCACTACGGCAAGCTGCTCGACCGCTTCCCGGCCAGCCGCTACGCCCACGCGACCCTCTACAACCGCGGGCTTTGCCTCGAGCAGCTGAAGCGCCACGGCGAGGCGGCCGTGCACTTCCGCCGGCACGCCCAGCTGGCCACCGAGCTGCGCGACCGTCGGGACGGTGAGTTCCGCATGGGCTACAACCTGGTGCAGAGCGGCGACTACCCCACCGCGATGCACCTGTACGACATGCTGCTGGTGCAGCCGGATCTGGGCCCCGCCGATCTGGCCGAGTGCCACCTGCGCCGGGGCACGGCGCTCTTGCGCATGAAGCGCTACGGCGAGGCCGAGCGCGATCTCAAGCAGACGATGCGCCGCGTGGCGGAGGCCTATGGCGAGCACCTGCGCGGCAACGACCTGCTCGCCGAGGCGCACTTCCGCCGCGCCGAGATCTACCAACGGCTGACCCACGACGTCGGGCTGAAGCTGCCGGTGGCCTCGATGAAGGGCGATCTGGCCGACAAGGTGAAGTTCTTCCGCCAGGCGCAGAGCAGCTACATCGACGCGCTGAACGTGCAGCACAGCTACTGGGCGACCGCCGCGGGGCTGAAGCTGGGCGAGCTGTACGAGCAGTTCTACCTGGACGTGATGCAGGCCGAGGTGCCCGCCGACTTCGACGCGCTGACCCGGCGCTACTACCTGTTCGAGCTGCGCAAACAGCTGCAGCCGCTGCTCGAGCAGTCGCTGACCATCTACGAGAAGAACATCACGATGAGCGAGCGGCTGGGCGCCCAGAACGAGTGGGTGACCGAGACCGAGACTCGACTGGCGCGGCTGCGGGCGCTGATCGAGGAGGCCCAGCGGGCGTCCTCGCCCCTCGACGAGGCGCCGCAGGACGAGACCCCCAAGGCGCCCCCGCCCGCCGCCGGAGATGGCGCTCGGGAGACCGGTTGACCGCTCCCCGGGCCGGTGGCACCGTCGCGCCAGCTCTTCGACCACAGGTGCGGGTGTGACCGAGGCTCCGACCGGACGCGTGCTGGCCCTCGACGTGGGTGACCGGCGCATCGGCGTGGCGCTGAGCGACGCCACCTGCGTCGTCGCGCAACCCCTGACCACGCTGCACCGCAGCAAGGATCCGAGCGCCGATCTCGACGCCCTTGCCGCGCTGATCGCCGAGCACGGCGTCGCCACGCTGGTGGTGGGCTGGCCCCTTCGGCTGGACGGCCGACCCACGCCGCAGACGCGCAAGGTCGAGCGCTTCGCCGCGGCGCTCGAGCAGCGCACCGGGCTCGTGGCGGAGCGCTGGGACGAGCGCCTGTCGACGGTGGCGGCCGAGCGCGCGCTGCTCGAGGGCAACGTGCGCCGCGCCCAGCGCAAGCAGGTGGTCGACAAGGTGGCGGCGACGCTGATCCTGCAGGGCTTCCTCGACGCGCGGGCCTGGCGTGCGCGGCGCGCGGGCGACGACTGATGCGGGTGTTGGGTCGGGTGGCGCTGGTCGCGCTGCTGCTGGTCGGCGGCGTGACCGCCTATGGATGGCATCGCCTGCAGAGCCTCGACCGGCCGATGGGGCCTGAGGGCACCGTGCAGGTGGAGATCCCCAAGGGCGCGTCGTTCCGCGCGGTGACCCGCATCCTGGCCGACGCCGGGGTGCTGGACGATCCGCTCACCTTCGAGCTGTACGGCCGCTACCGGGACGCGGGGCACACCATCAAGGCCGGCGTCTACACGGTGGATCGCAGCTGGACGCCGCGCCGTCTGCTCGCCGAGCTGGCCGAGGGCGCGCTGCCGCCGCAGGTGCGGGTGACGCTGCCCGAGGGCTTCAACCGCTGGCAGGTGGCCGACGCGCTGGCCGAGGCGGGCCTGGTCGAGCGCGACGCCTTCCTGCAGCGCGTCGCGCGCGACCAGCTCGAGGGGCGGCTCTTCCCCGACACCTACGACTTCCACCCGGACGCGGATCTCGACACGGTCGTGCGCACGTTGACCCGGCGCTTCGACGCCGTGCTGGCCGAGCTGACCGCCGGCCGCGCCGACGCCGAGGCCCTGCGCGCCGACGGACCGGCGCGGCGGCGCCTGCTGATCCTGGCCTCGTTGGTCGAGAAGGAGGCGCGCACCGACCGCGACCGCCCGCTGGTGGCGCGCGTGTTCGAGAACCGCCTGGCCCGCGGGATGAAGCTGCAGACCGATCCCACGTGCGTCTACGACGCGGCGCTGTACACCCAGGTGCCGCATCCGCGGTACTGCCGCGACCCGAAGAGCCGCTACAGCACCTATGTCATCGACGGCCTGCCTCC
>JAUHXL010000716.1 GCA_030426945.1 bacterium
GCCACCGGGGACGATCCGGCCGGGCTGCGCGCGGGCTACCGCCTGGACGGCCGGCCGCTGACCGACGCCACGTCGCCGGCCTACCTCGCGCCCTTCGCGGTGGCCGCCATGGTGCCGGGCGAGAGCAGCCAGGCCTGGCTGGACGCCCTGTGGGATCGCCTGGTGGCGCGTGCGCCCCAGGAGTACTTCGGCGACAGCATCAAGCTGCTCGCCCTGATCGTGCTGTCGAACAACGGGTGGGTGCCATGAGAGGCTGGACGGGGCGCGCTGCGGTGTGGGCGCTGGGGCTGGCTCTGGCGGGGTGCGCGGATGACGGCCGGTCGGGCGCGGACCGGGTGGTCACGCCGCCGGCGGACGGCGCGGTGAGGGCGGACGGTCGGGCGCCGGGGCCGAGCCCAGGCGCGCTGGACGCGGGCGGTGGCCCGACGGACGACGCGCACCTCGACGGCCCCCCGCGGGACGCGGGGGCGGCGCCGGCCGCGGACGCGCGGGTCGACGGCGGTTCGTCCCACGACGCGCGACCACCCCGCGATCAGGGGCCCGCCTCCGACGCGGCCGCGCCGCGTGGGGACGCCCAGGTGGATGT
Source organism: bacterium (assembly GCA_030426945.1). GTDB lineage: Bacteria > Myxococcota_A > Bradymonadia > UBA7976 > UBA1532 > JACKDN01. The sequence goes on from JAUHXL010000716.1 coordinate 587, forward strand.
GGACGCGGGCGACGAGCCGCGGGCGGACGCCGCGCCGCTTCGGCCGGACGCCGCGCCGCCTCGGCCGGACGCCGCGCCCCCGCCGCCGGACGCCGCGCCCCCTGCGCCCGACGCCGCGCCGCCCTGCGTCTCGCCGGGCGATCACGAGGGCGCCCCCCTCGCGGCGCTCGATCCCTGCGGTCGCCTGACCTACGGCCGCTATGCCAACCGCGGCGAGGACGACGCGGTGCATCGGCTGCCCGACTTCTCCTACGCCGGCTATCGGGGCGGCGGGGTGGCGCTGCCCGACGCGCCCACGGTCGTGACCCTCGAAGCGCCGAGCGGGCGGGACGACCGCGCGCGCATCCAAGCCGCGCTCGACGAGGTGGCGGCGCGGCCGCGGGGCGCCGACGGCCTGCGCGGGGCGGTGCTGCTGCGCCGGGGCGAGTGGCGCGTGGACGGCACGCTGTACCTGCGCGCCAGCGGCGTCGTGCTGCGCGGCGAGGGGCAGGGCGCGCGCCGCACGCGCATCCTCGCCACCCGCCGCCAACAGCACGATCTCATCGTGATCGAGGGCGCGCGCGGGCTGACCGAGCGGGACGGCACCCGCCAGCGCATCACCACCGACCGCGTGCCCGTGGGCAGCCGGAGCTTCCAGGTGCGCGACGCCGGCGACTTCGCGGTCGGCGACGTGGTGGGCGTGCTGCGCACCCCGAACCAGCGCTGGATCGACGCGCTGGGCATGGGCCGCTGGGGCTGGACCCCCGACGGCTACACCCTCGCGCACGAGCGCCGCCTCACGGCGATCGACGGCGACCGGGTCACGGTCGACGCGCCGCTGGTCGACACGCTCGACGCGCGCTACGGCGGCGGCGCCCTGTTCCGCGCCGACGTCTCGCGCCGCGTCGAGCAGGTGGGCGTCGAGGATCTGCGCCTGATCTCGGCCTACGACGGGCGCGAAGACGAGGATCACGGCTGGAAGGCGGTGCGCCTCAGCCGCGCGACGAACAGCTGGGTGCGCCGCGTGACCGCTCAGCACTTCGGCTACGCGGCGGTCAGCGTCGAGGACGACTCGAGCTTCAACACCGTCGAGGACTGCGCGTCGCTGGCCCCGGTGTCCCAGATCACCGGCGGCCGGCGCTACGCGTTCAACCTGTCGGGCGGCACCGGCAACCTGTTCCAGCGCTGCTACAGCGAGCAGGGGCGCCACGACTTCGTCAGCGGGGCGCGCACCACCGGGCCCAACGTCTGGCTCGACTGCTACGCGGTGGACAGCCACAGCGACGCCGGGCCGCACCACCGCTGGGCCACCGGCCTGCTGTTCGATAACGTGGCCGCGCCCTTCCTGCACGTCGAGAACCGCGCCGACTCGGGCTCCGGGCACGGCTGGTCGGGCGCGCAGGTGCTCTTCTGGAACGGGCTGGCCGAGGGCATCCGCTGCGACGCGCCGGTGGGCGCCATGAACTGGACCATCGGCACGATGGGCGCCGAGCAGGAGGGGCAGTGGTCGCCCGACGAGCCGCCCGGCTGGTGGGCGTCGTCGGACGCGCCCGTCGAGCCGCGCAGCCTGTATCTGCAGCAGCTGCGCGATCGGCTGGGGCCGGCGGCGGTGCGCGCCGTGACCACGCCGGCCCAGCGCAGCGGGCGCATCTGGGGCCAGCTGGCCACCTGGGCGGGCGAGGGCGCGCTGGCCGACGTCGAGCCCGAGGGCGGCGACCCGGCCTGCGCCTTCGGCCTCGCGCGCGGCGTCGCCTGCTGCAGCGCGGCCTGCGGCGCCTGCGGCGGCGAGGGCTGCGGCGGCCGTCCGGGCGGCTCGGCCGCCTGCTGCAGCGGCACGATCGGGCGCAGCGGGCGCAGCTGCGCCGTCGCCGGGCCGCCGTGCGTGCTCGACCCCGCCTTCACCCCGCTCTGACCGGAGAAGGACGCGGCGTGGTGCCCCCTCGGCGCCCGGATCTCACCCCTCCATGGATCCATCGGCCAGAGCCCGGGGCGGTCGCGCAGAGGAGCGGGGAGACCGTGAGCCGATGCGGTGGGGACCAGGAGCCGGGGTCCACACACCCCGGCGTGCCCGGAGAGCCGCGCCCCTTTCGCGCCTGGGCGTGGCGCGGCGCTTGCTTCTCGGGCGCGCGTGACTCTACCCCGGGCCGAACCGTGGTCGACGCGCGGGCGCCGTTCCCCGAGGCGACGCGGGCCGCCCCGAGCTCGCGGGGACGCGTCTCTGGAGGACAGGTCAACCCACTGTGGCGCCCAGATCGAGAGTGCGTTTCGGGCGCTGCACCGATGGAGAGGAGTGTCGAGAATGAGGAAGAGTCCGGGCGCTTCGTTCGGGACGAGGAGAACGCTCCTGCCGTGGCTCGTCCTCGCGCTCGTCTCCCAGCTTCCCGGCTGCGCGGACGGCCTCGTCGAGGAGCAACCGAGCGCGGTGGGCGTCAAGTCACGCCCCGCCGACTTCTCCTACTCCACGCCGGGCCTCGTCGCGTCGCACGACGAGATCGTCGC
>JAUHXL010000124.1 GCA_030426945.1 bacterium
GCCGGCGCGCGCGTGGGCGCGGCCACGTTCGCCTGCGCCACGCCCGCGACGCACAGCGCCCAGGCGCCCGCCCATCTCATGGCGCCGACACCCGCAGGCGCCCGATGACCGGCAGGATCTCGACCTGCCGATCCAGCCCCCCGCGCAGGAAGCGCAGGTGGCCCACCGACACCGGCAGCTGATCCCACGTCGCGTCCACCGTCACCCAGCCGTCGGCCGCCTGCACCTCGTTCCAGGCGTGATAGCCGAAGCGCCCCTCGCGGTACACCAGGCCCACGACCACCCGCGTCGGCACCCCCACGCTGCGGGCCAGCGCGGCGAACAGGGTGCTGTGCTCGTTGCAGTCGCCCACCCGCGACTTCAGCGTCTCGAGGGCGCTCGGCACGCCGGGCACCAGCTTCTGCTCGAGGTGCCCGTGCACGAACGCGAGCAGCCGCCGCGCCGCGGTGACGGTGTCCGCCGCGTCGCCGATGGCGCGGCGCGCCGCGCGCTGGATGGCGGGGTGGTCCGCCTGCACCAGGGCGCTGGCCTCCAGGCTGCCCGCCGGCGCGTCGGTCACCGGCAGCGGCAAACCGGCGCCCACGGCCTCCTGGGTCACCGTCAGCAGATCCCCGTCCAGCCGCTGCCGCCCGCCGTCGAGCTCGAAGCGCTCGAGCTCCACGCCCGCGAGCCGAAGCTGCAGCACGGACCGCTGCTCGAGCGACGCCGGCAGCCACTCGGCCGGCACCATCGTCGCCTCGATGAAGTCCGCCGCCGAGCGCCCCGCCCGCGCCTGCACGACGCCCCAGCGCGCCTCGTCCTCGGTCTCGCGCGCCGCCACCAGCCCCAGCCCCAGCTCCTGCCGCAGCATCTCGCCCCGCTGGTTCATCCAGCCGTCCAGCGTCAGCCCGCCCACCGACTGCCGCACGTGGATCGCCTCGACCTCGCGCTGCAGCACCCGCACCGTCTCGCGCCCGACGACCTCGACGTCCACCGGCTGCGCCCGCTGCGTCAGGGGATCGAAGGTGTCGTAGCGGAAGCGGGCGCCCGGCTCGAGCGCCGTGCGGCTGAGCATCGGCCCCAGGTTGCTGCGCAGCACCGGCGGCTGCGCCAGCTCCAGCCGCCGCTCGGTCACCTGCCCGCCCGTCGTCAGCCGCAGCGTGACCGTGGTGCCCTCCACCGTGCCCTTGCCCGCCAGGGAGGCCGGGCCCGCGTCCACCGAGAAGCGGAAGGCCTCGAGGGTGAGCCCCGCGTCGAGCTCCGCGTCCACCTCGAGCTCGAGCGGCGCGTCCCCGTGCAGCGCCAGCAGCCGCATCGTCGTGTAGCTCTCGAAGCGGTAGCCGCCCTCGGGCCGGGCGGCCTTGGTCAGCCGGGTCAGCCCCACCTTCTCGCCGCGGAAGTACAGCCCCATCCACTCGGTGCCCAGCTGCACCTCGGTCGACGGATCGAGCAGCTGCACGTCCGCCGGCACCCGCGCGCCGTGCCGCTGCACCAGCGCGCCCAGGCTGACGCCGAAGGCGGCCAGGAAGGTGAGGCCCAGCAGATCCCAGCGGGAGACGCGCATGGGGGCGATGGTACTCCACCGCGCCGCCCGCGCGGCGACGACCTCACTGCCGGGTGTGGTTCGAACCCGTTGGTCCACCGGACGCCCCGCCAGGACGGCGGGGCTATCAGCTTTCAGCGGTCAGCTTTCAGCTCCGTCGCGGCGATTGTAGCTTGTGCCCGGTAACCCGGCCCCCCGAGCCTGCCGAGCTGTCCCGCACTCGGCATGGCGTACGACGCCCGGCTGACAGCTGACCGCTGACCGCTGACAGCCCGTTGGAGCGACCACCAACGGCTCGTGAGCAGACCCCTCACTGCCTGAACACTTGTGATGTAGTCCCCGGACGTGGTAGGCCGCGCCCATCCCTCCGGGTCGACGGTCGATGCAAATGGACCTGTTTCGAGACGACGACGACGGCACCCAGGGCAGCCCCGGTGTCGAGGTGGTGCGGCTGCACGAGGCCGCCCGCAAGCGCTACCTCAACTACGCCCTGAGCGTCATCACCAGCCGGGCCCTGCCCGACGTGCGCGACGGCCTCAAGCCGGTGCAGCGGCGCATCCTGTACGGCATGTACAAGGATCTGCGGCTGCGCCACGACTCGCGCTTCCTGAAGAGCGCGCGCGTGGTCGGCGACGTGATGGGTAAGTACCACCCGCACGGCGACAGCAGCATCTACGACGCCATGGTGCGCATGGCGCAGAGCTTCTCGCTGCGCTACCCCCTCGTCGACGGCCACGGCAACTTCGGCTCGGTCGACGGCGATCCGGCCGCGGCCATGCGCTACACCGAGGCCCGGCTGCAGGCCATCGCCGAGGAGCTGATCAGCGAGCTCGGCCAGCGGACGGTCGACCACCGCCCCACCTACGACGGCCAGCTCGAGGAGCCCGTCGTGCTGCCCGCGCAGCTGCCCAACCTGCTGGTCAACGGGGCCTCGGGCATCGCGGTGGGCATGGCGACGAACATCCCGCCGCACAACCTGGTCGAGGTCATCGGCGCGCTGCTGGCGATGATCGACGACCCGGCCATCAGCCTGCCCGAGCTCTGCCGGCACGTGCGCGCGCCCGACTTCCCGCTCGGCGGCGAGATCCTCAGCACGCCCGAAGAGCTGCTCGCGATGTACGAGAGCGGCCAGGGACCGGTGAAGCTGCGCGGCGCCTACACCGAGGAGCTGATCAACCGGAAGCGCCACATCGTGGTCACCTCGATCCCGTACGGCGTGAACAAGAGCACGCTGATCGAGAAGATCGCCCAGCACATCGTCGCGCGGAACGTGCCGCAGATCGTCGACGTGCGCGACGAGAGCACCGACGACGTGCGCATCGTGCTCGAGCTGAAGCGGGGCGCCTCGACCGAGGCCGCCATGGCTTACCTCTACAAGCACACGCCGCTGCAGCAGAACTTCCACGTCAACCTGACGTGCCTGGTGCCGACCGAGAACCCGCAGGTGCAGGCTCCGCAGCGCCTGGGCCTGCGGGCGATGCTGCGCCACTTCCTCGACTTCCGGCTCGAGGTCGTCACGCGGCGCCTGCGCCACCAGCTCGACAAGCTGCGCGAGCGCATCCACATCCTCGAGGGCTTCGAGATCGTCTTCGACGCCCTCGACGAGATCATCGCCCTCATCCGGGCCAGCGAGGGCAAGGCCGACGCCGCGCGCAAGATGATGGATCGCTTCCCGCTCGACGAGGTGCAGACCGAGGCCATCCTCGAGCTGAAGCTGTACCGGCTGGCGAAGCTCGAGATCCTCATCGTGCAGCAGGAGCTCGACGAGAAGCGGGCCGAGGCGTCGCGCCTCGCCGCGCTGCTGGCCGACGAGGGGGCGCGCTGGCAGGTCGTGCGCCAGGAGCTGTACGCCATCCGCGAGACCTACGGCGACGAGCGGCGCACCGCGATCATCGGCCCCGCCGCCGAGACCGACTTCGACCCCGAGGCCTACATCGTCAAGGAGTCGACCTGGGTCATCATCAGCCGCCAGGGGCGCATCAAGCGCCAGAAGGGCTTCAGCGACATCGGCTCGATCCGCGTGCCCGACGGTGACGAGGTGGGCTGGGTCCTGCGCACGGACACCCGCCAGACCGTCACGTTCTACACCCAGGCAGGCAGCGCCTACGTCATCCGGGTGGACGACATCACCCAGACCACCGGCTACGGCGAGGCGGTGCAGACCTACTTCAACTTCGGCGACGGCGAGCGCATCGTCGGCGTCACCAGCGGCGACGCCCGCTTGCACCCGGTGGTGATCCCGACGGAGCCGCCCCCGGCGCTGGGGCAGATGGAGATGATGCCGGAGGCCACCGACGACGCGAGCGACGAGGGCGGCGACGACGAGCTGCCGCCGCCGCCTTACGCGGTGGCGATGACCGCGGGCGGCAAGGTCACCCGGTTCCCCATCGCGGCGCACAGCGAGGTGTCGACCCGGGCGGGCCGCAAGTTCGTCAGCCTGGCCACCGGCGACACGGTGGTGGCGGTGCTGCCCACCGCCGGCGACGAGAACGTGGCGCTCGCCACCCACGACGGCCGGGTCATGCTGTTCCACGTGGACGAGATCCCGGTCAAGAGCAACGCCGTGCGCGGCGTGAACGCGATCCGGCTGCTCAAGAAGGACGCCGTGATCGGGTTCGCGTTGGTGCGCAAGAAGCGCGAGGGCCTCACCTGCTGGACCAACCGCGGGCGAGAGGTGATCGTGCGCGAGACCAGCTACAAGCCGGTGAAGCGCGGGGGCAAGGGCACCGAGGTCATCCGCCTCGGCCACCTGACCCACTGCGAGGTGCCGGTGGTCGTGTATCAGCCGGGCGGCGACGAGGCGGAGGTCGGCGACCACCTCGACGACGGCGACGAGGGCCTGCTGTGAGCAACTACAACGCCAGCAACATCACCATCCTCGAGGGGCTCGAGCCGGTCCGGAAGCGGCCCGGCATGTACATCGGCGGCGTGGGCAAGGAGGGCCTGCACCACCTGGTGTGGGAGGTGGTCGACAACGCGGTCGACGAGGCCATCAACGGCTACGCGACCACGATCCAAGTCTGGCTGCACGGCGACGGCAAGACCGTCAGCGTCGAGGACAACGGGCGCGGCATCCCCGTCGAGCGGCACCCCAAGGACGCCGCCGGGCGCAGCACGCTCGAGGTGATCTTCACCGAGCTGCACGCGGGCGGGAAGTTCGACCACGGCGCCTACAAGACCTCGGGCGGCCTGCACGGCGTGGGCGCCAGCGTGGTCAACGCGCTGAGCACCAAGCTCGAGGTGCGCACGCGGCGCGACGGCAAGACCTACGAGCAGGTGTTCCGCCGCGGCAAGCCCAAGGGGGGCGTCAGCGAGGTCGGCCCCGGCCGCGGCACCGGCACGTTGGTCACCTTCACGCCCGATCCCCAGATCTTCCCCGAGACCACGTTCGACGCCGAGCTGATCGCCTCGCGCTGCGAGGTGAAGACCTACCTGCACCGCGGCCTGCGCATCGTCTTCAAGGACGACACCGCCACCGACAAGGACAAGCGCAACCGCGAGTTCCGCCACGAGGACGGCATCGTCGAGTACCTCACCGATCTGATGAAGGCCCGCAACCGGCGGCCGATCATCGACGGCATCTTCTCCATCGAGAAGGAGGAGGACGACAGCCGGGTCGAGGTCACGCTGGCCTGGACCGAGGCCACCGACGTGGTGATGCACAGCTTCGTCAACGGCATCCCCACCCAGGACGGCGGCACCCACGTCAGCGGCCTGCGCGAGGCGGTCAACCGCGCCGTGCGTGACTACATCGACGCCCACGACATGGCCCCCCGCGGCGTGTCGGTCACCCCGGAGGACATCCGCGAGGGGGTCACCGCGGCCGTCAACCTGTTCGTGCCGGAGCCCCAGTTCCAAGGGCAGACCAAGGACAAGCTGAACAACCCGGAGGTGCGGGCGCTGGTCGCGGGTGCGGTGAAGCCGGCGCTCGAGCACTGGCTGCACCACAACCAGACCATCGCCGGCGCGATCATCACGCGGGTGATTCAGTCCGCGCGCGCCCGCCAGGCCAGCCGGTCGGCGGCGGCCAAGGTGCGGCGCAAGTCACCGGTCAGCCACCGCCTGAACCTGCCCGGCAAGCTGGCCGACTGCGCCAGCACCGATCCCGCCGAGTCGGAGCTGTTCCTCGTCGAGGGCGACTCCGCCGGGGGCTCGGCCAAGCAGGGGCGCGACCGCCAGAGCCAGGCCATCCTGCCCCTACGCGGCAAGGTGCTCAACGCGGAGCAGGCCACCGACCGCAAGGTGCTCGGCAACACGGAGCTCGCCGACATCGTCAAGGCGCTCGGCTGCGGCGTAGGCCGCGACATCAACCTCGATCAGCTGCGCTACGGGCGCGTGATCCTGCTGATGGACGCCGACAGCGACGGCCACCACATCGCCACGCTGCTGCTGACCTTCTTCTATCGCTACATGCGGCCGCTGATCGACGAGGGGCACGTCTTCCTCGCCATCCCGCCGCTCTACCGCGTGGACGTCGGCAAGCAGACCTTCTGGTGCGCGGACGACGCCCAGCGGGATCGCGTGCTCGAGAAGCACGGCAAGCGCGGCAAGGTCGAGATCCAGCGCTTCAAGGGGCTGGGCGAGATGATGCCGGCCACCCTCTACAAGACGACGCTCGATCCGGACCACCGCCGCCTGGCCCAGGTGCGCGTCGCCGACGATGACCGGCTGGTCACCGAGACCACCATCACGGATCTGATGGGCAAGGATCCCCAGGCGCGCTTCGACTTCGTCATGCACCGGGCGCACGAGGCCGACGAGCTGGACATCTGATCGGAGGGGCGGGTGGCCCGCCCGCGCGCCGGGCCCCCGAAACGCGAACACCCCGCGCGTCCGACGACGAGCGGGGTGTTCGGTGTGCGGCGACGGGCGGTCGGCCTCAGCCGGCGCGGCTGCCCCGGCGCCGACGGACGCCAGCGCCCGCGAGATCAGGCTTGCCGGCCCCGTCATCCTCCGACTCGGTCTCGGGCTCCCGATCCTTGAAGGGCAGCACCTGACCTCCGGCGCGGCCGGCCAGCCAGCGGAAGCCGGACTCACCGGTGGGCGAGGTCGTGCGCTCGTAGGGCACCGACAGGCCCAGCTGCGTCGCCCGGTTGGCGATCACCCGCAGGTGCGAAGACAGGGCCTGCGCCTTGGCCAGGCCCAGCGTGTTGAGCACCTCGGGCACCGGCACCTGACCCTTCGAGCGGACCAGCTCCAGCAGTCGCCGCGGCACGTCGGGCAGCCCGTCGAGCAGCGCGTCGATCGGATCGGCCTCTTCCTTGGCCAGCACCTGCGCGCCCAGCTCGCGGGCCGAGGGCAGCGGCGCGGGCTTGCCATCGGCGATCCAGCGCCAGGCGCGCTCGCCGGCCAGCGTGATCGCCTCGTAGGGCAGCGTGACACCGCGCGCAGGCCCCCAGCGCCCGATCGCTCCGGTGATGCCACCCACCGCCTTGGGGCCGGGCAAGCCGAGCGCCTCGACGACCTCACCGACCCGCACGACCCCCCGATCCCGCACGAGATCGAGGAAGGCCTGCGAGCGCGCCGGCAGGCCCGCATAGAAGTCGTCGTAGGTGAGCGTTCGCTCCGGCCGTACGGCCGGCGTGGGCGGAGCGGCGACCGGCTCGCGCCGCGCCGCCACGGGAGCCGCGACCACCGGGGTGGTCGCGACGCGCCTCTCGCGCCCCGCCAGGGCGTCGATGAGCGCGGTCACCGCCTGCGCGACCTCGGGCCGCGCGAGCAGTTCACTGGGCACCGTCAAGTTGATGGACATGGTGTTCCTTCCTGAGCAGACCATCGGGATCTCGTCCCTGCTGGTCACGTCTATCGACTCGGTCCGTGGCCTCGGTCGCGCGTACTACCCGCCGCCCGTCTGATTGCCGCCTGCCCGCAGCCGGCCGCCTGAGGATCAGAGCCTTGATGCAGCAGGCCGCCACCCGGATTCGCGTGCGGACGACTTCGGACATCCCTCCGGGGTCGCCCTCGTCCGCTCCGACAGTGAGCGGCTCGCCCTGCACTGCACCGACCGAAGCAACCTATCAGAGCCATCGAGCGCGGTTCAACCGCTACCTCACATTTCTCCCAGAGGGCGACTCCGACCCGCCGAGACCGGCCCGGCCGAGATCGCACAAACCCGGCGCGCGGCGCGCGTGTTCCCGCCGGGGGGTCCGCTGTGTCTTTTTTCTTCCGGTGCGGGAATGCTCGGACGGGACGGATGACGTGCGTCGGCCGGCTTCGCCCTAGTTGCCTTCGGCGGCGGGTGTCCCCACCCACTTCCAGGCACGCTCGCCGTCGACCGACAGCGTCTCGTAGGGGACCTCGACGCCGCGCTCCGGCGCCCAGCGACCGATGGAGCCCGTAATTCCACCCATCGCCTTGGGGATCTCGACGCCGAGGATCTCCATCGCCTCACCCATGCGCACCAGCCCGCGCGCCTCGACGAGCTCGAGGAAGCGCTGGGACCGCTCGGGCAGCCCCGCGACGAAGCGCGCGTAACGCTCGGCGGCGTCGCCGGGCAGCCGACGATCCTTGGCGGACGGCGCGCTGGGCTTGCTCGCCGCCGGCGCCGCAGCCTTCGGCGCCGCCGCGCGGGGGGCCGGCACCGCCGCGAGCGTCGCGGGGGCGGTCGCCTGATCGGCGGCCGCGCCGCGGCCCAGCGCGGTCATCAGATCGGCGAGCGCCTGGGCGACCGCGGGATCACGCAGAGTGTCGAGGTGGATGTCGAGCTTGATGGACATGGGACTCCAGACCGTCCGGGCGTGCGGAACGGCGGGACTCTAGCAGCCGTGCGGGAGTGACGCAACGCCGATGATGATTCACCATCAGACCCAACACACCCCCAGGCTTCACGCTCACCCGCGCCCGACGGGTCCACCGCGCGCGGCGCGTTCAGTGTTCGGCGGCGCGTCGACGCACGCGAACGCCGGGCATGCCGGTCGGCCGCGGGGCGCGGGGCGAGAGGGGACGCTGGGCCTCGCGCTCCGGGCCCCAGCGCCAGCTGCGATCGCCGGTCGGCGTGACGTCGGTGGTCAGCAGGTCGCTCAGGCCGTGGCGCTCGGCCGCCTCCTCGATGGGTCCCAAGGCCGCTCGCAGACCCTGAGCGCGGGCGAGCCCGAAGTGCGCCAGTGCCTCGCCCTGACTCAACACGCCCCGCGCCTCGAGCAGCGTCAGGAAGGACGCCGCCGGGCCCTCGAGATCGGCCTTCAGCGCGGCGATCCGCTCGCTCGGATCCGGGGCCGCGGCGCGCTCCACGGGCGGTGGGGCGACCGGGGCGACGCGGCGGCCGGCCGAGGGCGCCCGGCGGCGCCGCTGCTTGCGCACCGGCATGGGGGGCGCCGGCTCGCGCCCGAGGCCGATCCAGCGCCAGGCCCGCTTGCCGTCGGGCCCGCGCACCGCCTCGAAGGGCACGGTCACGTCGTACTCGGGCGCCCAGCGCGCGATGCTGCCGGTCACGCCGCCCATCGCCTTGCCCTGCCCGACGTCCAGCACGCTCATCGCCTCGGCGATGCCCACGATCCCGCGCGACTCGACCAGCTCGAGGAAGCGCTGCGAGCGGGGCGGCAGGGCGCCGAGGAAGCGCGCCCAGCGCGCCTCGGTGTCGGGATCGAGCGGCGCGGGCCGCGCGGTGGACGCCGCGACGGGCGGGGCGGCCGGCGCGCCGACGGCCTCGCCCGCCCGGCTCGTGGCTCCGAGCGCCGCGAAGAGCGCCTCGACGGCCGCCGCGACAGCGGGATCGGCCACGGCGGCCAGGGGGATCCGGATGCTGACGGACATCACGTTCACCTCTCTGCGTTGCGGTCCGCGGTCCGCACGGGCGGTCGGTTTCACCTCGGCCGGCCCTGGATTCGTGGCCCGCGATGACTGGGGAGGCCGCGGTGCCTCACCGTGTTGCGGGGGGTAGCACTCACCACACGCCCCAGTCTTCGACCCGCTGCCACGACGGCTTCACCCGGCGGTCACCACAGACCCTCCCACGCGCCCCGGCCAAGAGGCGGTTGACGGGGGCGGGCCGAGTGCGCGACGGATCCGGCCGTGGACCGACGCGCCTTCCTCACCGCCGCGGCCGCCGGTGCGGCCTCGATCCCGCTGACCGCGCGGGCCTGGCTGCTGCCCGCGCCCCACGTCGTGCGCCGCGCCGAGCGCCGACTGGTCCGCTCGGGGGGGCTTCAGGTGGCCCTGCGCGGGGTCGCGCGCCCGACGGCGGACGGTCCCCTCTTGCCGGTGAGTGATCGATGGGTGTTCGGCCGCGGAGCCACGGGCGCGCGGGTCGACGTCGCCGGTCCTGACACACGAACAGCGTTCTGGCAGGCACCTGGCAGCGCGGGCGGCGATGTCGCGCTGCTCCCCAGCGAAGCGTCGCGCCGCATCCTGCCGGCGCTCTTCGGCCAGGGCAGCCTGCGCGCCGTGATCGACGGCCTCGGGGTGGACCTGCGCGTGCAGTCCCTGGCGCTGCTCGGTGATCGGGTCGCCCACGTCCTCGGCGCGGAGCCGCGGGGCCTCGACCGGCCCCAGGTGTGGATCGACCAGGACGACTACGCCGTCCTGCGCGTGCGCTTTCGCCTCGAGCGAGGCGGCTACTACGATCTCCAGCTGAGCGCCTGGGAGGGCCCGCCCGCCGAGGGCGCCTTCCCGCAGCGCCTGGTGACGACGATCGGCGGGCGCCTGCGCCGCCAGCTGCACCTCGACCGGGCGCAGCGCGCCGGGTGACGACGTGACGCCGCCGCGCACCGCCGAGGTCGCCGTCCCGATCCCCCTGCGCACCCCCCTCCACTACGCGGTGTCGGCGGATCTCGACGCTCGCGCGCTGCCGGGCACGCGCGTGCTGGTGCCGCTGGGGCGGCGCCGCGTGGTGGGCTACGTCGTCGCCCGCGACACCCCCCCGCCGCCAGGGGTGGCGCTGGTGCCGCTGGCCGCGGTGCTCGACGACGCGCTGCCGACCTTCGCGCCCGCCCTGCTCGAGTTCCTCGCTTGGATGACCCGCTACTACCGCGCCGCGCCCGGGGAGGTGTTCCGCTCGGCCCACCCGGCGGGCACCAACGTGCGCGGCGTACCGGCCCTGCGCATCACGTCGGCCGGTCGCGCGGCGGCGCCCGCGGGCGTGGTGGGCGCGGCGCTCGAGCGGCTGCGGGCCGCCGACGGCCCCACGCACCTCGACGCCCTCGATCCGACGCCCAGCCCCTCGCAGGTGGCGCGCATGGTGCGCGAGGGCTGGGTCGAGCGGCTCGAGATCGTCGAGCCGCCGCGGGTGGAGGTGCGCACCGAGGACGCCTGGCGCGCGGTCAGCCCAGCCCCCACCGCCCCCCGGGGCCCGGGCGGCAAGCCCCTCAAGCGGGACGTGATCCACGCCTGGATGGTGGGTCGCGGCGCGGTCCCGGCGTCGGCCCTGCGCGAGGCGTTCCCGCACTGCCGCCCGCACCTGCAGAGCCTCGTCGAAGAGGGCGCGGTGGTGCGGGAGGCCCTCGAGGTGCTGCGCGATCCCTTCTTCGGCGCGGCCGTTCCCCGCGACGCCCGCCCCACCCTCACCGCGGGCCAGCGGGCCGCGGTCGACGCGATCATCGCCGGCGACGGCTACCGCGCCTTCCTGCTGCACGGCGAGACCGGCAGCGGCAAGACCGAGGTGTACCTGCACGCCATCGAGGCGATGCTGGCGCGGGGGCGGGGGGCGCTGGTGCTGGTGCCCGAGATCGCGCTGACGCCGCAGCTCGTGCGGCGCTTCCGGGCGCGCCTGGGCGACGCCCTCGCCGTGGTGCACAGCGGGTTGGCCGACGGCGCGCGGTTCGATCAGTGGCGGCGGCTGCGGCGGGGCGAGGTGAAGGTGGCCATCGGGGCGCGCTCGGGGGTCTTCGCGCCGGTGGCCGATCTGGGGCTGATCATCGTCGATGAGGAGCACGATCCGAGCTTCAAGCAGGGCGACGGCGTCCGCTACCACGGGCGCGACATGGCCCTGGTGCGCGGCCACCTCGAGGGCGCGCGGGTGGTGCTGGGCTCGGCGACGCCGTCGCTCGAGAGCACCCGCAACGTCGAGCAGGGCAAGCTGATCCGCCTGAACCTGCGGGGCCGGCCCACCGGCGGCGCGCTGCCCCCGGTCGAGCTCGTCGACCTGCGCCTCACCGCCCGCGCCCCCGACGATCACTGGTTCCTCAGCCCGCCCCTGCGCGACGCGCTGGCCGAGACCCTCGCGCGGGGCGAGCAGAGCATCCTGTTCCTCAACCGACGGGGCTTCAGCAGCTTCGTGCAGTGCAGCACCTGCGGGCACGCGCTGGAATGTGATCAGTGCGCGGTCAGCCTGACCTTCCACCGCGCGCGCCGGCAGCTGCGCTGCCACTACTGCGACGCCGCGCGTCCGCTGCCACCCACCTGCCCCGCCTGCCACCGCAAGTCGCTCGAGCTGCTCGGCCGCGGGACCGAGCGCGTCGAGGAGGCGCTGACGACGCTCTTCCCCGAGGCGCGCGTCGCCCGCCTCGACCGCGACACCGCCTCGGGCCGCAAGCTCGAGGCGCTGCTCGGCGCCATGCGTGATCGCCGCATCGACGTGCTGGTCGGCACGCAGATGGTCACCAAGGGGCACGACTTCCCGGACGTGACGCTGGTGGGCGTGCTCGACGCCGACGCCAGCCTCAACTTTCCCGACTTCCGCGCGGGCGAGCGCACCTTCCAGCTCATGACCCAGGTGGCCGGGCGGGCCGGTCGCGGGCAGCGCGCCGGCCGCGTGCTGGTGCAGACCCACGATCCGGCCCACCCCTGCCTGCTGGCCATCCGCGACCACGACCACGCGGCCTTCTGCGGCTACGAGCTGACCAACCGCCGCCTGACCGGCTTCCCGCCCTTCACCCACGCGGTGGCCCTGCGCGTCGACGGCCGCGACGCCGGCCGCGTCGAGACCCTCGCCCGCCGCGTCGCCGCCGTCCTCCAGCGGGCCGGCGCCGGCCAGGACGGCACCCGCCTGCGCGGCCCCGCGCCCGCCCCCCTCGGCTTGCTGCGCGGGCGCACCCGCTGGGCGATGCTGCTGACCGCCACCCGCCGCGACGCCCTGCACCGCCTGCTCGCCGCCCTCGAGGCCGCCGATCCGCAGGCGCCCGACACCCGCCTGGTGGTGGACATCGATCCCTACGACTTCCTCTGACGCCCGCCCGGTCTGGCGACGCGCCGCCCGAAATCGGGTACATTCCCCGCGCCGTGCAGAAGAAGATCCTCATCGTCGAGGAGGAGGCGCCCATCGCGGACGCGCTCCTCGGTCGCCTGCGCGCCCGCGGCTACGCGCCGACGCGGGTGACGGCGCCCGAGGAGGCCCTCGCGGCCTTCGACGCCGAGCGCCCGGATCTGGTGGTGGCCAGCCTCACCCTGCCCGACGACGGGGGGCGGCGCGTGTGCCGCGACATCCGCCGGCGCCCCCTCGGCGCGCTGGTGCCGATCCTCTTCGTCGGCACCGGGCGCGAGGACGTGCACAGCGTCAGCGAGGCCATCGCCGCCGGCGCCGATCACTTCTTCGTGAAGCCCCACGGCGTGGGGGATCTGGTGGCCAAGGTGACCACCTACATCGGCCCAGGGGGCGAGCCCTCGCTGCCGCCCACCGAGGCCGGCGCGCCGCCGCCGTTGCCCACCGATCCGCCGGCCCCCGCGCCGAGCGCGCCGCCCGCCGCCGCGCCGCTGGCGGAGGAGCCGACCATCGCCGAGCCCCCGCCGCCCGGTGATCGCTACGCCTGGGCGCTCGACGACGAGGCCGCGCCGCCACCGCCGCAGGCCGCCGCGCCCCGCACCGCCGAAGCCCCCCAGGCGAGCCCGTCGCCCGCGCCCCCCACGCTCGACGAGCGGCCGGGCGCCGGCTTCCGCGCCCCGACCGCGCCCGCCGAGGACACCGAAGGCCTGTGGGCGGCGGTCCTGCGCCCCGGCCGCGCCGCGCCCCTCACCGAGCGGGGCGTCGGCGAGCTGCTGGCGGCCGCGGCGCGCGCGGGTCTCACCGGGCGGATCGAGGTCGCCGCGTCGGGGGTGCTGCGGCGCCTCTTCTTCGAAGGCGGCCAGCCGGTCTACGCCGACAGCAGCGCCGACGCCGAGGATCTCGCGGCGCACCTGGCGGCCGAGGGCATGGTGGCGCGCTCGGCGCTCGAACAAGCGCGCGCTCGCGCCGCGCAGGTCGGCGGCTCGCCCGAGGAGCTCCTGATCGAGGCGGGCTACCTCGATCCCGAGGCGGTCTATCAGGCCCTGCGCGATCACGTGGTGCAGCGGGTGCTGGGCCTCTTCGCGCTCGAGGCGGGCGAGGCGGTGGTGGTCCGCGGCGGGCCCAAGCCGCTGGATCCCGTCGATCTCGGGCTGCACCCGGGGCGGCTGGTGCTCGACGGCGTGCGCCGCAAGTACGGGCGGCTGCGGCTGTACCGCGCCTTCGGCACCGCGAGCGCGGTGCCCCGCCCGCGCGCCGGGGCTCAGCCGCCCCCCGGCCTCGCGCTGCGGCCGGACGAGGAGGCCGTGTGGAAGGCCTGCGACGGCCACCGCTCTGCGGTGGAGATCGCGCGGGCCGCCCGCACCAGCGAGGTCGACGCCCTGTCGATCCTGTACGGCCTGTCGATGCTCGACCTCGTCGAGGGCCCCAGCGGGCGCCGCCGCGGCGCGATGCCCTCGCTGGATCCCGAGCGGGTCGAGCGCGCCGGCGCGCCCCGCACCGCCGACCAGATGCCCGGCTACGCCGATCTCGTGGGGGGCAAGCTGGCCGACGTGCGCAGCGCCGACTACTTCCAGGTGCTGGGGGTGCCCCAAGGGGCCACGCGGGCCGAGGTGCGGGCCGCCTGGGAGGCGCTCAAGCGCCGCTTCGACCCCCACCGCGTGCGGCGCGACAGCCCGCTGTGGCATCAAGTCGTCGAGATCGCGGCGGTCGTCGACGACGCGCACACGATGTTGTCCGACCCCCGCCTGCGCGCCCGCTACGAGCGCGCGCTGAGCTAGGCTTGGGAGCCTGTTGCGCATGGAGGGGTCGAGCGGGGTGCGTCACCGGAAGCTCGGATCAAGGCGCGGAAGCATGACGATATCCGACGATATCGCCTTGCTTTCGCAACGCCACGCCGAGCATTCGGGGGCGTGCACCGCGAAGCGCCCCGAATGTGCAACAGGCTCCTGAACGAGGTTTGCGCCGATGGCGATTCGCGAAGTACTCACCTGGCCGGATGCCCGGCTGCTCGAGGTCGCGTCCGACGTGCCGCGGGTCGACGACGCCGTGCGGGCGCTGATCGACGACCTGTTCGACACGATGTACGACGCCCCCGGCGTGGGGCTGGCCGCGACGCAGCTCGGCGTGCCCTGGCGCGTGGTCGTGCTCGACACGCGCGACGAGGCGGGCCAGAAGACGCCGCTGGCGCTGGTCAACGGGCGCATCGTCGAGCGTGAAGGCACCATCCTGTGGCGCGAGGGCTGCTTGTCCCTGCCCGGCATCACCGCCGAGGTCGAGCGCAGCGCGCGCATCACCGTCGAGTACCTCGATCGTGACGGCCAACCGCAGCGGCTGGAGGCCGAGGGGCTGAAGGCGGTCTGCATCCAGCACGAGCTCGATCACCTCGACGGTCAGCTGTACGTCGACCGGCTCGGCCGCCTCGAGCGCAAGGCGACCCTGCTCGAATACGCCGAGGTGCAGGCCGAAGAGGCCGCCGAGCGGGCGGCCGACGACGCCATCGCGCCGCAGCGGAGCGCCTCGTGACGCCCGCCGAGCTGCGCGTCGTCTTCATGGGCACGCCCGACTTCGCCGTGCCCGGCCTCGAGGCGCTCGTCGAGGCGGGCTGCGCGGTCGTCGGCGTCGTCAGCCAGCCGGACCGACCCAAGGGCCGCGGCCGCAAGG
>JAUHXL010000125.1 GCA_030426945.1 bacterium
CTTCACCGTCTGCCCGCGCTTCACCATACGGTGGATGCGATCGGCGTCCTCGGTGGTGATGGCCGCCGCGGGGATCTTCGAGACGCCCTCGGCCGACGTCTGCGTGCCGGTGTGCGGCGTGCGCAGGCTGTGGGCGGTGACCGAGCGCACCAGCACGCCGACGCCGCCCTTCTCGGCCACCATCGCCGCGCCCTTCACGCGGAAGCGCACGGTCTCGCCGTAGCCCGGGCCGTGCGCCGGGTGGTAGTCCGGCATCGGGTTGTCGAACAGGACGATGCGCCCGCGCACCCGGTCGCCGAGGGCCTCGAAGCTGGCCTCGTCGGTCGCGACCACCACCTCGGCGGTCACGCCGCCCTTCGACGTGCCGCTCGACCACCCCAGCCCCAGCATGGGCAGCGCCTCCTCGCGCGGCGCGACCAGCCGCAGGGACTCCTCGCCCCGCACCCAGTGCGGCACCTTCACCGGCTGCAGACGCACCCGGATGCCGTCCGCCTCGAGCGTGGCCTTCGCCCACTCGATCGCACGCTCGAGGTTCTTCGAGCCGGACAGCCGGTGCCCGATGTCGTCGCAGAGCTGCTGCATGCGCAGCCACGTGGTGTCGTCGGCCAGCGCCGCCTCCTGGATGCGGTCGACCGCCGGGCGGAAGGCGTCGACCGCGAAGGGGTCGGCCGGCGGCGGGGCCAGCAGCGCGAGGGGCAGCAACAGCGCGATCATGGGCGCTCCGTCGGGATCACAAGTGGCGGGTGAGCTGCCAGAACCACCAGCCGAAGCCGACGACCGTCAGCGACCACAGCGCGGCGCCGACGGGCAGCACGCGGGGGCGCCGGCGACGCAGGGCGAAGCCGAGCAGCAGCAGGGGCGGCAGGCCGAAGAGGGTGAGCAGGTAGCCGGCGATCTTCACCGGCGCGCCATACAGGTACAGATCGTTGTAACTACGAAGGAATCCGAAGCGTTCGACGACGCGCCAGAGGCGCGCGGGCAGCGACAGCGTGTCCGTGCGGACGAGGCCGGCGTCGAGGCGGATGTGCGTGCCGAAGGCGCCGAGCAGCCAGAAGCCCCCGTCGGTGGCCGGCGCCAGCACGGACGAGGGGCCCAGCCAGCGGGCGTCCGCGTCCAGCGGCGTGCCGTCGACGGCGAGGCGCCCGTCCAGTCGAGCGAACCGGCGCCAGCCGCCGTCCATCCAGCGCACGACCGGCCCGAAGTCGATCTCGAACGCGGGCGCGAACAGGCTCGGTCCGGCGGCGCCGACGATCGCGGTCTGATCGAAGGCCCAGCGCACCTCGCCGTCGGCGCTGGGCCGCAGGTAGGCCCACGCGTCGCCCTGGCGCACGGCGATGCCGCGCTCGTCGAAGGCCAGCAACCGCCCGTCGAGCTTGGCGCCCAGCGGGCTGGTCGCGCGGTCGATGGGCAGCGTCTGCACCACCGTCGGCGTCTCGCCCGGCCCCGCCCGCAGCAGCTCGAGCGTTGTGGCGCCGGGCGCCTCGCGCGAGTACCACACCGTCCACCCGTCGGCCCCACGCTCGGCCCGCTGAGCCTGGCAGACGGAGCTGACCGGACACTCGAGCGGCGGCAGCGCGATCACCTCGCCCCCGCCAAAGGGCCGCACCTCGGGCGCGACGTCGCGCACCCGCGGGTTCGCGTCCACCACGACGGCGTCGGGCACCAGGGCGATCACGCCCTTGGCCTCTTCGGTCAGCACCTCGGCGCCGCCCTCGGGCTTCAGCCGCAGCACGGAGCCGCCCCGCAGCGCCACCCGCAAGCCGTCCTCGGCCCACGCCGCCGTCTGCAGATCGCCGTGCAGGGTCTGGTCGCCCAGGCGCCAGTCCATGCGGGCCTCGGCCTTCGCCAGGTCGAAGCGGATGAAGCCCCCGCCCGGGGCGCCCTGGTGCTGCAGGCTGTACTCGCAGGTGCGCCAGACGGCGTCGCCCACCGCCAGCGCCGGCCCGTGGCAGTGGGGCATGCGCCCATCGTCGGGCGTGGCGTGCTCGCCGACGAAGCGCATCGGCTGGGCGGGCGAGGGCTGCGTGACGGCCTGGAAGCCCACCCGCGCCCAGACGGCGAAGTAGACGATCAGGGCGATGACGACGAGGCGCATGCACGGGACAGTCGCCCGTGCGCCCGCCGAGCGCAAGCCGCGGCGCGATTACTCGGCCAGCGGATACACGTCCTCGTCGGCGATCGCGTTGTAGGCCTTCTTGGCCTCGACGACCAGCACGCGGTCGGCGGCGGGATCCTCGATGACGGCCTCGAGAAGCGGCAGGCTGGACGCGTCGCCGATCTTCGCCATGCCGCCCACCGCCAGCAGGCGCGCCGAGTACTCGGAGGACGTCTTCAACGCGTCGTGCAGGTGCGGCAGATAGCTCGCGTGCCCTACGGTGCCCATCACCTGCAGCATCACCAGCCGCTCGGTGCCGTCGTCGCTGTCGAGGTAGCGCCGCCGAACGAACTCGACGCCCGCCTCGCGGTTCATCATCGCCAGGCCGTACGCCGCGTTCGCTTTGACACCCCAATCGGCGTCGCCCTCGAGCAACGACTCGAGGGGCGCGACCGCCTCGGTGCCGCCCAGGTGGGAGAGCGCGTGCGACACCATGCGCTGCACGATGGTGCTGCCCGGATCGTCGCTCTGCAGGGCCTCGACCAGGGTGGGCACGGCGCTGGGATCCTCGAGCTTCTCGAGCACGGCGGCGGCCACGAAGCGCTCCATCTCGTTGCCCGTGCGCAAGAGCTCGCCCATCAGCCGGATGCCCTCGGGGCCCAGGGCGCGCACCTGCGCCACGGCCGGGCTGTCGGGCGTCAGGCCGGCGTAGGCCGCCATGCCCGCGGTGCGCGCCAGCGTGCGGATCGTCTCGCGCGCGGCCTGGGGGTCCGGCGCCGCCTCGGCGGGCGCGGGCGGCGTCGGCTCGGTGATCGGCTTCTGCTCCAGGGCGGCGCGCAGCCGCGCGACCTCGGCCTTCTCGGCCGCCAGGGCCTGCCGGCTGGCCGCGAGGGCGTCTTCGGCCGCGGCGAGTCGGTCCGCGAGATCGTCCGCCGCCTCGTCGTCGGCCGCCGCGCCGCCAGCCGGTGCCGCGCGCCCCGGGGCGTCGCCGCGCGGCGCCCGCCGCCAGACGCCCATCACGAGCGCGCCGGCCAGCGCGCCCCCGACCACCAGCACCACGGCTCTCTGCGCACCGGTCATCGGATCCTCCTCGCTTCGGTCGGGCGCCACCCCTGGGGCGGTCACAGGCCGCGCAGGCGGCGGCACGCGGGCTCGAGGCCAGCCTCGCAGGCGCGGCGCAGCAGGCCGCGCGCGGCGCGCGGATCGTGGGGCACGCCGTCGCCGGTCAGCAGCAGCTCGGCCAGGCTGGCGCAGGCGACCGGGTGGCGGCCGTCGCAGCCGCGGCGCAGGGCGCCGGCGGCGTCGGCCGATCGGCCCGCCTCGAGCAGCGCCAGCCCGCGGGCGGCGCAGGCGTCGACCACACCGCCGCGGCAGGCGCGGGCGCGGGCGGCGTCGACGACCTCGAGATCACCGCCCCGCGCCGCGTGGGACTCGGCCAGGGCCGCGCAGGCGTCGGCGTGGTCGTCGGCGCACGCGGCCTCGAGCAGCGCGTGGCCGCGGGCGGCGTCCGGGTCGACGTGCGCGTTGCCGTCGAGCAGCAGCAGGCCCAGCCCGACGCAGGCGCGGTCGATGCCCTGCGCGCAGGTCAGCCGCAGCACCGGCGCCTCCGCCGCGTCGCAGCCCGCGTGCCGCGCGCCGCCGACGCAGCGCGCCTCGTAGGCCGACACCAGCTTGGCGCAGCCCGTGGGGTGGGCGGCGTCGCAGGCCGCGACCCAGAAGCGCACGTCGCGGCCGGGGTGGCTGGCCAGGGCCGGCCGCGCGAGCAGGAACACCACCGCCCACGCACCCACGTGCGTCGCGTTGCGTCCCAGCCAGGCGGCCGAGACGCGCAGGCGCCGCGCCAAGGCCGCGCCCAGCCGATCGAGCGCCGGCGCCGCCAGGTTCAGCACCGGGACGAAGAGCAGCTTGTCGAAATAGCTGACGTCGAGCCGATACGGCGATCCGCCGTACCAGCGCAACAGATCGTAGAGGCCGAAGACGCTCGCCCCGTACAGGGCGCCGAACAGCAGCTTGGCCAGGCGGCCCCGAGGCGAGGTCACCGGATCGGTGATCAGCAGCGTCATGCCCAGGAACACGGCCATCGGGATGGCGGTGTCGATGGAGTGATAGACGCCGGTGGCGGCGAAGTAGAGGGCGCCGAGGGCGAGGTAGCTGAGCGCCGCGCCCATGGTGACCAGCACGATGGGGAACTGGCTCTGCACCACCAGCCCGGCCACGAAGATGGAGGCGTAGCACCACGGGCCGCGCCCCAGGCTGGCGGCGATCTCACCGCCCCGCGCGAGCGTCGTGTTGTCGGTCAGCAGCAGCGCGAGCGCCACGGCGACCAGAGCGATGGCCGAGGGGTTGAAGACGTGCCGCCCGGTGCCCCGCCAGGTGATCCACTCCCGCGAGGCGTAGGCCAGCGCGATCATGCCGAACTGCACGGCGAACCAGGGATCGGTCATCCAGAGGAACAGGTTGATGCTGCCGACGATCGGGAAGGGCGCGAAGCCCAGGCGATAGTTGCCGTAGCGGCGCCAGGCGAAGCCGATGTCGAGCAGGTAGGCGAAGGGCACCTGCACCAGCACCAGAGGGATCTGCTCGAGGGTGGGCGTCCAGTGCAGCGCCCAGTAGCCGTACACGATGCCCTGCGCGAGCATCTGCAGCAGGTGGGGGCGCCGGGGGAGCCAGACGAGGGCGACGCGATCACGGCGCAGCAGGGGCGGCAGCACCCACGCCGCGCCGACCACCGCGGCGCCGAGACAGGCCAGCATCAGCCCGGCGCTGCCGCGCGCCCGCGGCATCACGGCGCCGGCGATCAGCAGGCCGAGCATCGCGGCGGGGAAGCCCACCACCCAGGCGCGCCCCAGCGCCCGGCCCGTCGTGTCCGACGTCTGCCCCATGTCCCCCTCCGCGGGCAGGATGCCACCGCGGCGCGCCCTTGAAAACGGCGGTCGACGAGGCCACCGTGCGACCACGGACCGAGAGGAGGGCGCGATGCGTGTGGTCTTGTGCAATTGCCCGCCGGACGGGGCGGCCGATCTCGCGCGGGCGCTGGTCGAGGACGGCCTCGCGGCCTGCGTGAACGTCCTGCCCGGCGTCCGCAGCTTCTATGTCTGGGACGGCGCCGTGCAGGACGACGCCGAGAGCACGCTGCTGATCAAGGTGGCGGCCGAGGGGGTCGACGCGCTGCGGGCCGCGCTGGTTGATCGGCACCCGTACGACGTGCCCGAGGTGGTCGTGCTCGCCGTCGACGCAGACGCCAGCCACGGCCCTTATGTCCACTGGGTGCGCGCGGCGCTCGGCGGCTGATCACCCGCCCGCGCCCCGCGGGCTCCACTCGACGCGCGGCACGTAGCGGTCCAGCGGGTACTGCGGCCGCCAGGGCAGCGCCCAGCCCTGCTCGAAGGCCGCGTGGCGGGTCCAGGCCGGATCGAACAGGTGGACGCGCGCCAGCGCGCACAGATCGGCGCGCCCCGCGGCCAGGATGGCGTTGACGTCGCCGTAGCTGCTGATGCCGCCGACGGTCATCGTCGGCACGTCGGCCTCGAGGCGCACGCGCTCGGCGAAGGGCGTCTGGTACAGCCGCCCGTACTCGGGGCGGGCCGCGGGATCCGTCTGCCCCGTGGACACGTCCACCAGGTCGCAGCCCGCCGCCTTCAGGGCGCGCGCCAGGATCACCGCGTCCTCCGCCGTCGTGCCGCCCTCCATCCAGTCGCTGGCCGAGATGCGCGCGCTGATCGGCTTGTGCGCCGGCCAGGCCGCGCGCGCCGCCTCGAACACCTCGAGCGGGAAGCGCATGCGCCGGCTGAGCGTGCCGCCGTAGGCGTCCGTCCGGCGGTTGGTGATCGGCGACAGGAAGGAGGCCAGCAGATAGCCGTGCGCCAGGTGGATCTCGAGCAGGTCGAAGCCCGCCGCGTCCGCGCGCTGCGTCGCGGCGACGAACTGGGCGACGACCTGATCCATGTCGGCCCGGTCCATCGGCTTCGGCACCGACGAGTGCGGCAGGTAGGGCAGGGCCGAGGGCGCCAGCAGCGGCCACGCCTGATCGGCGGGCAGCGGCTGATCCATCCCCTCCCACATCAGCCGCGTGGCGCCCTTGCGCCCCGCGTGGCCCAGCTGCACACCGAGGGCGGCGCCGGTGTGGCCGTGCACGTAGTCGACGATGCGCCTCCAGGCCACCGTGTGCGCGTCGTCGTACAGACCCGCGCAGCCGGGCGTGATGCGACCCTCGGCGCTCACGTCGGTCATCTCGGCCAGCACCAGCCCGGCCCCTCCGTCGGCGCGCGCGCCCAGGTGCACGAGGTGGAAGTCGCCCACCGTGCCCTCGGTGGCGGAGTACATGCACATCGGCGACACCACGACGCGGTTGGTCAGGGTCAGATCGCGCAGCGTGAAGGGCGTGAACATCGGCGGCGGCGCGGGGCGACCCGCTTGCACGGCCACGCCCGCCCGGCGCGCGAACCAGCGCTCGGTCTCGGTGGCGAAGGCGAGGTCGCGCAGGCGCAGGTTGGTGTGGTTGATGCGCAGCGAGCGCGTCAGCAGCGAGTAGACGAAGGCGCGCGGCTCGAGGTGCTGGAAGTAGCGCTCGGTCTCCTCGAACCAGCGCAGGCTGACCGCGGCCGAGCGCTGGGTGCTCTCCACGTCGGGCCGGCGCGCCGCCTCGTAGCGCGCCAGCGCCGCCGACACGTCCGCCTCGGCGTCCAGCGCCTCGGCCAGCGCGATGGCGTCCTCCATCGCCAGCTTGGTGCCCGAGCCAATCGAGAAGTGGGCCGTGTGCGCGGCGTCGCCGAGCAGGACGATGTTGCCGTGCGACCAGCGGGCGTTGGTCACCGTCGGGAACTGCCGCCAGATGGCGTTGTGCGTCAGCAGCGGGTGGCCATCGAGGTGGTGCCCGAACAGCCGCGCGCACACCGCCGCCGAGGTCGCCTCGTCGGCGTCGGCGAGGCCCGCGCTGCGCCAGGCCGCCTCGGTCGTCTCGACGATGACGGTGCTGTGATCGCGGTCGTAATTGTAGGCGTGCAGCCGCCAGAGGCCGTGGTCGTCCTCGACGAAGTCGAAGGTGAAAGCGGGGAAGCGGCGCGTGGTGCCCAGCCAGATGAAGCGGTTGGGGCGGGGATCGACGTCGGGCTGGAAGTGCTCCGCGTACTTCGTCCGGAGGCGGCTGTTGAGGCCGTCGCAGGCGACGATCAGGTCGGCCGGGCCCACCTCGGCTTCGTCGGTGATCTCGGTCTCGTGGTGCACCTCGACGCCGAGGGCGGCGCAGCGCCGCTGCAGCACCTCGAGCAGCGTCTGGCGGCCCATGCCCGCGAAGCCGTGGCCCGTCGAGCGGAACACCTCGCCGCGCAGGTGCACGTCGATGTCGTCCCAGTGGCTGAACCGCGCCGCGATGGCGGCGTAGGTCTCGGGATCGGCGGCCTCGATGTTGCCCAGCGTGGCGTCGCTGAAGACCACGCCGAAGCCGAAGGTGCGGTCGGGCGGGTTGCGCTCGTACACGACGACCTCGCGGGTGGGATCCGCGCGCTTCAGCAGGACCGCGAGGTATAGGCCGCCCGGGCCGCCGCCCACACACACGATGCGCATCGCTCACCCCCTGGGACGTGTGGCCGCACCGTCGCAAACGCCGAGGCGGCGATCAACCGCGCTCGGAGCCTGGCGTCCGCGCGCCGCCGGTGGTGCAATGCCCGTCGATGCGCGCCCTGCTGCTGCTGTTGTTGTTGGCCGGCCCGCCGGCGCGCGCCGCGACCACGGTGATCGACCGGGCGCGCCTCGACGCCACCCCCGCGCGCACCCTGCTCGACCTGATCGAGCTCTACGTGCCCGGCGCCTCGTGGCTGCACACGCCCGGCGGGGCGACGCTGGCCGTGCGCGGCGTCGTCGATGATCGCATGGTGCTGTACGCGGTGCGCGTCGACGGCCGGCGCGTCGAGCCCGGCGCGTGGGGCGGCGACCAGCTCGAGCTCCTGTCCTGGCGGCTCGAGGATCTCGAGCGGGTGGTGGTGCGCCGGGGCCCTGACGGGGTGACGGCCGGCGACGCGGTGGGCGGCACCATCGATCTCTTCACCCGCGACGCCGCCACCGCGCCCGGCGGCGCGGCGGGCGTCGCCTACACCGGCGCCTACGCCGCGCAGGGCGCCTGGGCCCGCTACGGCCTGCGCGCGCTGCCCGGCGTCGACGCCTTCGGCTACTTCGGCCTGCAGGTGACGCCCGGCGACGAGGCGGCCCGCGTCTTCACCACCCACGCCGGCGGCGGCGGCTTCGTCGGTGACGACCTCGCCCCCCTCGGTCGCTGGCGCGCCGCCTCCCCCGCCCGGGCCTTCGCCGATCCCGACGGCCCCCCGCCGATGAAGGGCCAGCTGACCGTCACGGTGTACGACGAGCTGGTGCTGCGCCTGCGCTTCGTCCGCGCCGGCCGCGCGACGCTGGCGGCCGGCGACGGGGCCTTCCGGGCGGCGGTCGACGGCGTCGCGGTGGGCCTGCCCGAGACGCGCACCCAGCAGCTGGCCACCACCGCGACCTGGCACCGCGCGCTGAGCCCGCGCCTGACGCTGGGCGCCGAGGGCGGCTACGTCACGACCGACGTGCGGCAGCGCGCGCCCGACCTGCGCACGCAGGATCTGGACGATCTCACCGCCTTCGACGCGCGCTTCGCCGCCCACCGCGTCTTCGCCCGCGCGGACGCCACCTGGCAGGTGCGCCCGGCCGTCCGGATCGAGGGGGGCGCGCGCTACGCCCGCACCCTCCTCACCTCGGCCTGGGGCCGCGACGCCGAGGACGGCCTCCGGATCGGCCCCGTCGTGGGCCCCGCCACCAGCGAAGCGGTCGGCGCGGGGGTCGGCCAGGTGAGCGGCCTGACGCCCGGCGGCCTGCGCGTCGGCACCGGCTTCGTCGAGCACGCCGTGGACGCGCACCTGCGCGCCGCCGCCGAGCCCGCCGACGGCCTGCGCCTCGCGCTCGGTGGCCAGGTGCGGCGCAGCTCCAACACCGCCTGGCTGTTCACCCCCGGCGCCGACCTACGCTACGCGTGGACGCGCGACCACGCCGTCGAGGCCAGCTACCACGAGGCCCTCCGCGCGGACACGGCCGAGCGACGCCTGGACGGCGCGCGGCGCAGCGCCCGCGCGCGCAGCGTCGAGGCCGCCTACGCCGGCGCCGCCCCGGCCTGGGGGCTCGACGGTCGGCTCACCGGCTGGTTCACCGACCGCGAGGTGCTGCAGATCGGCGATCAGCGGCTGGCCGGCGTCGAGGTCGAGGCCGCCTGGCGCGGCGGTCCGGTGCGCGTGGGCGCGAGCCACGCGGTGGTGGCGCAGCTCGACTTCGCGCTGGCGCCCGGCCGCGCGCGCTCCGGCGTCAGCTACGCCGACTACGACTGGCCCCTCGACGACGTCACCGTCCTCGGCGCGACCGGCGAGGCCCCGAACAACGTGCCCGATCAGACCACGCGCGTCTGGGCCGAGCTGCGCCTGGCGCTGCCGGTGGGCTCGCTGGCGCTGCACGCCGACGTCCAGGCCGAGTGGGGGCGCCAGGGGGCGTTCGATGGTCTCACGACCGTGCGCCGCACCACGCGCGCCCTCGAGACGGTCGAGGCGGCGCGCGACGCCGGCGCCCACCTCAGCCAGGCCCGCCTGGGCGCGCGCGTCGCGTGGATCCTCGATCCGTGGCTCACCGTCGCCCTCCGCGCCCGCGACGTGCCGCTGCTGGGCGCCAACGCGCGCTACCTGTACGACCCGGGCCACACGCAGCCCTGGGGCGACGGCCTCGCCTGGATCGAGGAGCCCGCGGCGCTCGGCGCCGATCTCACCGTCCGGTTCTGACCCTTCGCCGCCGCCACGCGGGGCGCCGCGCCCCACGAGGGAGCCGTCGCCGGGCCGCGCGCCGCCGGAACGGTCGATGCACCCCTGCTGCCGGTGAACCCGAGCCGAGGAGACTCCATGGAGACGCAGAAGGAAAGCGGCGGCCCGACCCCCCAGGTCGACCCGACCACCCACTACGCGACCCCCGAGGCGCTGGCGCAGGACGACGCGCTCTCGCTCGAGCGCCGCCGGGTGCTGCTCGAGCAGTGGGCGCTCGACGCGCGGGCGCAGGCGCGCGCCACCTCGGAGAACATGGGCGGCGGCCCCGAGCCGATGCTCGATCGCGTCCTGCGCGCCCTGGGCCGCGTGCGGGCACGTCAATGAGGCGACGCGCCGCGCCTCACCGCGTGGACGCCACGTGGGCGAGGACGTCGGCCACCGCCTCGAACCAGTAGGTCGGCCCCTCGGCGTCCAGATCGACCCGCGGGAAGGGCCCCCACAGGGCCGCCCCGGTCGAGACGCCCGCCGCGCGCCCGGCCCGGACGTCGTAGGGCGAGTCGCCCACGAACACCGTGCCCGCCACCGGCAAACCCATGCGGCGCAGCCCCTCCAACACCGGCGCCGGATCGGGCTTGTGCCGCTCGACGTCCTCGGCCCCGACCAGCACCTCGAAGTAATCGCGCAGCCCACACAGCCGCAGGCCTCGGTCGGCGATGCCGCGGGCCTTGCTGGTGACGATGCCCAACCGCGTGCCGCGCGCGCGCAGCTGCTCGAGCGCGTCGCCGACGCCCGGGTAGGCCCGCACCGCCTCGTCGTGCGCCGCGTGGTTGTGCGTCAGATAGCTGTGCACCAGGCGCCGCAGCAGCACGTCGTCGAGCCGCGCGCCGGCCCGCGCGGCGTGGGTGCTCAGCTGCTCGTGCAGCGGCATGCCGACGCCGGCCACGGCCAGCGCGCGCCCCGGATCGTATTGCAGGTGCTCGGCCAGCGCGTGGCGCACCGAGGCCACGATCATGTCGACCGTGTCGAGCAGGGTGCCATCGAGGTCGAAGAGGACGGTCCGGTAGGGCTTCATGGCGGGGGACCATAGCGGCCGCCGGCGGCGATGGCCACGGGGAGCCCGCGCTCGCCGCGCCGCCAGGCGGTCACCGCCGTGCCGCGCTCGCCCGCGCTCAGGTGGACCGACGTCCCGACCGAGAAAGATCCCGCGGGCCGCGGTAGAGTGCGCCCGCACCATGGGAGCTGAGCCATGCGCACCCCCGTCGTCCTTGCCATCGTGACCGCCCTGGTCGCCCTCGCCGGCTGCGAAGACGTGCCGGCCACCAACCCCTTCGACCCCGCCACCCCGGTCTCGCAGCAGGCCCAGGCGCGGCTCGAGGGCACCGTGACCCCGCCCGAGGGCTTCGGCGCGTCGATGCTGGCGCGGGGGCGCGTCGATCTGGTCGACGGGGCCGGGGAGATCACCCGCACCACGGACCTCGCCGAAGGCGGCTACCTCTTCGATGCGGTGGACGCGGGCGCCTACCTGGTGCGCGTCGTCGTGCCCGGCCTCGTGGTGGCCGAGCGCTCCGTGCAGCTCTTCCGGGGCGAGCGGACGCGGCTGCCGCCGATCACCCTCGAGCGGCCCGACGCCGAGAGCCCCGACGCCCACTTCGTCGTCGGCGTCGCCCGCCTCGATGGCAAGGGCGACGACGCCCACCAGGGCATCTACGTCGAGGTGCAGGACACCCCCTACACCGCCCTCACCGGCCGCGACGGCCGCTTCCGGCTGCAGGCGCCTCCCGGTGAGATCACCCTGGCCTTCAGCTTCCCCGGCTACGGGCTCCAGACGATCAGCCTGGTCGTCGCGGCGGACACGTCCGAGCTCGCCCTGCCCGAGCCGGTCATCCTCGCCGGTCAACCCGGACGCATCGTCGGGCGCGTGCGCCTGCAGCCCGGCTTCGCCGATCCCGCCCAGCTGATGGCCGCCGACGTGGCGCTCTACCCGGCCGACCGCGAAGGCGAAGGCGAGCCCCTGCAGCGCGCCAACCCCGGCGCCGACGGTGGCTTCGTCTTCCCCGACGTGCCCCCCGGCCTCTACGCCGTGCGCGTCGCCGCGGCCGGCTTCTTCGACGAGGTCCGGCGGGCCGAGGTGGCGCCCGGCGGCACCGACGACGTCGCGCTGATCACCCTGTTCTCGAGCCTCGAGCAGGCGCCGGGCAGCATCACGGGCGTCGCCCGCCTGCAGGGCCGCGCCGACGACGCCCACGGCGGCGTGCTGGTGAAGGCGGTGAACCAGCCCTACCTCACCGAGACCGAGCCCGACGGCCGCTTCACCCTGCGCGTGCCCGAAGGCGCCTATACCCTGCGGCTGAGCCGCCCCGGCTACGGCCCGGTCGTCACCGAGCGCCTCATCGTGGGCCCCGGCGCCGACGTCCCGCTGGCCGATCCGGTGATCCTCGTGGCCTTGCCCGGCCGCGTGCAGGGCGGCGTCGTGCTGCCCTTCGGCGAGGCCGACAGCCTGCCGCAGGTCGAGATCACCCTCGCCGACGCCGACCCCGAGACGGTGGACGCCACCACCCACCCGCGCCGCGAAGACGGCACCTTCGTCTTCGCCGACGTGGCCCCGGGCGACTACACCCTGCGCATCACGCGCGACCGCTTCGTGCCCTACGAGCGCCCGGTGGCCGTCACGCCCGAGGGCACCATCGACGTCGGCACCGTCGAGCTGCAGCCGGTGCCCCAGACGGCCACCATCACCGGGGTCGCCCAGCGCCAGGGCCGCCAGGGGCACGGCGGCATCCGCGTCGACCTGGTGGGCGCGCCGAACACCACCACCACCAACGCCGAGGGGCGCTTCGAGCTGGTCGTGCCGGTGAGCGCCGAGGGCTACGACCTCGTCTTCACCGCCGACGGCTACAACAGCGCGCGCCTCGAGGGCCTGGCCGGCCTCGCGCCCGAGGCGATGTTCGCGCTGGACGAGGTGGTCGTCCTCACCGCCCAGCCGGGCCGCGTGCACGGCTTCGTCGAGCTCCAGCCCACCGCCGACGGGGGCTTCGATCCGTCGTGGGTCGAGGACGTCGTCGTCACCCTCATCGAGGCCGAGCTCGAGGTGCCCGACGGGGCGCCCGCCCCCGAGCGCACCGTCTCGCCCGACGGCGAGGGCCGCTTCGTCTTCGACAGCGTCGCGCCGGGCAGCTACGGCGTCACCTTCGCCCGCGCGGGCTTCCGCGAGCGCTTCTCGGCCGCCACCGTCGGCGTCGGGCAGAGCGTCTTCATCGGCCGCGTCTCGCTCGTGCCCGAGCTGGGCAGCCCCGACGCCCAGCCCAGCTACATCCAGGGCGTCGCGCGCCTCGCGTGCGACGGCGAGTGCGATCACGGCGGCATCCGCGTGGAGTCGAGCGCCGGCGGCTTCGCCGCGCTGACCACCCGCACCGGGGCCTACCGCCTGCAGGTGGTCGAGAGCGACTACACGCTGCGCTTCAGCCGCGAGGGCTACCGCAGCGTGGTGCCCGCCGAGGTGATCCGCGTGGCCGAGGGCGAGACGGCGCCCGGCCCGAGCAACGTCGTGCTCACCGTCGATCCCGGCAGCGTCAGCGGCGTCGTGCTGGGTCTGCCCCCACAAGGCCCCCCCACGGCGCTCGCGGGCGCGCAGGTGGCCGTCTACGAGATCACCCCCGAGGGCGAGATCCTGCGCGGCGAGGTCACCACGGTGGACGACGGCGCCTTCGTGCTCGGCGGCCTGCGCGGCGGCGCTTACAGCCTGCGCATCACCGCCCCCGGCCGGGCGCTCCACGCCGAGCAGGTGGCCATCGCCCCGGGCGTCAACACGGCGCTCGGCAACCGCACCCTCGACCTGGTGCGCGGCGGCCTGACCGGCGACTTCCCCCGCGCCGACGCGGCCCTGACCGGCGGGGTGACCGTGCTGGTGCGCGGCGCGGCGGGCGAAGCGGCGCTGCAGGCCTTCACCTGGGTGGCCGTGACGGATCCGGCCAACGACCGCTACCGCCTCGACGGCCTGCCGGCCGGGCGCTACGAGGTGACCGCCGCGGCGCCGGGCTACCGCACCGAGGTGCTGGCCGAGCCGGTCGAGGTGGTCGGCGACGCGCTCGCCCAGGCCAGCGGCACCCTGGCCCGCCGCCGCAACGGCCTCGACGCGCCCCCGGTGACCCGCAACCCGCTGGTGGTGACGCTGACCGCCGACGAGGACAACACCTTCGGCCGGGTCTGGCACGGCGGGCAGGATGCCCCGGACTTCAGCCCCCTGCCGGCCGACGGCGCGGTGCAGCTGATGCTGCCCCGCGACGGCACGCACCGCATCTTCGCCGAGGTGGCCAACGCGGCCTTCACCGACGACGATCCCGACAACGACTTGCTGGCCGCGGTCAGCCCGACGCTCACCGCCACCGTGCTGCTCGACGAGACGCCGCCCGATCTCACCGCCGTGACCGACCGCCCGGCCGTCGGCGCCGAGCCGGGCTGGGTGGCCCTGCCCGATCCGGCCCAGGTCGAGGTGTACGCCGCCGATCCGGCGCCGGCCAGCGGCCTGGCCTTCGTGCGCGTCACCGCCCCGGGCATGGCGCCCATCCTGCTGCCCTACGCGGCCCGCGTGCAGGTGCCCCTGCCCGACGCCGGCGCGTGGCCGCTCACCGTCGCCGTGATCGACGGCGCCGGCAACACCGTCACCGCGCCGCAGCCCCTGGTCATGCACGCCGACGCGGCGGCACCCGAGGACGCCACGCTCGCGCTCGCCGGTCCGGCCCGCGTGCCCAGCCTGTCGGGGCGCGTGCGCGTCTCGGCCACGGATCCCGACGGCGCGCCGCTGTGGTTCCGGGTGCGCGACGCCGAGGCGCCGGCCGGCCCCTTCCTGCCGCTGGCCGGCGGCGCTGTGTCGGTGGACGTGGCGCTGCACGGCGGCGAAGACGGCGAGCGCGCCGTCGTGGGTGAGGTGCGCGACGCGGCTGGGCGCACGGTGGCGCTCAACCAGATCACCTTCCAGGTGGACCGCGAGGCGCCGCCGCCCAGCGGGCTGGTGATCCGCGACGGGCAGACGGTGGTGCCGGCCGGCGGGCTGACCAACGCGCGCACCGTCGACATCGAGGTGCAGGCGCAGGGCGCGGGCGAGCCGACCACGGCGCGCCTGGTCGGCCGGCCCGACATCAGCTGCCCCATCGACCTCGGGCTGGCGCCCCCCCGCTGCACGCTGGCCGGCGTCGATCTGGCGGCGCAGACCGGCATCGTCGGGCTGGCGGTCGAGCTGGTGGACGCGGTCGGCAACCGCAGCGTGCCCTTCGAGGCCCGCTTCACCATCGACCGCGCCCCGCCCGAGATCGCCGGGGTGAACCACATCGCCGCCCCCGGCGCCGACGTCGGCTACGTCGCCCGCAACACCGCCGCCGTGCTCGAGGTGCTGGCCTTCGACGCCGCGCCGGGCACCGGCCTGGTGCGCATCGAGCTCGAACG
>JAUHXL010000717.1 GCA_030426945.1 bacterium
CGGCGAGGCCTTCGTCGGCGGCACCGGCGTCGGCCGCATCCTGCCCGGTTGGGGCGTCGACGACCGGCTCACCCTGGCGCTGGGCGCCGAGCTGGGCGTCGCCAGCACCTTCCCCAAGGGCGACGACGGGGGCCGCAGCGTCAAGCCGGTGCTCGCCGGCGGCGTGCCGCTGCTCTTCCGCGTCCACGACGAGACGCTGCGCTACGACACCGAGGTCGCCTTCGTCGCCCGCGCGCCGGAGGACGCCCTGGCCGATCCCCGCTTCGGCGTTCGGCTGGCGCACGGAATCGGCGTCGCCACCTTGCGCATCGCGGGTGTGATGCCGTACGCCGTCCTGTGGACGGGCTACACCTGGTTCCCGCCCGCGGACGGCCTGGGCGCCCAGCACGTCGTCCGATTCGGTACTCGCGTGGGCGTGGACTGGGATCCCTGAGATGGCGGCTGGCCTCGAACTGACCATCGACGACGGCCTCGCGACGGTGACGCTGTGCCGCCACGGCGGCAACCGGCTGAACTGGACGCTGCTCGGCGCGCTGCACGACACGGCCCGTGATCTGGCCGAGCGGTCGGCGGTGCGGGCGGTGCTGCTGACGGCTCAGGGCCGCGACTTCAGCCGCGGGGCGGATCTCACCGACGCCGATCTGGCGGAGCGCATGCGGACCGACGGCGGCCGCGCGGTCGCCGATCTCGGGCGGCGCCTGATCGACGCCTGGGCCGGCCTGCCCCAGCCCACGGTGGCGGGGCTGCGGGGCTGGGTGGTGGGCGGCGCGGTCGGCCTGGCCCTCGCGTGCGACCTGCGGATCGCCGCCCCGGACACCCGCTTCTCGCTGCCCGAGATCGACCGCGCGATGCACCTCGGCTGGGGCATCATCCCCCGCCTGGTGGCCGAGTTCGGCCCCCACACCGCCCGCTGGCTGGCCCTGACCGGCGAGTCGATCGCCGCTGACCGCCTGCCGGTGGGCGCGGTGCACGTCGACGGGGCCGTGACGCGCGACGCCGCGGCCCTCGCGCGCGACCTGGCCGACAAGCCACCCCTCGCCGCCCGCTCGATCAAGGGCACCCTGCGCGCGGCCAGCGACGCGCACCTCGACGCCGCCCGCGACGACGCGGCCCACTTCGCCACCACCGTGCAGAGCCGCGACTTCGCCGAAGGCATCGCCGCCTTCTTCGAGAAGCGCGCGCCCCGCTACGAAGGACGATGACATGACCGATCCGGCCTCCGTGACCCCCGCCGCCGTGCTGACCTTCTGGTTCGGCGAGTCCACCGACGAGGCGGCGTGCATCGACGCCCACCGTGGCCGCTGGTTCGGCGGAGGCGACGCGGTCAACGACGCCATCCGCGCGCGCTTCGCGGGCGCGGTGCAGGCGGCGCTCGACGGCGGCCTGATCGCGTGGCGGGACACGCCCGAGGGCAACCTGGCCTACGTGCTGCTGCTCGACCAGTTCACGCGCAACCTCCACGGCGGCAGCCCCGCGTACTTCGCCGGCGACGACAAGGCCCTCGCGGCGGCGCTCGCCGGGCTCGACCGGGGCGACGCCGCGCAGCTCGATCGTCCGCGGGTGGCGTTCCTGCTGATGCCGCTGATGCACGCCGAGGATCGCGGGCTGCAGACCCGCTGCGTGGTGGCCTTCGAGGCCCTGGCGGCGTCCGCCGAGGGCCCGCTGAAGGCGCACCTCGACAACTTCACGCAGTACGCCCGCGGCCACCGCGACATCGTGAAGCGCTTCGGCCGCTTCCCGCACCGCAACGCGCTGCTCGGCCGCGAGACCACGCCCGAGGAGGCCGAGTTCCTCACCCAGCCGGGCTCCTCCTACTTCTGACGGTCAGAACAGCGCGGAGGGGCGCCGCAGGCGCAGCGGCACGTTGGGCGCGCGGTACGCCACCGGCAGGGTCAGCCGGTCGGCCAGCCGCAGGGCGGCGTGCTCGGCGTCGGCCATCCGCAGAGGGCCATCGAAGCCCTCCACTCGATAGCGACCCTCGCGATCGATGGGCATCACCACGTAGATGCCTTCGAAGGGATAGAGATAAACGGAGGGCCAGACCGCCAGCCGGCCGATGCGCGCGCGCAGCTGATCGCTCAGCAGGGCCTCGAGGCTGTCGCTGTCTTCGGGACGGCTGTCGATCACCAGCTCCGCGCCGACGCCCAGGCGCCGCAGCGCGCGCGCCAAGGTGCCCTCGACCGGCAGCGCGCGCGGTCGCGTCCCGCAGACCAGATACCGACCGACCCCCGGCGCCTCGGCCGTCGCCTGAGAAAACACGTCGTCTCGCCCCGTCCCCGTGCCGGTCGCCCCGAGCGACTGCGGACCCAACATAACTTTCCAGTGATGCGGATTCAACCCGCGCGTGGCGCGTGGGTGTGTTCGCGAGGCGTCGATGCGCCCTCCGACCGGCTGTCAGCGACCTGCGATCAGCCGGGCCCGGGGGGGCCGACGGTGCGCGCGTCGCGTCGGCGCTGAGAGGGTCAGCGAGAACAGGACGCCGTCGCGAGCGGGCCGGGGCGCCGACTCACGCCCGCCGCGCGCCCGCCTGATCCACGTGCCCCAACGCCCGCTCGGGCGCGATGCGATCCCGCACCCTCCGCTTCAGCTCCTTGGCCTCGATGAAGCCCTCCTCGGCGGCGCGCGAGAAGACCAGCTCGTCGTCCACGACGATGTCGAACACGCCCGCCAGGGGCGATGGCACCAATGCCACCTCACCCAGCTCCCGCTCGAAGGTCGTCAGCAGCTCCTGCGCGTACCAGGCCGCCCGCGCCAGCCACTTGCAGCGGGGGCAGTAGTGAACCTCGATCCGCGGCCCACCCTCGGCGTCCGGCGCGCTCTCGTCGCTCATGTCGGTCCTCTCGACGTCCGTTTCGCCGAGGGTGACGCGTCCGACGGGTGCTCGCAAGGCGCCCGGCGCGCCGCGCCCGGGTCTCGACCATCGACACGCGGCGCGCGGGCACCTACGCTCAACCCGCGGGCGACGGTGGAGGACGCCATGGACTCGGAGAAGGCCTCGCGGCTGGTCGTGCAAACGTGCTCGCGCCACGCCCTCGAGCGCTTCCGCCTGCACCA
>JAUHXL010000718.1 GCA_030426945.1 bacterium
GCGCCGCCAGCAGCGCGGCCGAGTGGCGCATCAGCAGCCGCTCGAGCGCGACCTGCCGCGCCAGCGCCCGCCGCGCCTCGCCGTGGCGGCGTTCGGCGTCGATGGCGTGCAGCGCCACCGCCAGATCGGCCGCCAGCTCCTCGAGCAGATCCGCGCCGATCGAGGCCTCGTCCTCGGGCGTGGGCAGCCGGACCACCAGCACGCCGAACGCCCGGCCGGCGTGGACCAGCGGCACCGCCAACGCGTCCCGCGCGCAGCCGCTGTCGACCCCGCAGGTGCTGCAGTCGATCGCGCTCAGCCGGCGCACGCCCGGCGTCGTGTCCCAGAGCGAGGCGCGAATGCAGGGCAGGCGCGTCGGGTGATCGACGACCGCCTCGGCCAGCGCGCTCGCGTCGAGCTGCATGCCCCCACCCAGGGGCGCCCCCGGCCGGCCGTGCTCGTCGAGCAGCGTGACCCAGGCGGCCTCCACCCCGCTGTGTTCGACCAACAGCGCACAGACGCGCTGCACCAGCCGCCGCGGGTCACGCTCGCGCACCATCACCTGGTTCACCCGGCGCACGGCGCTCAGCAGCTGATGCATCCGCTCCACAGCGGCCTCCTCGACTCGGCGCCGTCCTGCCCCGGCACCCGACCCCGCCGCGCTCGCGGCGTGACCTTCGATGGCGCACCTCGCAGGTAGTCGGCATGCTGCCCCGATTCATTGAGCCCCGCCAGTCGGCGCGCCTTGCGTCGCGCGCGCCCCTTCGCCACGCTCGGCGCCGGGAGCGCGGGAGGGCGCTCGAGGAGGGGACATGGGCGAGGGCTGGGACTTCTACTTCTGCGCGATCGACGACCAGCCGGCGTCGATCGCGCTCGACCTGGGCTACGTGCAGCGGGGGGCCGACGCGTCGCGCCCCACCCTGCTCTGCGTCCGCGTGCGCCTGCGCCAGCCGCGGCCGGACGGCCTGAGCGACGGCGACGAGGCCCCGGATCTCAACGGCCTCGAGGATCGGGTCACCGCCGCGCTCGCGGCGCGCTGCGACGCGGTGGCCGTCGGTCGGCTGACCTGCGCCGGCCGCCGGGAGTTCTTCTTCTACGGGCGCTCGGACGCCGAGCTCGCCGCGGCCCTCGACGCGGCCGCCGCCGAGGGGCCGTACGCGCCCCAATTTCGAGCCGAGGTCGATCCCGACTGGCGCTTCTTCTTCGACGTGCTCGCGCCCGGCGACCGGGAGTGGCAGTGGATCCTCGACCGCCGCGTCGTGGATCAGCTGCGCGCCCACGGCGACGATCTCGACGCCCCGCGCCCGGTCGACCACTTCGTCGACCTGCCCGACGCCGCGGCCCGCGACGCCTTCGAGGCGGCGGTCGCCGAGGACGGGTTCGCGATCAGCCGCGCCCACGAAGGCTTCGGGCTGCGCCTGCAGCGGCCGGACGCCGTGCGGCTGGATCTCATCCACCCGGTCACCTGGGCGCTCGGCGAGCTGGCCCGGCGGCTGGGCGGCGCCTACGACGGCTGGGGCGCCCCGCTGGCCGAACGCGACGACTGACGCCCGGGCGTCCCCTCAGGTGGGCTCGGCGCAGCGACACACCAGGGCCGGCGCGGCGTCGCCGCACCCCCGGTCGTCACCGCCGATGCAGGCCTGGTCGCCAGCCGCCCACGCGCGCTGACAGCGCGTGCCGCGCGCGGCGCAGGCGTCGATGCAGCTGCCCCCGCCGTCCACCGCGATCTGGCAGTAGCGATCGCCGTCGGCTTCGTGCACCCCGGCGCCGCACACCGGCGCGTCGCCGGCGAAGGCGCCGCACCGGTCGACCGCGTCGGTGTCGCAGACGCCGCCCGCGGCGCACACGCCGCCCGGGCACGGGGTGCCGACGGGCGCGTCCGTGGTCGTGCCGGGCGTCGCGCCGACGCACCCTTCGAAGGACTGGCACGGACCCTCCGCGCGCACGACCTCGACCCGCGTGGGCGGACCACAGGCCGTCACGTTGGGCGCCTGATGGCAGCTGCCGAGGGCGATGCAGCGCGCGGGCGGCTGGCGGTGGACGTCCTTGCTGCAGACCGCGATGCCCTCGTCATCGGTCAGGACGTAGGCGTCGAGGGTGTTGCAGTCGAGCGCGGGACAGTTCGCGTCGTCTCGGGCCAGCGCCGGCCGCCCGTTCTCGCCGCAGGTCTCGCACAGGCGCCCGGTCGGCTGACCCGGCACGCAGCCCCCGGGCGGCAGGGCGTCGCCGCGCGGCGGCCCGCCGTCGCGCGGCGACGCGGACGCGGCGTCCACGACGGGCGGCAGGCCGGTGGCGTCCATCGGTCCCGCCATCAGGGCGTCCCGCGGCGTCTCGGCGTCCGGATCGGTGGGCGCGGCGGTCGTCGCGCACCCCGCGCCCAGCGCGAGGGCCACCCAGAGAGCGCGGCGCATCGTCACCCCATCCCCAGCGCGTTCATGCGGATCTTGAGCGCGTGCGCCGACACCTCCAGGCGCGCCGCCGCCCGCTTGGGATCGCCGCCGGTCTCGGCGAGGGCCTCGGCCACCTCGGCGAAGCTCAGATCCGAGGCCTTGCGCACCCGGCTCGACTGCTCGACCAGGGCGTACAGCGTGGTGCGGGACACGTTCAGCGCCTCGGCGGTGGGCGCCAGCCGGAACCCGTGGGCGCGCAGGGCCTCGAGCAGCTCGTCCTCGCTCACGTCGTCGGGCGCTCGATAGCGCGGCGCCGCCTTGGCCGCCGGCGGCGCGGGCACCGGCGTGGCCAAGGGCGGGTGGGCGGGGGCCGCCGCCGCCGCGGACTCCGGCGCCGCGGGCAGGATGCGCGGCAGCAGATCCGCCCACTCGATGCGGGGGGCGTAGCGCGACGCGATCACGAGCTGGCGCGCGACGTTGCGCAGCTGACGGACGTTGCCCGGCCACGGATGCCGGCCCAGCACGGCCAGCAGCGTGGGGGGCACGTAGGGGTCGCGCGCGTCGTCCTGGTTGAGGCGATCAGCCACGCCCAGCGCGGCGAGCTCGGCCTGCACGAAGTGGTAGAACAGGCGCCCGATGTCGTCGCGCCGCTCCCGCAGGGCC
>JAUHXL010000126.1 GCA_030426945.1 bacterium
CCAGCCCCGCCGCGAAGGCGGCGCGCGTCGAAGGCTCGCAGGGGCCGTCGAACTCACCGTCCGCGCATCGCGCATCGAGCACGTCCAGGTCGAGGCTCGCGCCGGCGAGCGCGAACATCGTGTAGGTGCCCCGCGAGTGCCCCACCGCGACCACGCGATCGGTCACCAGGCGGCCCCCGAAGGGATCCTCGGCGGGCAGCGCCGCCAGGGCGTCGAGCGACGCGCTCAGGTCGGCGGGCCGGTGCACGTAGTGGGCGAACCGGTTCTCGCCCTGGACGTCGCGCAGCGTGTTGCCCGTATGGTCGGGCGCCGCGAACACCCAGCCGTGGCTCGCCATCTGCCGCGCCAGGAAGGCCGAGTCGCCGCCGTAGCCGCGGTCGCCGTGCGAGTAGATCATGACCGGGTAGCCGTCCGCGTGGGCGGGGGCCGCAGGCGGCGCGTCGGTGAACACCAGGCGGTCGAGCTGAATGCCGGCGTAGCGGGGCGGATCGCCGCCGGCCATCGCCCAGGTGGGGTACCAGAGGTTGAGCGTCACGGTGCGCTCGGCGTCCTGGCCGGGCGGCGTGTAGGTCACGTCGAAGGCGCGGTAGCCCACCCGGAAGGGGCCGTCGGCTTGGGGGTCGAGGGCCGCGGGGTCGACGACGGGCGCGGCGTCGACCTCGGGCGCGGCGTCGACCGCCGCGTCGGTGGTCGCGGCGGCGTCGGCTGTCGCGTCGAGCGACGGCGCCGCGTCCGGGCGCGTCGCGTCCGGACCCATCGCGTCCGGGCCCACCGTCGCGTCGGCGGTCGTCGCGTCCAGCGCGACGGCGTCCGGCGAGGGCGCCTCGCTGCTGTCGCCGTCGTCGCACCCCGACACCAGCGCCACGAGGAGCGTCGCCCCAACGAGGCACCTCACTTCGACCCCTCCTCGGCGTCGTCGGGCGCCGCCGCCGACTCGGCGGGGCGCTCCGCGTCGGCGCCCGGCTGCATCGCGTCCGCCGCCTGGCGCAGCGACTCGGCGCCCGCCCGCAGGAAGTCCGCGAACCCGGCCGCCGGGTCGGCCCCGCCGCGCGTCACCTTCTGCGCCATCTGCTCGACGCCCTCGCGCAGCGCCCCCAACCACTCGGGATCCCGCAGCGCCTCGCGCACCTTCTCGGGCGCCTCGCCCAGCGTGCCCTCGGTGGCGACGCCCTTCGCGGCCAGCTCGGCCTCGACCTGCTGCAGCCGCGCCTTGCGCGCCGCCACGTCGTCGTCGCTGCCCACGGCGGCGTCGCGCAGCAGGCCCGCCGCCTCGCCGAACACGCGGCCGAGCGCGCGCAGCGCCACCTGCGGATCCCGCTCGATGTCCTCGGGCGCCTCGCCGCCCAGGGCGCTCAGCACCGCGCTCAGCGGCGGCTTGCCGGGCTTGTCGTCGCTCATCGTCGTCGCTCCTGTTCGGCGGTCATCGCGTCGGCGCCGGGGGCCGAGCCGCGCACAGTCTGCTCACTCGTCGTCGCCGGCGTCCACCGCCGCGCCGGCGTCCGGCTGCGGCGGCGTCACCCGCGGCGGCCTCGGCGGCGTGGGCCCCTTCAGCCCGGCGTCCGGCGGCGCGGCCTTCGCGGCCCCGGCGGCCGGCGCGGTGCGCACCGGCCGCAGGCCGATGGTGTAGCTGCGATCCTCCGGCCGCACCCGCCGGCGCACCGCCACGCGCATGCCCAGCGCGTGCGTCTGCCAGGCGCCGCCCCGCACCACCCGGTCGTAGCCCACCGACACCATGCGGTCGACGGTCGGCTTGCGCGGGTAGGTCGCGAAGGCGTCCCAGGTCCACTCCATCACGTTGCCCAGCGCGTCGCGCACGCCCCACGGGTTGGGCGCCTTCTGGCCCACCGGCTGCGGCCCGCAGTGCGTCGCGGTGGGCACCGCCCGCCCCACCCAGGCGTTGCAGGGCGCGCCGCCTTCGTAGGTGACGCCGCTGTTGCCGCCGTACCACGCGATGCCGTTCAGCACGGGCGCGTCGTTGGTGTCCTTCACCACCAGCGCGCCCGCGTAGGTCGCGTGCGGCGTCCCCGCGCGCGCCAGGTACTCCCACTCGGCCTCGGTGGGCAGCCGATAGCCGGCGCAGGTCGGGCCCGCCGGGCGCACGTTGCAGGCGTAGTCACCGCGACACTCCGGGGCGCCGCCGGGGCAGCCGCCGCCGAGCGTCCCCCGGCACAGGTCGAGCTGATAGCAGGGCGTCAGCCCTTCCCGCTCGGACAGCCGGTTCAGCCAGGTCAGCGCCTCGTACCAGTTCAGCCGCTCGACCGGACAGGCTTCGCCACAGTGCCGGAAATACGAAGGGTTTCGCCCCACGAGCCCCTGCCACTCCCGCTGCGTGACCTCGGTGGCCTTCACCAGCAGCGGCTGCGTGAGCGTCACCTCGAACGTCCGCTCGTTGTGGAACCGCCCCGGCTCGCGGCGCGGCGAGCCGACGCGCGCGGTGCCCGCCTCGACCCGCACATAGTCGCCCGCCTTCGGCGCCACGTAGGGCAGCGCCGCCGGCTCCGGCGCGAGCCGCGGCGCCTCGGCCTCGCGCACGCAGCCGCCGTCCTGCGGCACCCAGCCGCGCAGACAGGCCGGCTCGCCCGTACACGCGTCGTCCTCCCACACCTGCCCCGGCCAGCAGCAGTGCGCGCCCATGAGATCCATGGGCACCTGCCCCGCCGGGCAGCTGCCGCGCACGCAGTCCTCGCCCGACTCGTCGGCGGTGAACCCTTCGGGGCAGTCGGCCAGGCCCACGCAGCGATCCTGGATCATCGACCAGGCCTGCCCCGGCCAGCAGCACTCGCCGTCGGTGTCCTCGTTGCGCACCTGCCCCCGCGGGCAACTGAAGTCGTCGCCCTGCACCACCGCCGCGGGGGGCGCGGCGGCGATCCACAACAGCGGCAGCAGCAGGAGGCTCAACGGCGCACTCAGAAGTT
Source organism: bacterium (assembly GCA_030426945.1). Taxonomy (GTDB): domain Bacteria; phylum Myxococcota_A; class Bradymonadia; order UBA7976; family UBA1532; genus JACKDN01. The sequence goes on from JAUHXL010000126.1 coordinate 2,916, forward strand.
CGACACCACGGGCGCGCAGGTCGAGACGCCGGCGCCCACGACGCGGCGGCCGGTGTCGTCGACGGCGAGCTGGGTCGAGCCGTCGTCGGGATCGAAGCGCAGCACGCGCGACAGCTCGCCGCCGCGGGCGTCGCGCGCGGTGATGAACACGTAATAGCGACCGCCCCAGTGGGCGAAGGCCCAGGCGGACGGCTCGCCCAGCGCGGGCAGGGCCCAGCGCTGCGATTCGCCGCCGCGCGCCTTGTCCAGCAGCGCGACGTAGCTGGCGTTGCCGGGGCGGAAGGCGAACAGCTCGGCGTTGGCGTTGCCGGTCAGCTCGGCGCCGTACTCCGCGGCGGGCAGGCCGCCGACCGCCGTGATCGACACCGCGCCGCGATCGATGCGGGCCAGCGACCCACCGCCGAGCTGCCCCACGCGCCCGCCGGCCACGAACAGCGTCTCTTCCGGCCGGCCCGGCGCGTCGCTGACGAAGCCCATGCCGAACAGCTCGAAGCCGCCGTCGCCGGGCTGGAAGGGCGAGCGCTGGCAAGCGAGCGTGTTCGTGTCGACCCAGAACAGCTCGCCGCTGCTGTACAGCACCCAGGCGCGGCCGCTGCGGTCGACGGCCATCGAGAAGGGCGAGGCCGGGCCGCCGCCGAAGGCCGCCCAGGTCTGCCCGGCCGGACAGTCCAGGCGACCGCGCAGCTCGAAGCGCTCGGTGCGCGGGTCGAAGGTGTGCAGGCGGTCGTCGCTGTCGACCACGTAGATGAGCTCGTTGCCGGGCGCGCACCCGCCCGTGCAGGCGCCGTTGGCGCAGGCATCGTCGCAGGTCTGCACCACCGCGCCCCGCACGCCGTCGGGGCTGCACGCCACGACGTCGGCGCCGTCGCAGAAGGTGGCCTGATCGGGATCGCAGTCGGCGCACCCGATGCCCGGCTTGCAGGTGGCGCCGACCGCGCACACGGCCTGCTCGACGAAGCGGCCGTCGACGCACACCAGGTAGCGGTCGCCCTGGCAGGTGCTGGTGCCGGCGGGGCACGCGCCGGCGGAGGCTGCCCCGTCGCCCAGCACCACCAGGCCGCCATCCGCCGCGTCGTCGCAGGCGACGAGCGATCCGACCAACAGCAACGACAGCAGGACGCGCATGAGGCCATCATGCGCCAGGGACGGCCGCGGGCGAAAGCGTCGGGGTGTGGGCGGGGGCTTGGTGAACCGCGGCGGCGACCGCGAAGGGCTATCAGCTGTCAGCTGTCAGCGTTCAGCCGGGCCCCGAACGCCCAGCGCGAATCGACCTCCAGCCGATACACGGTCGTCAGGATGAGGCGGTCCGGGCGTCGCGGCGATTGTGCCGGCTGCGCGGTCGCCGGACGCCCCGAGCGTGCCGAGGGGCTCCGCGCTCGGCACGGCGTGCGGGGCCCGGCTGACAGCTGAACGCTGACCGCTGACAGCCGGGCCGTGTCGGCGCGCCGTACGGTGGTCCGACGTTGGAAGCGCACCGCGAGCTGGGAATCCGCCGAGCCGCTCGCTAGGTTCCCCGGTCATGGCACGCGTCGACCCCTTGCTGCGCATGATCGTCCAACAGGGCGGCACCGAGATGGTGCTGGTGGCCGGGCAGGCGCCGCGCCTGTTTCACGGCAAGACCCAGCTTCGTCTGTTCCTGCCGCCCATGAGCGCCGGCCTGCTGAAGGACATGGTGGTGCCGCTGGTGCCGCCGGACCAGACGGCGGCCTTCGAGGCCGAGGGTCGCGTCGACTTCGAGCACCGCGACCCCGAGCTGGGCGTGTTCGGCGTCGAGCTCGCGCCGGACGAGGGCTTCACCGTGCGGTTGAGGCGGGCCGAGCAGGCGGCGGAGCCCTCGGCGCCGCCGCCCGAGCCCGCGGCCGAGGCCGACGAGGCGCCGGCGCCCCGACCCGCGCGCGCCCCGCGGCGGCGCGGCAACGACGCCCGCGTCCTTTACGGCCTGCTGGAGGCGGCCACCCAGCGCGGCGCGAGCGATCTGCACCTGGCCGACAACGAACAGGCCCAGATCCGCGTCGGCGGACGCCTCCGCCCGCTGGAGGTGGACGCCCCCGACGACGTCCGGCTGCTGGTCGGCCCGCTGCTGGACGAGGCCGCCCACAAGGAGATCGAGGCCGGGCGCTCGGTCGACCGCGCCGTCGCCCTGCCCGGGGGGCAGCGCTTCCGCCTGAACGTCTACCGCTGCGCCCAGGGCTGGGCCGCCGCGCTGCGCGTCCTGCGCCGCGAGGCCCCGCGCCTGCCCGAGCTGAACCTGCCCGTCGACCTGAGCGCGCTGGCGGAGCGCCCGCACGGCCTCGTCGTCGTCTGCGGCCCCACCGGCGCCGGCAAGACGACCACCTGCGCCGCCCTCACCCGGCACGCCCTCGAGACGCGCGGCGGCCTGCTGGTGACCCTCGAGCAGCCGGTCGAGTACGCGTTCGACGCGCCCCCGGGCGCCCTGGTGCGCCAGCGCGAGGTGGGCCGCCACGTCGTCGACTTCGCCACCGGCCTGCGCGACGCCCTGCGCGAGGATCCCGATCTCCTGCTCGTCGGCGAGATGCGCGATCCCGAGACCATCGAGCTGGCCCTCACCGCCGCCGAGACCGGCCACCTGGTGCTGACCACGCTGCACGCGCGCTCGGCCGCCAGCGCCATCGAGCGCATCGTCGACGCCTACCCGCCCAGCCGGCAGCCGTGGATCCGCGGCCAGCTCGCCGGCGTGCTCGAGGCCGTCGTCGCGCAGCGCCTGCTGCCTCGGGCCGACGGCGCCGGCCGCGTGCCCGCCGTCGAGGTGCTGCGCGCCACCCACAACGTGTCGAACCTGGTGCGCGAGGGCCGCACCGCCCACCTGCAGAGCGCCCTGCAGGCCGGCCGCGACGCGGGCATGGTGGTGATGGAGAAGTCGCTGGCCGATCTCGTCCGCCGCGGCGTCGTCGCCCTCGCCGACGCGGTCAGCGCCGCCGCCGACGCCGCCAGCCTGGCCGACTACCTGCGCTGAGCCGCCGCGCCCGGCGCCGGACAGTCCGGCACCACCGTCCGGACCCACGCGATCGGATCGCACAGGCCCTGCCCCGACAACACCGCGTCGGCGGCGGCCACCGCGGCCGCCCCCTGCGCGTCGGCGCGCGCGGCGCCGCGCACCCGCGCCACCGCGGCCGCGTGGACGACCATCGCGCCCGCCTGGTAGGCGTCCTCGGCCCGCGCCAGCGCGGCGTCGCGCACCTCCGGCCGGCGCGCCAGCAGCGCGCGCAGCACCGCCGCGTCGCCCACCGCGTGCGGCGCGTCCTCCCGCTCGAGCGCCCGGGCGCACCGCAAGGCGTCGCGGCGATCCCCCGCCGCCGCCGCCGCCCGCCCCCGCAGCCCGGACAGCACGATGCGCGCGACCGGCATCATGAAGATGCCGGCGCGCCGCAGCCGCCCCCACGCGGCGCGCGCCTCGGCGTGCGCAGCGTCCGGCCGGCCGGCGTACAGGTGACCCATCAGCCGCACCACCAACGCCATCGATCGCACCACGTCGTGGGGCAGCCGAGGATCCAGCCGGCCGACGCTGTCGGCGCACAGGGGCACGGGATCGCGGCCCTCGAGCGCCAGCAGTCCGACGGCCTCGAAGACCTGCCCGAAGGCGACCCCGTAGGCGTTGCCGCGCGCGCGCTGCTCGACGACCCAGCGCCGAGATCGCTCGAGCACGCCGCGCAGATCACCCAACACCACGGCCGACGACACCTGCAGCATCCAGCCGACCGTGCGCACGTAGGTGGCGTCCCAGCCCGCCCGCGCGAAGGTCTCGAGCCCCGCGGTGACCTGGGCGTCGCCCTCGGCGTAGCGACCCTGCACCAGCGCCGTCAGCCCCTCGAAGACCGCGCGCTGCGCCCGCAGGTCCGGCCGCCCGTGCGCCACGGCCAGCGCGTCGGCGCGGGCGAGCGCCGCCGCGCTGCGCGCGCGGGCCCGGGCGCCGCGACCGAAGGCGAGCATGAAGCCGTAGTGACACAGCGCGCGCGCCGCGCGGGGCCCGTCGCCCAGCCGCAGCGCCTCGCGCAGGCAGCGCAGGAACACGCTGGCCGTGGCCATGTTCTCGCCCAGGCTCAGGCCTCGGCCGACGACGTAGCGGAGATCCATGCGATCGCCCGCCTCGGGCGATCGCGGCCGCTCGCGCAGGTGCAGACCTCGGCGGGCGAGGACCGCGAGCTGGCCCAGGGTGCCGAGCAGCGCCCCCGCGGCCGTGCGGGGCACCCGCACCCGCAGGGCGCGCAGGTGCGGCGCCGCCGCGGCGAGGGCCGCCGCCGGCTGGCCCGAGTAGAACAGGTGCTCGACGGCGCGCCGCATCGCCGCGCGCGCTTCGGCCGGCTCGGCCTCGGCCTCGACCGCCTGCCAGGCGACGGCCGCCTCGCGCGACCGGCTGGCGCGCGCCAGGGCCTCGGCCCGCCCGCGCAGCAGCGCCACCCGCGTCGCTGCGTCCGTGGGCGCCAGCCAGGCGAGGGCGTCGGCGAAGCGCCCCGCCGCGTGATCGAACGAGAGCGCGGCCAGCGAAGCCTCGGCCGCTCGCCGCGCCCAGCGCCCGGCGACCGCCGCCTCGCCCGCCCCGTGGTAGTGCCGCGCCAGCGTGTCCGCGTCGGCCCCCTCGCCCTCGAGCCGCTCGGCCAGCGCACGGTGCAGCGCGGGGCGCGCCGGCGCGGGCAGGGCGTCGGCCACCAACCGCCGCACGCGATCGTGGGTGAAGTCGATCCGGCCGTCGACGCCCGCGTCGGCCCGCGCCTACCGCGCGCCCTGCAGCACCGTCAGGGCGTCGTAGGGGTCGACGGCCGACCCGCCCAGCGCCAGCGCCGTGCGCAGCCCCAGCGGCTCGCCCGCCACCGCCAGCACGTCGAGCGCCCGCCGCGTCGCCGGGGGCAGATCCGCCAGGCGCCCGGCCAGGTCCTGGCCCCCCGCGCTGCGGGCCAGCTCCTCGACGACGAAGGGCAGGCCGCCCGCTTCGGCCGCCGCGCGCGCGGCCGCGGCGTCGTCGGCCCCGACCGCGCGCGCGACGGCCATCGCCTCGTCGGCCGTCAACGGCGCCAGCGCGAGGCGCCGCGGCTCGATCGCGCCCTGCAGCCCGTCGAGCAGCGCCCCCGGCGATCCGTCGTCGCGGCGCGCGAGGAGCAGCAGCAGCGGCGCGCGAGGCCGGGTCGTCAGCAGGTGGCTCAGCAGGCGCGCGCTGTCGGCGTCACCCCACTGAGCGTCGTCGACGATCCACAGGATCGGCCGCCGCGCGCACACCGCCGACACGACCGCCGCCAGCTCGTCGGCCACGTCCGCCCCGTCGTCGCCGTCCTGGCGCAGCACCTCGGCCAGCGTGGGGAAGGCGTCCAGCAGCGGCCCGACCGGGGGGCACTCGGGCGGCGCTTCGCCGATCGGCCACCGGGCCAGGTGGTGGGCCAGACCGTCGATCGCCCCGTCGATCGCGCGGAACCGGATCGACTCGTGCGGGTGACAGCGGGTGGCCAGGATCAGCGCGTCACAGGCGCCGACGAAGCGATCCAGCAGGCGGCTCTTGCCGATGCCCGAGGGCCCCTCGACGCACACCGCCAGCGCGCGCCCGCCGCGGGCCTCGGCCCAGGCGGCGTCCAGCGCGGCGAGGGCGTCGCCGCGGCCGACGAAGGGCGCCACGGCCGGCGCCCCGGACGTCGCCGCGCCCACCCGGGCTGCCAGCGCGGCGTCGGCAGGTCGGTCGGCGGGCGCCGGCGCCAGGCAGGCGCGGCACAGATCGACCACGGCCGGCGACGCCCAGGGCGCGTCGATGGGCAAGGTGGCCGGATCGAGCGCGGCCTTGCGCGCGGCGAGCGTGGCCGGCTCGCCCCGCACGGGCGGCCGCCCGGTCAGGGCCCAGTGCAGCAGGACGCCCAGCGCGTAGGTGTCCGCCGCCGGGCCGAGGGGGCCGGCGCCGAACTGCTCGGGCGCCATGAACAGCGGCGTCCCCGTCGTATCGCCCGTGGCCGTCGCGTCCATCGCGTGCGCGATGCCGAAGTCGAGCACGCGCACCACGCCGTCGGGCTGCACCAGCACGTTCGACGGCTTGATGTCCAGATGCAGGACGCCCGCGCCGTGCAAGGCGCCGAGGGCCGCGGCGAGCTGGGGCAGCGCGGCCTCGAGGCGCGCGCGCCGGGCCGGCCCCGGCGGGGCGGCCTCGATGTGCGCGGCGAAGTCCTCGCCGGCCACGAAGGGCAGTCGGATGAACCAAGTGTCTTCGAGCTCGACCAGCGCGTGCGGCGTCACGAGGTTGGGGTGCGCCACCGCCGCGACGAGGCGGAACTCGTGCTTGAAGCGACGCAACGCCGCCGGAGACAGACGGTGCAGCGTCTTGAGGGCCACCGGGGTGCCAGCGGCGTCCGTCGCGGCGAAGACGCAGCCCATGCCGCCCGCGCCCAGCGATCCGGTGACACGCAAGCCGCCCACCTCGACCGGCGCCTCGGGGCTGGCGGCCTGCAGCCGCGCCACCAGCGGGTTGTGGGGCTCGATCAGCAGGGCGACGCCCTCGGCCCAGGCCGCGCTGTCACGCGTCGCGGCGTCGGCGGACAGCAGGGCCGACAGCTCGTCCGCCAGGGCGGGATCGGTGCGCCGCAGCGCGGTCAGGCGGGCCGCGCGGTCGACCGGCGTGGCGTCGCACAGCGCGTCGAAGGCCGCGAACAGCCGCGCGTGATCGTCCTGCACCTGACTGACAGTCATTGTGCAGCTGTACTACCATTCGCCGGCCATGACGACCGCCGACGACGACTTCGAGCTGACCCCCCGCGTGTACGCCGAGCTTCGGGCCCTGGCGGGCCGCTACTTCCGGGGACGCGGCGCCCACACGCTGCAGCCGACGGCGTTGGTCAACGAGGTGTACCTGAAGCTCGACCGAGCCAGCACCAGCGCCCACGACCGCGAGCACTTCTTTGCCATCGCGGCCCGCGCCATGCGGCAGATCCTCACCGACCACGCGCGCCGCGCCCACGCCGACAAGCGCGGCGGTGACTTGCAGCGCGTGACCCTCGACGGCCAGGTGGCGCTCGACGAGGCCACGCCGCGGGCGATCGACCTGCTCGAGCTCGACGCCGTCCTGACGCGGCTGGCCGAGGCCAGCGAGCGGCAGGCCCGCATCGTCGAGCTGCGCTTCTTCGCCGGGTTGTCGGTGCCCGAGGTCGCCCTCGCGCTCGACTGCAGCGCGCGCACCGTCGAGCGCGAGTGGCGTTTCGCGCGGGCCTGGCTGCGCCGCGCGCTCGAGCGCTGATCACCCCCAGCGGATGGCCTGCGCGCCCCACGCGTAGCTGACGCCGGCCGAGGCCATCACCACCAGGTCGCCGGCCTTCAGGCGGCCCACCTCGAGGCCCTTCTCGATGGACAGGATGGGATCGAACTGGCCGATGTGGCCGAAGTCCTCGAGGTAGAAGGACTGCTGCTCGGTCAGGCCCAGCTCGCCCAGCGTGGCGGCGTGGGCCGAGCGCTTCATGTGCAGCAACGCGAGGTAGTCGATGGCCGTCGCGTCCGACCGCTCCACCGCCTCGCGGATGACCCGCATGAAGTTGCCGTGGCTGCGCTCGGCCAGCCGCGCCTTCATCGCGTCGACGTCGGTGACGTCCAGCATCATCGCCGCCGTGCCGGCCAGCTCGGCGGTGACCGGCTGCACGGTGCCGCCGGCGGGCACGTGGACGTCGTCGGCGAAGTCGCCGTCGGTGATCAGCGACGAGCCGAGCAGCACGTTGTGCCGGTGGTCGCGGCGCAGCAGCAGCGCGCCGCCGGCCGCGGCCAGGCCGTACATGAACGACACCCGCGGGTTGGTGAAGTCGATCAGGTCGCCGTTGCGATAGCCGCCGGCCAGCAGCACGGTGCGGATGCTGGGATCGGACTGCATCAGCCCGCGCGCCATCTTCAGCGCGGCGACGGTGGTGCAGCAGCGCTGGGCCAGATCCACGGCCCAGGCGTTGCGGGCGCCCACGAGCTGCTGAATCTTGATGCCCGACACCATCAGCGGGTGCTCCTTGTACTCCTCGCTGATCGACAGCACGACGTCGACCTCGAGCGGATCGACGCCCGCGCGCTTCAGCGCCACCGTCGCCGCGCGCGCGCCCATGGCGCAGGGGTGGTCGTCGGGGCCCGGGACGGGCTTCTGCCGCAGCCCGAACTTCTCCTCGATGATGCGCTGCGGGATACCGCTTCGGGCGGCGATCTCGGCGCCGCTCATCCGCGGCTCGGGCAGGTAGATTCCGGTGGCGAGGATGCCGACAGGGGGCAGATGGGGCACGGCGAGCGCCTCCTCTTTTGTGCAACGCACAAAAGAATGCGCGGCGCGGGCACGGGCGTCAAGCGCCGCGCCCGTGCGCCCGGCCTCGCGCTACTTCAGCCCGTCGATCTGCCGCTGAATCATGGGGTGGAAGTTCGTCCGCGGCTCCGTCTTCAGCCACGCCTGGCAGTGCCGCAGGGCCGCGGCCCGGTTGCCCATCGCCTGGTAGATGCGGCACAGCCGCTGGTGGGGCTGGAAGGCGCCGGGCTTCAGCCGGCTGGCGGCCAGGAAGGCGCGCACCGAGCCGGCGTTGTCGCTGCCCATCTTGCTGATGCCCTCTTGCAGCAGCGCGTCGAAGCTCTTCGCGCCCTCGCCGCGATCCGCCGGGTTCACGTTGGCCGGGTTCACGTTCGGCTCGTTGGCCGCGTTCGCCCGGTTCGCCCGATCACGCTTGGCCGGGTTGCGCTTCCTGGTCCGCTTGCCCCCCTTCTTCTTGGGGGGCTCGAGCGCCTTCTTCAGCGCCGCGGCCTGGGCCTCCGCGTAGGGCAACGCCTCGAGGCGCGCCGCGATGGCCTCCGCCGCCGGCCGGTCGCTGTCGACCAACGCCAGCGCCTGCTTCAGCTCGGCGTCGGCGAAGCCCCTCTGCACCTTGTCCCGCGCGGCCTCGGGCACCGCCTCGGCCAGGGCCGGCGTGGCGGCCAGCAGCGCGACGGCCTCGGCCCAGCGCTCGCCTTCGACGAGCTGGTCGAAGGTGGCCTTGGCCCCGGCGTCCGCCGGCGGCGCCGCGTCGGCCACCGCCGCGTCGACCACCGGCCTCGCGGCGTCCGCGGCGACCGCCGCGTCGACCGCGGGCGGCGCGGCGTCCACCACCGCGGGCGCCGTCGGCACCGCGCCCCCCGCGTCCGCCACCGACGCCGGGGGCTGCACGGCGGCCGGCGAAGGCTCCCGCAGCGCCAGGAACGCCCCCACCCCGATCACGAAGGCCACGCCGCCCGCGATGGCCGCCACCTTGCCGGCGCGCCCGCCGCGAGGCGCCGCGTCGACCGGCGACAGCCCGCCCTCCGACGCCGACCCGACCATCGTGCGCGCCCCGCCGTCGCTCACGGCGCCGCCCGCGCCGTGGGGCTGGAGGTGGCGCAGCGCGCCCAGCAGCAGCGTGCGCGCCGCCGCCGCCGTCGGGGGCCGGTCGTCGGCCTCCTTCGACAGCAGCCGCTTCACCAACTGCTCCACCTGCGCCGGGGCGAGCAGGCTCGGGTTGACGTCCGCCAGCGAGGGCGGCGCCGCGTGGACGTGCTTGTTGAGCACCGAGTACGCGTTCTCGCCCTCGAAGGGCGGCGCGCCGCCCAACGCCTGGAAGAGCACCACGCCCAGGCTGTAGAGGTCGGTGCGCGCGTCCACCCGCTCCCCCCGCGCCTGCTCCGGCGACATGTACAGGGGCGTGCCGAGGATCATCCCCTGCGCGGTCTCGATGGTCTGCGTCGCCAGCTTCGCCACGCCGAAGTCGAGCACCTTGCCGACCTCTTCGCTGCCCACCTGCTCGACGAAGATGTTCGCCGGCTTCAGGTCGCGGTGGATGATGCCCTCGCGGTGCGCCTCGTCGAGGGCGCCGCACACCTGCGCCATCAGGTTCAGCGCGCGAGCCGGCGCGATGGGCCCCGCCGCCAGCACGTCCGCCAGCGAGCGCCCGTGCAGGAACTCGGTGACCAGGAACAGCCGGCCGTCGGCCAGGCGGCCGAAGTCGATCAGCTTCAGCGTGTTGGGGTGGCGCAGCGCCGAGATGATGCGCGCCTCGGACTCGAAGCGCCGCACCACGTCGGCGTCCTGCGAGGCGCCGAGGCGCAGCACCTTGATCGCGACGGCGCGGTCGACGTTGATCTGGACGCCGCGATAGACGACGCCCTGACCGCCTTCGCCCACCTGCACCTCGACGCGGTAGCGGCCATCGATGGTCTGTCCGAGCAGAGCGTCGGCCGGGCGGGAGAGATCGGACAAGGGTGGGCCTCCGGGCCGGGGGCGACCGCGGCCCCAGGGGCGCGACCGCGTGCGCCGGGCGGGTCAGAGCGTGCTGCGCTTCTCGGTCTCGACCAGCATCTTGGCGAAGGCGCGGATGGACAGGTTGAAGGTGCGCACCCACTCGACGACCGCGCCGTGCGTCACGCCGCCCTCGAGGTCGACGTCGCTCTCGATGACCGGATCGCCGTCCGCGTCGACGTAGGCGCGGCTGAACCGCTTGGACTTGTTCCACTCGTTGATCGCGTCCATCGGCGGGTTGGCGCCCACGAAGGCCGCGTAGAGCTGGGCGTTCTTGCCCTGGGTGTACAGCCGCGCCTTGAGCCCGTTGTAGTCCACGACGAGGAACTTGGGCTGGCGGTCGAGCACCCGGAAGCCGGCCTGGGTGACGGCGGCCTCGAGGCCGTTGAAGTCGGTGGAGACGATGACCCCGGCGTTCGGATCGTTCTGGCCGGCCGGGCACACCGGGCAGGGCGTGTTCTGGTTGGCCTGCTGACCGCCACCGTGCGCCATCTTCTCGGCGAGCGCGCGGTAGTCCTCGTTGCACTTGTTGAGCGCATCGATGGTCTGCTGGGGCGAGGCACCGCACGCGCTCAGCGAGATCGCGGCGGTGCAGGCGAGGACGGACATGAGGGCGGTGCGAAACAAGGGGTGACTCCCGGCGACGGCCATGTCCCTGGTTTACGGCATGGTGGGCGCGATTCGCAATGTCGTTGCTCTGGCGACCCCCGGACGCCCGCCCGCGCCCCGTGGCATGCTGTCCGGGTGTACGCCCTCTGCCTCGCCCTGCTCTTCGCGACGCCGGCCCCGACCACGGTCGGCCTGGGCCTCACCGTGGCGGCCAGCGACGGCGCCCCGGTGGTCGACCGCGCCTGGATCGACGCCCGCGTCGAGCGCGCGAACGCCATCTTCGCGCCCGTCGGCCTCCGCTTCGCGGTGGCGTGGGTGCGCCCCGCCCCGCCGACGGTGCCCGCCCGGCTGATCACGCGCGCCGATCGGCACGCCACGGGCGCCACGCTGCGGCCGGACGTCGTCAACGTCTACGTCGCCGCCCACCTCGAGGACATCCACGAGCCCGGGCGCGTCCGGCGCGGCGTCCACTGGCGCCCCCGCCGCCCGAAGGGCAGCCACCTGGTGATCGTGGCGGCCTACAGCGGCGAGCACGTGCTGGCCCACGAGCTGGGCCACTTCTTCGGCAACCCGAAGCACAGCGCCACGCCGGGCAACCTGATGAGCTACACGCGCGCCGACGGCCTGCCGACGCTCGACGCCGGCCAGCGCCGGAACATCCGCGCGCACCTGCGCCGCTTCCTGCGCACGGGCGAGCTGAAGCGGGTCGCGCCGCCGCCGCTCAAGGCGCCGGCCGCGCCCTGACCGCGAAGCCGAAGTCGTCGTTGCCGTCGACGTCGCCGGCGATGCCGCGCAGCTTCATGCGGTGGAACAGCCCGTCGCCCTGGCTGCCCACGCAGCGCTGCAGGTTGGCCTCGCCGCCGCTGTTGGCCGGGCAGGTGGCCCAGGTCGCGCTGCCGTCGGCGGGCCCCCGGTTGTTGTCGGCCCAGCCGAGGAAGACCTCGGCCGAGGCCTGCATCGCGGCGGCCCGCGCGGGATCCGCGGGATCGCGGCAGATGAAGGCCACGCCCCAGTCGTCGCTCTCGTCGACGTCGCCCACCAGGTCGACCTCGCGCCAGCGCCCGTCGTAGCCGCTCGACGTGCAGCGCAGGTTGCCGTCGTCGCCGCTGGCCGCCGCCGGGCAGGGGCCCCAGACGTTGCTGCGATCCGGGCCGCGATCGTTGTCCGCGTGGCCCAGGAACACCGCGCAGTGGGACTGGATCCAGGCGGCCAGATCGGGCTGGGCGGCGTCGTCGCAGTAGAACGCCACCGCCACCTCGTCGTCGCCGTTCACGTCGCCGTACAGGTCGAGCTTGGCGAAGCGGCCGTCACGCCGGGTGCCGGCGCAGCGCACGTCGCCGGCGATCTGGCGGTCCTGGGCCGGGCAGGTGCTCCAGGTCTCGACGGCGCCGTCGGGCCCGCGCTCCTCGTCGGCCCAGCCCACGAACAG
>JAUHXL010000719.1 GCA_030426945.1 bacterium
CGCTGATCATCGACGCCGTCGGCGTGCCGCTGCCCTGGACGGCGGCGCAGGCCATCTTCATGAATGACCACCTGAGCCTCGTCGTCGCGCCCGCGCATCTGATCGGCGCGGTGGCCGCCTTCACCCTGATCACCGGATTCTCGGCCTTCTGGCCTGCCCTTCGCGCCGCGCGCCTGCCGCCCATCACCGCGATTCATCAAACGGAGTAGAGCGATGCCGCGACGCACCCGACCGACGACGCTGATGCTGGCGCTGGCTTTGCTGACGCCGGCCGCCTTCGCCGCGCCCGCGGCCGCCGCCGAGGCGCTGACGCCCGAGCAGATGGTCGACCTGCTGAAGGTGGTCGACGACCGCCAGCGCAACAGCGGCGACTACAAGTCGCTGGCCTACATCGAGCAGCGCGAGAAGGACAAGGAGCTGATGGTGTACGAGGCGGTCGTCTACCGCCGCGACGCCGACGATCGCTTCATGATCCTGTTCACGCGCCCCAAGGCCGAGGCCGGCAAGGGCTACCTGCGCATCGACAAGAACCTGTTCATCTACGATCCCACCGTCGGCAAGTGGGAGCGCCGCACCGAGCGCGAGCGCATCGGCGGCACCGACAGCCGGCGGACGGACTTCGACGAGTCGCGGCTGGCCGAGGAGTACGACCCCACCTACGTCGGGCGCGAGACGCTGGGCAAGTTCGCGGTGCACCACCTGAAGCTGACCGCGAAGAAGGACGTGGACGTCGCCTATCCGGTGCTGGAGCTGTGGATCGACGTCGAGACGCAGAACATCCTCAAGGCGCAGGATCGCGCGCTGTCGGGCAAGCTGATGCGCACGGTCTACTACCCGAAGTGGATCAAGGTGTTCAGCGAGTCGAAGGGCGCCGAGGTGTACGTGCCCAAGGAGATCCACATCTACGACGAGGTGGAGAAGGGCAACCAGACGCACGTGGTCATCCGCAGCGTCGACCTGAAGTCGCTGCCCGCGAACATCTTCACCAAGGCGTGGCTGGAGAGTCAGAGCCGGTGAACACGCGCTGGTGGCTGGCCGCGTGCCTCGTCGCGGTGGGGGCGGATCGGGCCGCGGCGCAGCCGGACGACGCGGCGGCGCGCGAGGCCGCGCTCTTCGGCGCCCCGACCGGGCCGACCGCCGAGCCGGAGCCCCCCGCCGAGCCGGAGCCCGACGCCGAGGCGAAGCCCGACGCCGAGGCGAGGCCCGACGCCGAGGCCGAGCGCGAGGCGGCCCTCTTCGGGGACGCGCCGACCGAGCCCTCGCCCCCCGACGTGCCGCCCACCGCCCCGCCCCCCGGCGCGGATCGCGAGGCCGCGCTCTTCGGCGGCGACGCCGCGCCCGCCGGGCAGGCCACCGACGGCCAGTGGAGCGACGCCGCCGTCGAAGCCCGCCTCGAAGCGAAGAACGATCCCCTGCAGCTGGGCGGGCGCCTGTACCTGCGCTTCCAGAGCAGCGTGCCCGAGGACGCCGATCCCGGTGACTGGCGGCTGTCGAACCCGAACCTGGTCGATCTGTACCTCGACGCGCGGCCGACCCGCCGCGTGCGGGCCTTCCTGCAGACGCGGGTGACCCACGACACGACGGTCCAGACCGGCGACACGGATCCTTTCACCGGCGCCGCGGCGGAGCCCACCGACGTCGTGCTCGATCAGCTCTGGCTGAAGTTCGACGTCGAGCGCCGCGTGTTCGTGACGATCGGCAAGCAGCGGGTGAAGTGGGGCGCGGCGCGCTTCTGGAACCCGACCGACTTCCTCAACGCGGAGCGCCTGGACCCCCTGGCCATCTTCGACGAGCGCCTGGGCGTGCCGCTCGTCGAGCTGCACGTGCCGCTGCAGGACATCGGCGGCAACCTGTACCTCGTCGGCCTGCCCGGCGGCGCCGACGCCCTCGGCGACGTGGGCGGCGCGGCCCGCGTCGAGTGGCTGTTCGCCACCACCGAGGTCAGCGCCAGCGTCGCGGCGCGCGACGGCCAGCCCCTGCGCCTCGGCGGCGACCTGAGCACCGCGCTGTGGGATCTGGACGTGAAGGTCGAGGGCGCCGTGCAGCACGGCGGCGACGACCTGCTGCGCCGCTGGGAGGGCGACTTCGACCTCGCGACGCTCACCTTCCCCACCCTGGAGGATCGCACCGACGACTGGATCCCGCAGGTGGCCGCCGGCTTCGAGTGGGGCATCCCCTACGGCGACGACGACACGCTGTACCTGACCGGCGAGTACTTCTTCAACGACGCGGGCTACGCCGACGCCGACCTGTACCCGTGGTTCCTGGCGGTGGACGCTGCGCGGGGCCTCGAGGGCGGCATCCCCGGCGTCGACCTGGGGCGCGGCCGGGACTTCACGCCGCTGTACCTGGGGCGCCACTACGCCGCGCTGGGCCTGCTGGCCCCCGGCCCGGGCACCTGGAACGACACCACCTTCGTGCTCAGCGGCATCGGCAACCTGAGCGATCGCTCCTTCCTCGCGCGCTTCGACTATCAAGTGCGCGTGCTCACCCGACTGAGCGTCTTCGCCTACGTCGCCGCGCACCTGGGGCAGGAGGGCGAGCTGAAGCTGGCCCTCGACCTGCCCCCGGTCCCGGGCGTCGAGGGCCTGGAGGATGGCGTCTCGGTGCCGCCGACCGTGGTCGACGTCGGGCTGTGGTTGTCGGTGGATCTGTAGGCCGCGCGCGGCCGGGCCGCGACGACGTGAAAACGCCGCGCCCCTTCGGCTATGGTCCCCGCCCGACTCGCCGGAGGTCGTCGTGCGCCCCATTCATCTCGCCCACACCGCGGTTCTCAACCTGGTCCTGCTCGCCGGCTGCCTGCCGACGGGCAGCAACGGCGCCGCTACCGTCGACGCCGGCGCGGCCGACGCCTGCGCCCCGGTGGACTGCACCTGCGACGACGGGCGCGCCGGCACGATGGCCTGCGGCGCCGACGCCTGCGCCTGCGCGACCGGGGACGCCTTCGTGGGCGACCTCGACGGCGGCGCGACCGACGCGGGGCCCGATCCCGCCGACGCGGGCCCGCCCCCCGGGGACGCCGCGCCCAT
>JAUHXL010000720.1 GCA_030426945.1 bacterium
GCTCGGATCGTGATCCACGCCGAAGCGGGGTCGGACGAAGATCAGCGCGCGATCGTCCGCGTGCACGGGGAAGGCGAAGCGGGGCAGCTCGTCCGCCTCGGGATCGCGCAGCGGCGGGTCGGGGGCGGCGTCGGCGATCAGCGCGGCGTCGGGCGCGACCGCGCCGTCGCGCGCGACCGCGCCATCGGCCAGACCCCCGCCGCCCCCGTCGTCGCGCTGGCGCCCCGCGTCCACGCGCGCGTCGAGGGCGGGCGGGGCCCCGTCCGCCGCGCCGCCATCGCGGGGCGCGGCCTCGTCGCTGCTCGGCGCGCAGGCGGCCACCGCCACCGCCACCCCGAGCCCCCACGTCCCTGATCGTCTCCGGCGCACCGCGCCATCCTGGCGAGCCCGGCTCCCTGGGGTCAATCGGCGCGTTGACACCGCCCGGTGCCCCGCCTACGGTCGCCGGCATGCGCACCCTGCTCGTCTTCGCCAGCCTGCTGGTGGCCGCCTGCGGCGGCGGCCCGACCGCGGCCCCGCCGCCGGCCATCGACCCGGATCTGGCCGGCCTGCCCGATCCCCATCGCCCCACGCTGCAGGCCTACCTGGTGCTGACCCGCGATCCCGCCGCCATGCAGGATCCGACCGCGGTGGCCGCCATGTGGGACGCCGTCCACGGCAAGACGCCGCGCTACGCGCCCATCCGGGGCCACGTGCGCTGGGTGCCGGGCGACTACGCGCTGGACGTGGAGCTGGACTTCGCCGATCTGCCCCACCCGCGCTTCTCGACCGAGCGCCTCGCCCCGCTGCTCGCCGCGCTGCCGCCGGCCGAGCGGGCGAAGGCCGAGGCGGCGACGCTGGGCGTGCTGTTCCAGAGCCGCGTCGACGCCCTGCCCGACGGCAACCACATCCGGCTGGCGGGCGCGGCTGCCCTGTACGCCGCCGACCGGTACGACGGCGTCGTGGTGGATCTGCTGGCGCGCCGCGCGTGGACCCCCGCGGCCTGGCACGGCGAGCTCACCGCTCCCCGCCTGTCCGACCGCCAGCGCCGCTTCGTGCGCGCGGGCGACGCCCTGCTCACGCGGGGCAACCCGAAGTTCGGCGCGCCCGACGTGCGCGTCGTGGGGGTCACCGAACACAACCTCGCCGCGGCGCAGGCGCGCTTCGCCGCCCTCGACGCGCACGTCCTCGCCCGCGGAGGGGCGGTGGGTGAGCGTGTGACGCTGCCGGGCGACGCCCCGGTGACGCTCGCGGCCTGCGGCCACCCGCCCGCCGACGCCGACTGCGTGCAGGTGCCGGCCCCCTGAGCCTCGACCGGGTGACCCCTTGGGCACGTCGGCTTTGACGGCCGCCGCCGCGCGTCGTCATGCTGGCACCTCGCCCCCCGATGTCGAGGGCTCATGCCCAGCCGCCGCGTCCGTCTCGTCCTGCTCGTGTGCCTGCTCGGCGGGAGCGTCGCGCTGCTGCTCCGGCCCCAAGAGAACGAGGTGGTGATCGAGAGCCGCTGGACGGTCGAGGAGGCGCCCTCGGCCGCTGGCCGCTGTCCGCCGCCAGCCCCGGAGCAGGCCCACTGGCAGATCGACGTCGCGGGCGACTTCGACCTCTTCGAGCGCAGCACGCTGCACTTCCTCGGCCCCACCTGCGGCGAGCGGTGTACCCACCGGGTGGTCGTCGAGGTGGAGCCCCGGTGGGTCGACCGGCCCGGCTGGTTCACCGGCTACGGCCACCTGGACATCCCGATCACGATCCGGCGCCGGGTCGGCGATTGCCGGGACGTCACGCGCCTGCGTCTCGACATCCGCGTCGACCAGGGGGTGCGGGGCAACGAGCGCATGTCGATGTACCACGCCGGCCGCATCCTCGGCGGCGGCATCCGCTCGCTGCACGCGCAGGGGACGCAGCGCAGCGAGAACTGATCCGCCGGGGCCTGCTCACCCCCCCTGCCCCAGGGTCAGCGGGCGAGCAGCGAGCGCTTGCCGCGGGCCATGGCCTCGCGCATCAGCTCACCGAGCCGGGCGTCGCCCAGGGAGCGCTCCAGGGCGCGCTCCGCGTCGGTGCGGGGCGGGACGGGGACCAGCGGGGCCACGCCCAGCGACGCCACGACCACCCGCCGCGCGAGGCGGCACACGGTGGTCAGGCCATCGCCGCAGGTCTCACCCGGCGGGACGTCCGCGGCGTAGTCCCGCGCCAGCACGCGGAACTGCGGGGGCAGCCGCCAGGCGCTCAGCAGGGCCTCACCGACCTCGACGTGCGTGCCCCGCACCAGGCGCGCCACCTCGGCCACGGGATCGGCGCCGAGCGCGTCGCCGAAGAGCTGCAGCGCGGCCTGGAAGGCGCCCACCTCGCCGACCGCCATGAACAGCGCCATCGTGTGGGCCTGGTGGGCGACGGGATCGCCGCGCTCGTCGGCGATGGCCTGCGCGAGCACCGCGGTGAGGAAGTGGACCAACCAGAGGACGCCGAGCTGCTGCTTCAGCGCGGGGTGGTCGGCCTCGTAGACCGAGCGCATGCACACGGTCACCGCGTTGGACAGCGCGCGGCGCGCGCCGACCCGCGCCAGCGCCTCGCGCGTCGAGCGCGCGCCGCCGGCGCGTCCGCCCGCCATCTCGGCGAGGCGCATGATGGCGCGCGAGAGCAGCGGATCCGCCTCGATCAGGTCGAACACCGCCTCCGGATCGACGTGGGCGCCCTCGGACAAGGCCATCACGCGCCGCACCGTGCCCAGGGGCACCGGCAGGGTCAGCTCGCCGCCGCGGGCGCGCCGGACGATGCCCTGCTCCCGCTCCGAGCGCTGGGCGTGCGCGCTCGGCCGCGCGGCGGGAGGCAGCGCCGGATCCGCGTTGCTCGGCGGCACGCTGCCGGGCGGCGCGCTGGCGCCCGGGCTGCTCGCCCTGCCCTGCCGCGCCTCGACGCGCCGCAGCGCGTCGCGCAGATCGAGGCGGTTGATCGGCTTGACCAGGAAGTCGACGGCGCCCGCGCGCAGGGCGGCCACCGCGTCGTCGAACTCCGGGTTGCCGCTGGCGTACACGATGGGCACGTCGAGGCCCGA
>JAUHXL010000721.1 GCA_030426945.1 bacterium
GGGCGGGGCCTCGCTGAAGTCGCCGCGCTCGATGAAGACGCGCCGCCCCAGCGGCACCGCGCGGCTGCCCGGCTTGCCCACGTCGTCGGGGAACGACGCGGCGTCGAGGGTCGTCACCTCGCCCTCGGGCCGGTTCACCAGCTCGACCTCGATCGGATCGAGCACCGCCATCAGCCGAGGCGCCCGGTGGTTCAGGTCGTCTCGCAGGCAGCCCTCGAGGCGCTCCATGTCCACCCGGCTGTTGGTCTTGGTCACGCCGACCGCCTCGCAGAAGGTACGGATCGCCTCGGGCGTGTAGCCACGCCGCCGCATCCCAGCCAGCGTGGGCATGCGCGGATCGTCCCAGCCGGCGACGTGCCCGTCGCCCACCAACTGCAGCAGCTTGCGCTTGCTGAGCACCGTGTAGGTGATGTTCAGCCGGGCGAACTCGTACTGCCGGGGCTGCGCCGGGGCGGGCGTGTTCTCGAGCACCCAGTCGTAGATGTCGCGGTTGTTCTCGAACTCCAGCGTACAGATCGAGTGCGTCACCCCCTCGAGCGCGTCCTCGAGCGGGTGCGCGTAGTCGTACATCGGGTAGATGCACCACGTGTCGCCCGTCCGCGGGTGGCTGGCCTTGCGGATTCGATAGAGCAGGGGATCGCGCATCTTCATGTTGGGTGACGCCAGATCACCCTTGGCCCGCAGCACGCAGGTCCCGTCGGGGAACGCGCCGGCGCGCATCTGGCGTAGCAGATCCAGGTTCTCCTCGACGCCGCGATCCCGGTAGGGGCTCGGCCGGCCCGGCTCGCGCAGGGTGCCGCGGTAGGCGCTGATCGCCTCGGCGTCCAGATGATCGACGTAGGCCTTGCCCGCGCGCACCAGGTGCTCGGCGTAGTCGTACATCTGCTCGAAGAAGTCCGAGGCGTGGAACAGCTTGTCCCCCCAGTCGAACCCGAGCCAGCGCACGTCGCGCTCGATGCCCGCGATGTACTCGGCCTCCTCGGTCTCGGGGTTGGTGTCGTCCATCCGCAGGTGGCAGACGCCGCCGTAGTCCCGGGCGAGGCCGAAGTTGAGGCAGATCGACTTGGCGTGGCCGATGTGCAGGTAGCCGTTGGGTTCGGGTGGGAAGCGCGTGACCACCTGGGTGTGCCGGCCGCTCTCCAGGTCGGCGTCGATGATCTGCCGCAGAAAGTTGGCCTTGGGGGCGTCGTCGGCGGTGCTCACGGGGGCCTCTTCGTCATCGGGTGGAGCGCGTACTTTGGGTCGCCGGGCGCGACGCTGCAAGCCCTGCGGCGTCGGGCCTCCCGGCGCGGGCGCCCCGTGACGGGTGTTCGGGTCGTCGTCACCAATCGGCCACGACCCCCAGCGCCCGTGCGCCGCGCGACGCGTTGGCAGACTTCTTGGAAGGGACGGCGGCAGCGGCCCTCACGCCGGGAGGCGATCATGAGCCCCACCGACATCCTCGCCGACGTCGCGGCGCGGCATCCCGAAGCCGTGCCGATCCTGCACGCTCACGACCTCGACTTCGCCCTCGATGGGCACATGACGCTGGAGGATGCCTGCCGCGCCCGCGGCCTGGCTGCAGACGAGGTGTTGGAGGCGGTCGCGCGGGTGGCGAGCCCGAGCGGGCGGGCGTGGGAGGATCAGCCGCTGCGCACCCTCGTGGAGCGTCTGGCGCAGCGCTACGCGGCGCTGGGGGATCAGCTGAGTCGGGCCTGCGAGCTCGCCGAGGCCGCGCTGCGCAGCCATGGGCACCGGGTGCAGCTCCGCCTGCCCGCCATCTTCAGCACCGTCCGCGATCTGCGCGGCGATCTCGCCGACCACGTGGAGCGCGCCGGCCGGGGTCTGGTGCCTTCCCTCATGGCGGGCGACGCCCGTCGCGTCGACGAGCACGCCGAGGTCATGCGCGTGACCCACGCGGCGCTCGGCGGGGCGCTGCGCAGCCTGCGTACGATGACCCACGACTTCGCGCCGCCGGTGGACGCCAGCCCGTCGCTGACCGCCCTCTGCGATCTGTTGGCCGAGGTCGAGCGCGCGCTGCGCGAGGCCATGCACCTCGAGGGCTACGTCCTCTTCCTGCGTGCCCTGGGCCGAGCGGCCGCCTGATCCCGAGCCTTGAACCCCGCCGCGGGATCTGGCTCCCTACCGGCCCCGGATCGGCAGGGAGCCCTCATGCGACCATCGCTGCGCCGCCGCGTTCACGAGATCGTCGAGGTCGGGGGCGACAACGACCGCACCAGTCGCCTCTTCGACGTCGCGCTGATCACCCTGATCTTCCTCAACGTCACGGCCCTGGTGCTCGAGACGGTGCACTCGCTCTACGTGCAGGCGCCGGTGGCCTTCGACGTCTTCGAGGCCTCGTCCGTGATGGTGTTCACCCTCGAGTATGCGTTCCGCATCTGGAGCTGCGTCGAGGATCCGCGCTACGCCCACCCCGTGTGGGGGCGCCTGCGCTTCGCGATGACGCCGATGGCGTTCGTGGACTTGATCGCCATCCTGCCCTTCTACTTGATCTTCCTCGGGGCCGACCTGCGCTTCGCGCGCAGCTTCCGCCTGCTGCGCCTGCTGCGCGTCGCCAAGCTGACGCGCTACGTCGAGGCCCTGGAGTCGATCAAGCGCGCCCTCGCCTCACGGAGCGGGGAGCTGGTGATCACCATCGCGGTCATCGGCCTGCTGCTCGTCGGCGCCGCCGGCATGATGTTCTTCGTGGAGCACAAGGCGCAGCCGGAGGCCTTCTCGAGCATCCCGGCGGCGATGTGGTGGGCGGTGGCGACGCTCACGACCGTCGGCTATGGCGACGTCTACCCGGTCACCGCGTGGGGCCGTCTGCTCGGGGCCGTCATCGCGATCCTCGGCGTCGGCCTCGTCGCGCTCCCGGCGGGCATCATCAGCGGCGCCTTCCTCGAGGAGCTGCAGCAGAAGCGCCGCGCCGAGCGGCGATCGACCTCCCCGCCCGAGGCCGTCTGTCCGCACTGCGGGGAGCGCCTCGACCGCGCACCGGAGGATCCTTGAGCGGCCGTCGCCGCTGGCCCAAGATGCCGGCGGGGGG
>JAUHXL010000127.1 GCA_030426945.1 bacterium
TTCCAGCAGCCCGACGGCACCGAGCAGCTGACCAAGCTGACCCTCATCGCCACCAACGGCAACGCCATGGTCGGCCACCGCTTCCGCATGCCCCTGTACCGCAGCACCTACAAGACGGTGTGCCCCGAGCGCGACGACTGCCCCTGGTACCGCCCCACCATGTGCGAGGCGCCGGTCGACGACGGCATCATCCGCCACCTGGTGCTGGCGTCGGAGAAGGTGGCCGAGAACCCCAACGTGTGGATCCCGCTCGCCGAGGGCGAGACCGTGGGCGTCGACCACGGGATGCACTTCCGGCGCATGCCGGGGGTGGGTTGACGCCGACGCAGGATCAGTCCGCGCCGAGCCAGCGCAGGACGGCCTCCGTCAGCTCGCTCGCCTCGTGGAAGGCGAGCTGCACCGCCTCCGCCGCGCGGGGGTCGAGCCCTTCGGCCGCGCCGAGGCCGTGGGTGGGCCGGTCCAGCCGCTGCGAGAGCGCCCAGAGGCGCTCGTCGGCGCGCACGACGCCGAGGCACAGCGGATCGTCCCAGACGCCGCCCGCTGGCGAGCCGGGCCGGCCCACGAGGTGCGTCCGCACGAGCTCGCCGAGTGTCGCGAACAGACGCGCGTCGTCGTTGGGGTTCTTGCCGAGCCAAGGACACGAGAACGCGACGTAGCGGAGATGGGAGGCCAGCGCCGCGGGACCGTGCCCAGCGTGGCGGCTGCGCCCGAGCGAGCGCCCGAGCGCGTTCAGTCCGGCGAGGTCGAGGCGCTGAAGGACGATGGGGACGATGACCCGCGGCCCGCCGTCGAGCACCGCCGTACCGGGCGAGTCGAGGACGTCGTTGTCGGGCAGCAGCCACTCCACCTCGGTGGACGGCCGCCCCTCCTCGGCGCGTCGCGCCAGCAGGGGATCCACGTGGCGAATCAGCCACTTCGCGGCGTCGCGCGCGGCGTCGCCGATGGTCAGCAGGGCGATGCGGTGCTTGGTCATGGCGCGGGGCGGAGGATGACGGTGACGTGCTCGGCGTCGACCTGGAACTCGGGCGGCGGGTTGCCGTTGTCGGCCAGGGCGCGGCGGGCGAGGTCGAGGCCGACGCCGAAGCGCTGGACGAAGCCCAGCCCGCGCAGCGCCGCCGCCAGGTGCGGGTTTCGGTAGTCCGTGGCGCCCTGTCCGAAGTTGGCCGGCGTCACCTGGCCATAGGGGCCGCCGGGGCTGTGGATCTCCACCCGGTCCGAGAACCAGCGCACGGCGACGGGCGCGTTGGTCGACTCGTAGTCGCGATGCAGCACGGCGTTGCGCACCAACTCGCGCAGCGCCACGGCGGGATAGACGCTGTGGCGCCGTTCGGTGTCCCGGCTGAGATCGACCCGGGGCGGGTTCTGCCCTGCCAGCAGCCGATCGACGTCGGGCAGCGCGTCGATGAGCGCGCCCCGCACCTCGTGCGCCGCGAGGATCGGGTCGGCGCGGCTGGGGCCGTCGTGCCGGACGAACTGAACGTACGCGCCGGGCAGGATGCGCGTCGGCGCGCGCCCCACGATCAGCAGGCCGGCCGGCGTGGGGTGCAGCGCGCCCGTGTCGTCCAGCGCGTCGGCGAAGCGGAACGCCGCCAGTTGCTGCTCCACCGGTCGCTGGTTCTGCCGCAAGACCTCGGGATCGACCGCGCTGGCCAGGAACTCCCGGCGGAAGCGGTCGAGGTCCAGATCGTCGGCGCGCGCGGTGTACAGCGGGCGGGCGTCGAAGGGCAGGTTGGCGGCGCGGCGGTGCTCGATGAGGCGGCGTTCTTCGGCCGCCGACGCCTGGTGCGTCTGGTCGCCGTTGCCCACCCAGTGCCGGCCGTCGTACCGGGTCAGCGACGCGGGGTTCGGCTGGACGACCACGAGCAGCAGCGACGGCGCGTCGGCCGGCCAGGGCCGCGCCGACACCGACGGGAAGGGCACGATCGCGCCGTCCTTGCCGATCTGGGACAACCGCTCCACCAGCTTGGGCGTGACGCGGAAGGCCGGCTCGACCGAGCCGTCGTGGCGGCGCCCCACGACGACGACGCCCGGCCGCCGGTGGCGGGGCAGGTCGTTGGCGAAGGCGCAGACCGTCCGGCGGATCTTCGCCAGGCTCGAGTCCGAGACCGTGGCCTTCCACTCCACCCGCTCGCCCTCCGGTCGGCGCAGCAGCTCTTCCAGGTCCCCTTCGTCCATGCGCGCATCGTAGGGGCCCGCGCGCAGGCGGCAAAGCGCGCGGATTGACCCGCCGTTGGTCGCGGCGCACGATGGCTGGCCATGGGGCACGCGGGCATCGACTCCGACTCGTCCGACGCGGCGCTGCGCTGCTACGCGCCCCCCTTCCTGCGCGAGCCCTACCTGCGCGCGTGCTTCGGGGCGGGCACCGCGAACGAGCGGCTGGCCTGGCGGCTCAGCTTCGCCGAGACCGTGGCGCGCACCCTGGTCGCGGTGCTGTGGCCCGAGGGCGCCGCCAGCGGGAAGGTGCGCGACGATCTGCTCGACCGGCTCGAGCGGCCCTCGATGGGCACGTGGCTGACGGCGGCGAGCGCGATGGCCCGCACGCTGGCCGGCGTGCCGGACGCCGTCGCGGGGCCGGCGGCGGCGATGTTGCGGCGGCCGGGGAAGGGCAAGCCGACGGCGGCCTTCCACGCGCTGTACGCGCTGGTGGCGGTGCGCAACAGCGTGGCGCACGGGGCGGGCGGCTACGGCGTCAACGAGGCGCAGGCCGAGCGCCTTCTGCGCGAGACGGCGGGCGCGCTGCGCGAGGTGGCGGCCGCGCTGCGGTGGGTGCGCGCGCTGCGGGTGGCGACGGTGGCGCGCGGGGCCTCGGCGGGGCCGCGCTGGATCCTGTTCGGCGGCGCGGATCCCGAGGAGCGGTCCGTCGCCGCGGGCGATCACGTGCCGCAGGACGGCGCGCCGGCGCTGGTGGACGCCGCGGGGCGCTGGGTCAGCGCGGCGCCGTGGATCTGCGTGGGGCCCTTCACCGAGCAGGGGCTGCGCTCGCCGCGCCTGCTCGATCGCGTCGAGCGCGGCGCCGCCCTCTATCTGTGTCCGCGTGGGGGCACGTCGACGCCGCCGGTGGCCGCGCAGCCCGTGTGGCCGGCGCAGCTCGAGGGCCTGCGCGCGCCCCTCGTGGCCCGCCCGGCTCGCAGCGCCTCGCTGGCGGCGGCCCAGCGCCCGACGCACCCGACGACGCTGGGCGGCGGCGCCATCCGCGTGGCCGATCGCCTGGGCGGCGGCGGCAGCGGCGCGGTCTATCTGGCTCAGCGGGGAGACCGGCGGGAGGCCGTGAAGGTGCTGCACCCGAGCGCGCGGCCGGTGCAGCGGCAGCACCGGCGCCTGCGACGCGAGTTCGAGGTGCTGTCGCGCCTCACCGATCCCACCGTCGTCCGCGTCTACGACCATGGCTTCGACGCTGACTGGGGTCCCTACCTCGAGATGGAGTACGTCGAGGGCGTCGACCTCGAGGTGGCGCACGCCGCGGCCCCGCTGGCGCCCGAGCGCGCGGCGGCGCTGGTCGATCAGGTGCTGGCCGGCCTCGAAGCGGTGCACGCCGCCGGCTTGGTTCATCGCGACGTCAAGCCGGCGAACGTGATGGTCGACGGCGCCGGCCGCGTGCGCCTGGTCGACTTCGGCATCGCCTTCGACGACGGCGCCGAGCGCCTCACCCACACGCTCGAGGCCGTCGGCACCCGGCGCTTCGCGGCGCCCGAGCAGCTCGCCGGCGGGCGGGTGACCGCGGCGGCCGACCTGTACGCGGTGGGCGCCCTGCTGGCGTGGCTGACGACGGGCGACGCCGGGGGGCCGGGGCGGGTGCCGGCCGGGCTGCCCTCGGGGCTGACCGCGCTGCTCCGCTGTGCCCTGCACCCCGCGCCCGAGCACCGCTTTCCGTCGGCCGCCGCGATGCGCGCCGCGCTGGCGGGCGCGGCGGCGGCGGGCTGGCGAGGCGCGCCCGCGGGCAAGGACGAGGTGGTCGGCGGCGCCTGGCGCCTGACCGAGACGCCGCGCGTGGTCGACCCCGGCGTCTGGTGCGCGCCCGGCGTCGAGGTCGCGACGGAGTCGCCCGTGGGCCTGGTGCTGGCCCAGCCGGGCACCCCCGGCGGCGAGCGCCTGCGCGGCGCCCTGGCCCGCGCGGCCCGCGCCGAGTTGCCCGCCTACCGCACCGCGGTCGAGAAGGGCGACGGCCTGCTGGTGGGGGTGATGGCCAGCCGTGATCTGGAGGCGACGGTCCGCCGTCTGCTGGCGCCGGCCCCCTTGCCGACCGACGGCCCAGTGGGCGGGCGCGCCGAGCCCCGCGCCCCGGCACCACCCCGCCGCGTCCGCTCCGAGGGCGCGGCCACCGATCCGCGGCCTGCGCCGGACCGCACGCCGGCGGCCGCCGAGGCCGACGCGCCGGGCCCCGAGGCGCGCCTGCGCGCCCTCGCCGGCGTCGCGAAGGTCACCTGCGAGCGCGGCCGCTTCATCGCGCGCGACGATCGGCACCGCACCCGCGCCATCGCGGCCCGGACCGAGACGCTGGACGCCGCGGCCTGGGACCGCGCCGACGCCCTCCTCCTGCTCGCCGAGGCCGAGCGCCTCGCGTGCCCCTTCGTCGCGCTCACCGACGGGCACCGCTGGCAGTGGCGGCGCCGCGCGGGCGTGCGGCGCTTCCTGCCCTGCGGCGGGCCGCCGGCGCGTTGACACCGGGGCGCGGGGGCGGTACGCGATCGCCTCCACGGGGAGGCGACTTGTCGAGTCGAAAGCGCAACCGGAGCGGCGAGGCCAAGCGCGCGGAGCTGCGGCAGGCGGCCTACGCCTGCTTTCGCGACGGCGGCTATCACGCGACGACGGTCGACGCGGTGTGCGCGGCGGCGAACACCTCGAAGGGCAGCTTCTACTGGCACTACCAGTCGAAGCAGGAGGTCTTCATCGACATCCTCGAGACCTGGACCCGCGAGGTCATGGACCAGCTCTATGAGCAGTTCGAGGACTCGGTCATCGACGACGATTACGCGAGCGCCATCACCGAGGCCCTGGTGCGCGAGGTGAAGCGCGGGCGCAACATCCTGCCCCTGTGGCTGGAGTTCGTCTCGCAGGCGAAGCGCGAGCCCGAGATCCAGGGCGCCCTGTCGAAGTTCCACCGCCGCGCGCGCGCCGCCATCGCCGCCATCCTGCGGCCCGCGGTCGCCGACAACTGCAGCGAGGACGAGCTGCAGGCCACCGCGGCCACCATCTTCGGCGCCTGGCTGGGCCTGCTGATGCAGGACACCACCGATCCCGAGCACGCCGACGCGCCCGGCAACGTCACCGTCTTCATGGGGCTGGTCGGGCGCTTGCTCGGTCAGCTGCCCTGAGCAGAGGAGCGACATGAGCGATCCCAGCGCGCCGGTCGTCGGCCGCATCGTCAAGGATCTCGCGGGCGACCGCTGGGTGGTCAACCTGGGCGTCGAGAAGGGCCTCGCCGACGGCGCCCGGCTGGTGGTGTTCGTGCCCGGCGACGAGATCGTCGACCCGGACACCGGCGAGTCGCTGGGCGCCCTCGAAGAGGTGAAGTGCCACGTCGTCGTCGAGCACGCCCAGCCGCGCATGGCGGTGGTCGTGCGCGAGGGGCCGCCGCCCGAGGCGCCCCGCGTGCTCTCGGCCGTGCTGGCCGATACGAGCACCGGCCGCCGCCCCCTGCGCGCGCAACCGCTCCGGGTGGGCGATCACGTCCGACTCGTCTGACCCACCCCCGCGTGCTCCGCGATCAGCGCCGCCAACCGCGGCCACACCCCCGGCGGCAGGCTGTGTCCCAGCCCTGGGATGATCTCCAGCCGCGCGCCGGGGATGGCCTTCGCCGTCCGGTGCCCGCCCGCCGGGCGCACCAGCGGATCGGCGTCGCCGTGGATCACCAGCGTCGGCACCCGCACCTGGCGCAGGGCGCGCGTCCGCTCGGGCGACGCCAGGATCGCCGCCATCTGCCGCGCCACCCCCGCGGGGTTGTGGCCCCGCTCGAAGCTCAGCCGCCCCATCGCCTCGAGCCCCGGCCGATCCGGATCGTAGGCCGGCCCGGTCAGCGTCTCGAAGAGCTGCCGGAACACCACCGCCGCCTCGTCGGGCGTCCGCGGTCGCGGCCCGAGCAGCTTCAGCGTCGCCGTCGGCCGCCCGATGGCGTCCAGCCGGTGCCCCGTGTGGCTCATCATCGACGTCAGCGTGCGCAGCCTCTCGGGCGCGTCGAGCGCGAGCTGCTGCGCGATCATCCCGCCCATCGACACGCCGAAGACGTGCGCGTCGCGCCACCCGACGTGATCCATCAGCCCGGCGACGTCGCCGGCCATGTCGGTCAGCGTGTAGGGCGCCGGGACGGGCAGCCGCGCCAGCCAGCGCGCGATCGCCCGGCGCGGCGAGGGCGCCTTCACCCCCCGCAGCCAGGTCGACTCGCCCACGTCGCGGTTGTCGAACACCAGCACCCGGAAGCCCCGCGCGGTGAGGTGGTCGATCAGCCCCTGCGGCCAGGCGATCAGCTGCGCCGCGAACCCCATGACCGCCACCAATGGGGTGCCGCCCTCGGGGCCGAGCAGGTCGTAGGCCAGATCGATGTCGCCGACGCGTGCGGTGGGCAAAGGGGGACTCCTCGGCACGGTTGCTCGTGCGGCGTGCCACGCGACGCGCCGGCGCGCAAGCGGGTTGCCTGGGCCGCGCGCGTCGCGCAAGGTGCAGCGGCGCGCGGCAGGGGAGGCGGAGCAGTGGGCAAGAAGGGTTCGAAGCCGAAGGTCAAGCGGTCGAACGAGCGGGTCGCCGCGGCGGTCGTCCGCACCCGCGAGAAGCTGGGCGTGCCCCAGCACGAGCTGGCCGAGCGCCTGGGCTGGGAGCCCATGCGCCTCGCGTGGCTCGAGAAGGGCATGGACAAGTGGGGCAAGAAGGAGCTCGCCGACGTTCGCCGGGCGCTGGGGGTGAAGGAGCTGATGGCCGACGACGACGACGACGACGACGACGGGGGCGACGAGTCGCCGCGCGGTGACGTGCTCGACGAGACCCAGGTGGCCAGCTACCTCGACCGCATCGACGAGCACGTCGAGAACGGCGACGTCCTCGGCGCGGTCATCGCTTTGCTGTCCGAGATCCGCGAGCGCCGCGCCGAGGCGGTGGACGAGGACGACGACGAGGACTGAACCGCCTGGGACGCTTCACGCGCGCCGTTTTTGCCGCTTCCCCGCCGCAGGGTTATCGTGCGGCCCAATGACCCGCCCCCTCGACTACGAGCTCGCCGCCGACGGCCCCGGCGCGACGCTGCGCCTGCGCGGCGACCTGCGGCGCGACGTGGTGAACGAGCTGAAGAAGGTGCTCGCCCAGGCGGCGCCCGCGCGGGGCAGCACGCTCACGCTCGATCTGAAGGAGGTGGGCGTCGTCGACTCGGCGGCGGTGGCCACCCTGCTCAACAGCTGGCGCAGCGCCGACGCCGCGGGCGGCCGCCTCACCGTCGGCCCGCTCAGCGAGTCGGCCGAGCGCGCCCTGCAGATGTTCCGCCTCGGCGCGCCCCCCGGCGACGCGCCCAAGCCGCCCAACGTGGCCGAGGCCGCCGGTGACGCGCTCTTGGGCGGCAAGGAGGCGGGCATCGCGTTCCTCCAGCTCGCCGCCGACACCACCTTCGCCGTGTTGGCCGTGCTGCGCCGACCGTCCAAGCTGCGCTGGTACCACCTGATCGAGCAGTGCACCGACATCGGCTCGCGCGCGCTGGGCATCGTCGGCCTCATCACCTTCCTGGTCGGCCTCACCATCGCCTTCCAGTCGGCCTACCAGCTTCAGCAGTTCGGCGCGGCCATCTACGTGGCCAACCTCACCGGCGTCTCGATGGTGCGCGAGATGGGCCCGCTGATGTGCGCCATCCTCGTCGCCGGCCGCTCGGGCAGCTCGATCGCCGCCGAGGTGGCCACGATGCAGGTCAGCGAAGAGATCGACGGCCTGCGCGTGATGGGCCTCGATCCGATCGACTTCCTCGCGGTGCCGCGCTTCGTGGCGATGACGTTGATGGTGCCGCTGCTGACCGCCCTGGCCGATCTGCTCGGCATGCTGGGCGGCTTCCTCGTCGGCGTCTTCTACCTCGACATCGCCTGGAACGCCTTCCTCAACCAGATGCTGTCGTCGATGGTGCCCTGGGATTTCATCTCGGGGCTGATCAAGAGCGTCGCGTTCGGCTGGGGCATCGCCCTCATCGGCCTGCACTACGGCTTCCGCGTGCGCGGCGGCGCCAGTGAGGTGGGCCGCATGACGACGGCCTCGGTCGTGGCCTCGATCTTCTACATCATCGTCGCCGACTGCGTGTTCAGCGTGCTCTTCTACGTGGTGCTCTGATGGCGGACGACGTCGCCCTCGAGGTGCACGGGGTGGTCGCCCGCTACGGCGAGCGCACCATCCTCAAGGGCGTCGATCTCACCGTGAAGCGCGGCGAGGTGCGGGTCATCCTCGGCGGCTCGGGCTGCGGCAAGTCGACCCTGTTGAAGTGCTGCATCGGCCTCAAGGAGCCCGCCGCGGGCACCGTGCGCCTGCTCGGCGAGGACATGACCGCGATGAGCGCCGCGGATCGCACCTCGCTGCTGATCAACATCGGCGTGATGTTCCAGTACGGCGCGCTGTTGGGCTCGCTGCCCATCGGCGAGAACATCGCCCTGCCCCTGCGCGAGCACACCGATCTGCCCGAGGACGTCATCCGCGAGGTGGTGCGGCTGAAGCTCGCGCTCGTCGAGCTGAGCCACGCCGAGTACCTGCTGCCCAGCGAGCTGTCGGGCGGCATGCGCAAGCGCGCCGCGCTCGCCCGCGCCATGGCCCTCGATCCGGATCTGCTGTTCTGCGACGAGCCCAGCGCCGGCCTCGATCCGCTCACCAGCGCCGAGCTCGACGAGCTGCTGCTGCGCATGCGGGATCGCTTCGGCATGGCCATCGTCGTCGTCACCCACGAGCTGCACAGCATCGAGCGCATCGCTGATCGCGCGGTGATGCTGTCGCAGGGCCACGTCATCGCCGACGGCACCCTCGACGAGGTGCGCCACACGGATCACCCCGAGGCCAAGGCCTTCTTCGAGCGCCAGGCGGCCGGCGAGATGCGCGGCCCCCAATCGGCCCTCCAAGCGTTGCGGAGCGGAGCATGAGCGTCAGCCGTGCCCAGAAGATGCGCCTCGGGATCTTCGTGATCGCGGGCCTGGTCGTGCTGGTGGGCGGCCTCGTCGTCCTCGCCGGCATGAAGCTGGGCGAGAAGCGCGAGAGCTACAGCATCAAGTACAGCGACGGCGGCGTCTCGCTCAGCGGCCTCGAGGTGGGCTCGCCGGTGAAGTACAGCGGCATCCGGGTCGGCCGGGTGGACGTCATCAAGATCCACCCCAAGGACGTCGGCGTCATCGTGGTCGAGATCAGCCTCAGCGAAGGCACGCCGGTCGCCGAGGACACGGTCGCGAACCTGGGGTCGATGGGCATCACCGGCCTCAAGTACATCGAGCTGAGCCGGGGATCCGCCAAGGCGAAGGTCCGCAAACCCGGCACCGAGATCCCCGCCGGCAAGTCGGCCCTCGACGATCTGAGCAACCAGGCGGGCGAGATCGCCGAGAAGGTGAACACCGCCATCGAGCGGCTGAACGCCTTCGTCGCGCCCGAGATGAAGGATCGCGTGGCCAGCGTGCTCGACCGCACCGATAAGCTGCTCGCGACGCTCGAGGGCACCATCAGCGAGAACCGCGAGCAGCTGAAGGTGATCAGCACCAACCTGGCGGCGGCGTCGGCCAAGTTCGAGAGCCTCGCCGACCACCTCGACGGCACGGTGGCTGGCGTCGACCGCGTGGTGGCGGACGTGGGGCCGCGCCTGACGAAGACGATGGACGAGACGAACGCGCTGATGAAGCGCCTGCGCAGCACCGCCGACAACGCGGACAAGCTGATGGCCGAGTCGGCGGTGGCGATGGGGCCCGAGGGCGTCCAGAAGACGCTCGATCAGGTGGACATCCTGCTCGAGCGCACCAACCTGATGCTGCTGCAGAGCCGCGAGAGCATCGTCGAGGGGCTGTCCTACATGCGGCGCACCACCGAGAACATGACCGAGTTCTCGCGGCGCATCCGGGACGACCCGTCCCTGCTGCTGATCAGCGACGAAGAGGGGGTGGAGTGATGAGGGGACGCGCCACCCTGCTGGGGCTCGCCGCGCTGATGACGGTGGCCTGCGGGCGCCCGTCCGAGCGGGCCTACTACACGCTGCGCTACCCGGCCGTCGCGCCGCGCTTCGAGCAGCCGCTTCCGGTGACCATCCGCGTCAAGGAGGTGGACGTCCGCGAGAGCTACCGGCGCACCGAGATCGTCTTCCGCCCCGATCTGCACGAGATCCGCTACCACAAGGGGCGCCGGTGGAGTGAGCCCACCGACAAGATGCTGACGACGCTCATCGTGGATCACCTGCGGGGCAGCGGCGCCGTGCAGCGGGTGATCGACAGCATCGGGCAGACCCCGCCGGACTACACGCTGGTCTCCGAGGTCGTCGCGCTCGAGCAGCTGCAGGCGGGCGAGACGCACGCCGCGCGGCTGGCGATGCAGTTCCGGCTGGTGCGCTTCAGCGACGACACCGTGGTCTGGAGCTACGACTTCGACGTGCGGCGTCCGGTGGGCGAGGGGCTCTTGCGGGCGACCGTCCGCACGCTCAGCGAGATCATGCAGGTCGAGTTCGACAAGGCCATCGACAGCCTCGCGCGCCATCTGTCCGGGGGGGGCGCGCCCGCCGAGGTCGAGCCCGCGCCGAAGAGCGGCGAGCCGGCGGCGGACGAGGGCGACGGCGTCATCCGCCCCAGCGCGACGTCGCCCCTGAACGATCTCGAGCAGGTGATGGCCGACACCACCAACCTGCCCATCGGCTTCGGCGCCGTCTTCCTGCCGGCGCTCCGCGACGGCGACCGCGAGCCCCAGGTGGCGGTGTACGCCGGCAACCAGCCGGTGACCGAGGGCACGATGGGCAAGCGCATCGTGTTGAAGCCGGGCCGCTACACCATGCGCCTGGGCTCGGGCACCGTGGGCCAGCAGATCCCCTTCGAGGTCGAGGTGGAGGAGGGGCGCACCACCATCGTGCCGCCCACCTGGTCGGCCCTCGAGCTCGACGTCGTCGACGAGCAGTTCGTGCCCTTTCGCGGCACCTACGAGCTGATCCGCGTCGACAACCGCGAGGAGTACGGCATCGGCTTCGGCGCCGACGAGCAGCAGGGCGAGGAGGTGCGCGTCTGGGTGCTCGAGCCCGGCCTCTACAAGATCATCCGCGCGGGCGGCACCTATCGCGATCGCAGCGACTTCGCGACCGTGCGCCTCGAACCCGGGCAGGTGACGCACTTCGTCCTGGTGCTCGATCCGGACACCGGCGAGTTCCAGGGGGCCGGCGAGGTGGATCCCGCCGAGACGCGCGCCGCCGAGCAGAGCGACTGGCAGCTGCGCGGGGTCGTGGGCGGCGCGGTCAGCTTCAACCGCACCAACCAGGTGGGGCAGGAGGAGGGCTGGGAGCTGGGGCTGACCGTCTTCTACGACGGCTCGATCCGCTACCAACACGACCGCCACCAGTGGACCACGCGCATCGACCTCGAGGAGGAGCACGCGCGGCCCTCGGACGGCGACTTCGAGAACGTCACCGACCGCCTCTACCTGCACACCATCTACACCTACGCGGTGGTGCCCTGGTTCGGCCCCTACGTGCGCTCGGGCTTCGAGACGAAGCTCTTCCCGCGGCACCAGAACTTCGAGGATCCGACGACGGTGGACGAGCTCGACGAGGACGGCGACGTCGTCGAGACCTTCCAGGACGTCGACCGGGTCGAGATCGCCGGCCCCTTCTCGCCGATCATCATCGTCGAGAGCGGCGGCGGGAACTTCCGCCTGCTGCGCACCCGCAGCGTCGAGCTGGACCTGCGGGTGGGCTTCGGCGCGCGCCACACCATCTCGAACGGCCTCCTCGCCTACGAGGACGTCGGCGGCGCCAACGATCGCCTCACGCCGGTCGAGTCGAACCACATCCTGGGCCCCGAGGCCACCGTCGTCGGCCTCGGCCGCGTGTCCCGCTTCGTCACCCTGAGCACCGAGTTCGACGGCCTGCTGCCGATCAGCGACGACGAAGCGGTCTTCACCTGGCGCAACCAGATCAGCCTGCGCCTGGCCAGCTTCGCCTCGCTGAACTACCGCTTCAACGCGGTGCGCGATCCGAACATCGGCGTCGACGACGACATCCGCACCGAGCACGACGTGCAGCTGCGCTTCAGCTACACGCTGTTCTGATCCGTCTGCTGGCGCGCGCTTGACCCACCTCGGCCGGGTGTGTCATCCACCGGAGACCGGCGAGGTGAGGGACGATGCGTGGCATCCTGGGACTTCTCGTGATCGGGGCCGGGCTGGCCGGCGCGGCGCCAGCGGCCGCCCAAGGCCTCCTGTACCGCTACGAGCTGCACGACGCGACCTTCTACAGCCCCAGACTGCGCGACGGCGCGCAGGCCCCCTTCAGCGTGCACCGCATCGGCGTCATCGACGAGAGCGGCGTCTTCTTCTCGGGCCTGATGTCGGCGGTGACCGCCCAGAAGGTGGGCGAGGGCGTCAACGAGAAGGGCCAGGACGTGGACATCTACCGCATCGAGGCGCACCCCATCACGCCGGGCGCGCGGGGCACGCTCGAGTTCGCCTTCGAGGGCCCCACCGACCTCGACATCGACGTCGGCGGGGTGCGCTCCCAGCGGGACACGAACTTCGACTACTTCGAGCTGCGCGTGGCGGTCGGCGGCGCCGACACCTTCGCCGACGGCCTCGGGTACGTCAGCGTCGACATCCTCGACTTCGTCGTGCGCGACATCACCGGCCGGTCGGACAGCGGCAACTTCGGCAACGACCAGTACGCCCTCTACATGGGCCTCGAGCTGGGCGTGCTGCTGCCGCTGACGCGCGTGGGCGGCTACGCGCGCTACGACCTCATCCGTGGGCTGGGCCGGCTCATCGCGCTCGGCGACGACGAGGTCGCCGCGCACACCTACGACGTCGGGCTGGTCGGCTCGCTGGGCGCGGGCAGCCTGCGGCTCGAGGCGCGCTGGGGCTTCTATCAGTGGAGTGACGACGACGCGATCACCGGCGTGCGCGAGGTCGAGGGCTCGATGCTGACCTTCGGAGCGCAGGCCGCGTTCTGAGCGTTCGTGGGCCGGGCCCCGGGGGCGCACCGGGCGACGACCGCGGGCGCGGTCGCATCATGCTCCGGCGCGGTGCACACTGCGGCGAGGAGGTGTGATGGGGGGCGGTCACCACGGGCACGGGCATGGCCACGGCCACGATCACGGCGTGCCCGCGGATCCCGACCGGGCGTTCCGCCTGGGCGTCGCGCTCAACGTCGGGTTCGTCGTCGTCGAGGCGGTCTACGGTGTCCTCGCGGACAGCATCGCGCTACTGGCGGACGCCGCGCACAACCTCAGCGACGTGCTCGGCCTGCTGCTGGCCTGGTGGGCCGTGCGGCTGGCCCGCCGCGCGCCCACGCCGCGCTTCACCTACGGCCTGGGCAAGACCACCATCCTCGCCGCGCTGGCCAACGCCATCCTCATCTTGGTGGCGGTTGGCGGCGTCGCCTGGGAGGCCGTGGGGCGCTTGCTGGAGCCGCCGCCGGTGCAGGCGGTGACGGTGATGGTGGTGGCGGCCATCGGCGTGGTGATCAACACGATCTCGGCGTTCCTGTTCTTCGCCGACCGCCACGACGACGTGAACCGGCGCGCCGCTTTCGTGCACCTGGCCACCGACGCCGCGGTGTCGCTGGGGGTGGTCGTCGGCGGCGCCGTGGTCTGGAAGACGGGCTTCGACTGGATCGATCCCGGCCTCAGCCTGGTGATCGCGGTGGTCATCGTGGTCGGCACCTGGTCGGTGCTGCGCGAGGCCTTCGAGCTGGCCACCGACGCCGTCCCCGCGCGCGTCGATCCGGCGGCCATCGAGCGCGTCCTCACCGCGCCCGAGGCGGTGCACGCGGTGCACGATCTGCACGTGTGGGCGATGAGCACCACCCGCGTCGCCCTCACCGCCCACCTCGAGATGCGCCTCGACGCGTGGACGCCGGCCCTGGCCGACGAGCTGGTGCACGCGCTCGAGGCGGTGGGCGTGCATCACGTCACCCTGCAGCCCGAGCCCCCCGATGATCGCTGCCACGGCTGCGCCGCCGTCCCGAAGGCCGATCGAAAAACCTGAGCGCCGGAGATAAGAACCCGGGCCGCCGGGCGCACAGAAGGATCAGGCGACAGGGAGCGCGCATGGTCCACGGCATCACCGGCACGGGGGAGCGATTCGGCGGGGGGGCCGTCACGCGCGAGGTGTCGAGCCCCACGAGGCCGGCCATCCCCGCCCGCCTCGCCCTCGTGCCGCCCCTCGAGTTGGATCTGGCCCTGCCCCCGCTCAGCGCGCCCGACTGGGACGACGAGGGGCCCACGGTGCTCGACCCCGGCCCCTTCGCGCCCGCGCCCCTGGCCCCGGCGCCGGCCCTGTACCGCGGAGACTTCGACGCGGCCCTGGCCTATGCCGAGCGCCACCACAAGCGCACCCGGCCCACCGAGGATCTGCTGCCGCCCATGCCCGCGCCGGTCGCCGCGCCGCCGCGCCGCCGCCCCACCCTGTGGGTGCTGCCTCGCCGCTCACCGCGCCGCGTGCTGCGCTGGGCGGTCGCCGTGGCGCTCGCCGTGGTCGTGGGCGCGGTGGTCGGCTGGACGCTGCAGGCGCTGCACACCCCGCCCGATCCCACCGCGGAGTGGCTGCGTCCCTGAACGACGCCCGTTGCGTCCTCGCCCTCGGGCTGCGACAACTCGCGTCGAAGGGGAGGGGTGGGGGCGCCGATGGCCATCTTGGCGGTGGTGACCGAGACCGACGTGCCGCGCGCCGTCATCGCGCTGGCCTGGCACATCGCGCAGGCCCGGCGCGAGGGCCTGACCATCGTGCGGCCGGCCCGCGGCGTCACCGAGGGCGCCACCGAGGTCCCTCTGCAGCCGGCCGAGGGCGAGCGGTCCGACGCGCTGATCGGGGCCATCCGCTCGGTGGCCAGCGAGGCGATCGCCGCCTCGGAGACGCAGCCCGAGACCCCCGCGCTCATCCTGCGCAGCGTGGCCAACGCCGATCGCCTCGACGCCGTGCTCGCCGAGGTCCGCCGGCTGGAGCCCAGCCTGCTGGTGGTGGCCTGGCGCCCCTCCGAGCGGGGCGACGGCTCGTCCTTGGCGCAGCA
>JAUHXL010000722.1 GCA_030426945.1 bacterium
CGGGCCCCGCGGCCGCCGCGACCGCGTCGGCGGTGGCCGTCGACACCCTCGGGTTGAGGAAGAACGAGCCGGCCGAGCGGTGGTTCGGATCGCCGGCGTCGAGCACCATGGACTTGCCGCGCCGCAGCGCGAGCACCGCGTCGCGCGTGGCGGCCAGGCTCGGCGTGTCCGTCCCCAGGTGGTCGGCCAGCTGAGCGTAGCGCACCTCGCCGGTCGCGCCGGGCGTCAGCCGCAGCGCGACCTCGAGCACCACGAAGCGACCCGGCTGCGCCTTGAATCGGCTGTGCCGGTAGCCGAAGTCGCAGGCGCCGGCGGCCAACGTGACCAGGGCGTCCGCCTCGCGATCGAACGCACGCAGCCAGGCCAGGCGCTCGCCCACCTCCTGTCCGTAAGCGCCGATGTTCTGGATGGGCGCGGCGCCCACCCGCCCAGGGATGCCGGCCAGGCACTCGACGCCGCCCCAGCCCCGCTCGACCGTCCAGGCCACCAGCGCGTCCCAGGGCTCCCCCGCGGCCGCCCGCACCTCGACCGCGTCGGCGCGGGTCGTCGCCGCCCGCCCCAGCAGGCCCACCTGCACGACCAGCCCGGCGACCCCCGCGTCCGCCACCAGCAGGTTGCTGCCGCCCCCCACCACCTGCACGGGCAGCCCCCGGTCCGCCGCCCACCGCAGGGCGCCGATCAGGCCGGCCTCGCTCCGCGCCTCGAGAAAAAACTGCGCCGCGCCGCCCACCTGCAGGGTGGTGCGCGGCGCCAGGGGGACCTGCGCGCGCAGGCCGGGGAAGGTCGTCGGGCGCTTCATGCGCGCATTGTGTGCCTCCGCGCGCGACGCGCCCTCACCTTTTTTCGAGGCGGCCCCGCAAAAGCGCCCAAGGGCCCGCGTCCCCCCCGCGACGACGGCGACCGCGAGTTGACTTCCCATGCTCCCAGCCTACGATGAGGCGGTCTGGCGGGATCCGAAGCCGAAGGGCGGCGTGCTCGGCCTCTCCGCCGGGACCCGCTCCGGCCCGGGAGAGCCCGTGATGGCCCAACAGGCCCTCGAGGCGCGGCTGGCGTCCCTCTGGCGCGAACTGCGCGAAACCCATGGTGATTACGGCGTCGACGAGGCGCGGTTCGTCCGCCACGTGGCCGGCGTGCTCGACCGCATGGACGGCGAACCCCTCGCGCGGCTCGCCGACCTCGTGCACGCCGACATCTACCTCGCGCTGGGCTGTCTGGCGCGCCACCACCGCGCCACCCGCGACTTCATCGAGCGCTTCGGCGCCTATCTGCACACCCTGTGTCGGGCCAAGGCGCCCGGCGCGGCCGCCGACGACATCGAGCAGCAGCTGCTGTCCACGCTCTTCCTGCCCCGCGACGCCCACGATCCCGACTCGGCGCGGCTGGCGAGCTACGAGGGGCGCGGCACGCTGCAGGGGTGGCTGCGGGTCATCGCGCATCGCGCGGTGATCGACCTGGTCCGCCGCCAGCGGCGCTATGGCGACGACGGTCCGCTCGAGCGCCTCGCCACGCCGGAGCCGGACGCCGCGCACCGCCTCGAGTCACTCGAAGCGGCGGCTCGGCTCAAGCCGGTGTTCGAGGCCTGCCTCGCCGATCTCGACGCCGACGAAGTGCTGCTGCTGCGGCGCCGCTTCGTCGAGGGGCGGGTCCTGCGCGAGCTCGCCGAGGAGCTGGGCATCGACACGTCGAACGCCCACCGCCGGGTGAAGGCGGTGCAGGTGAAGGTCTTCCGCCGCTTCCGTGCGCGGGCCCAGGACGACCTGGGGCTGGGGGAAGGCGATCTGCGCGCCCTGCTGGCACAGCTGGCGGACGCCTTGAAGCTGGACGACCTGTTCGCGACCGCGATGGTCGCGCTGCTGGTGCTCGGGCAAGCGCCCGGGCTCACCGGGTGAGAGGATGCCGCCGATGACCCCGCACTCCGACCGTCACGCGTCGACGCTGGATGGCGTCTTCGCCCGCCTGTACGCCGCGGTCGACGTCCCGGCGCCGTCCGACATCGACGCCGAGACGCTGATCGCCTTCGCCGAGAAGCGCCAGAGCCCCGCCGAGCACGAGGCCACGCGGGCGCGCATCCGCGCCAGCGTCGGCGCGCGGCGTGAGTTGCAGGCCTTGTACCCGGAGCTCTTCGACGCGCTGCTCGAGACGACCCCCGCCCAGGCCAACGCGCCGCCGGCGCCGGGCGGCAACGTGCTGCCCTTCCGCCGCCCCGCCGCCTGGGCGGCCGCGGGCGCGCTGGTGGCGGCGGCCGCGGCGGCCCTGGTGGTCTTCGTCCCGCAGCCGGCCCCGCCCGCCGGCAGCCGCTTCGAGGTCGTGCCCGCCACCGAGGGCTTCATCGAGCGCGGCCACGAGGTGACGCCCGACGGCGTCGTCGCCGGCACCCGCGGCGCGATCAACGAGGTCGCGCCCGGTCAGCGGCTGCAGCTGCTCATCCGCCTCGGCACGCCCTCCCGCTTCGACCAGGCGCTGCGCGGCGCGCGCGCGGCCGGCGCGCTGTTCATGGTCGAGCCGGACGGGCGCGCCCGCCTGGTGTGTACGGACGCGGGCGGCTGCCCGTCGAGCGCCGACACCCTCGCCTGGCTGTACGTCGCGCCCTCGACCCCCGGCGCCACCGCGCACTTCGCGTTCGTCTCGTCGTCGACGCCCATCGAGGTCGGGCGAGCGCAGGCGCTCGTCGACGCGGTCAACGCGGCCGGCGGCGGCTGGGACGCTCTGCGCAGCCGCCTGCAGGCCGAGGCCGAGGCCGCCGACTGGAACGTGCTCGAGCAACCCCCGGTGCGCGTCCGTCCCTGACCCACCCGCGGCCGAGGGGCACGGCCCCGGCCGCGGGGCCGGATCGCCGTCGCGATCGGCCGGCCCAGCGCGCGCCGGCGGCTGGCTGTCTCCCCGGCGACCGAGGCGACGACCGGGAGTCGCGGGCGCCGGCGCCCGATTGAAAGGGCGGCGGCCCTGGGGTACACCACGGCCATGCGCGCCCCCCTGCCCCTCGCCCTGTCGTTCGTGTTGCTGGCCTG
>JAUHXL010000128.1 GCA_030426945.1 bacterium
CAACGATGAGGACTGAGGCGGCGTTGGCGTGGACGACGATGGCGACGGCTGTGCTCGGCGTGGTGCTTTGGGCGCCGGCGTTGAGCCATGCGTGCGACCGGAGCTGCGCGGCGGGGGCGCCGCGGGACCCGAACGGTTGCTGCGTCGGCGCGCCGAAGGCGAACGTGAAGGCAAAGCCGAAGCGTCGTTCGGTGCGGCGCGCGGACGGTACGGCGGGGGGCAAGTGCTACGGCAACGGGACGTGCAACGCGGGGTTGGCGTGCGAGGGCGGTCGCTGTCGGGCGATGCCCGAGGGGGTGGAGGGCGGGGCCTGCTACGGCAACGGGACGTGCAACGCGGGGCTGGCGTGTGCGGAGGGGCGTTGCGTGGCCGACGAGGGTGATGCGCCGGCCAGGGGTCCAGTGGGGGCGCCGCCGGAGACAGGGGTGGGCGACGGTTCGGCGGCGGGCATCCAGTGGGTGCGGATGGCAGGCGGCAGCTTCCGGATGGGGTCGGAGTCGGGAAACGACTACGAGAAGCCGGTGCGGATAGTGAGGGTGGGTGACTTCGAGCTGTCGAAGACCGAGGTGACGGTACGGCAGTACCGCCGGTTTGTCCGGGACACTGGGCATCGGCCGCCCACTGAGTGCGACTTTGGGGCGCCCAACTGGAACGAGTCTGGGCGTGAGGACCACCCGGTCAACTGCGTGTCGTGGAAGGATGCGTCGGCGTTCGCGAAGTGGGCAGGAGGTCGACTGCCGAGCGAAGCGGAGTGGGAGTACGCGGCGCGTTCGGGGGGTAAGTCCCGGGAGTACCCGTGGGGCGACGCGGAGGCGGACTGCAGCCGGGCGGTGATGGAAGACGGTAGCGGAAACGGGTGCGGGTCGGACTCCACGGCGCCGGTGTGCTCGAAGCGTCGGGGGAACACGGCGCAGGGGTTGTGCGACATGGCGGGGAACGTCTGGGAGTGGGTGGAGGACCGGTCCGGGCCGTACCGCGAAGCGCCAAGTGACGGCAGCGCGCGCACCGGAACCGCCTGGGATTACCGGGCCCGCCGGGGCGGCAGCTGGGACGACGACGCAGGGTTCCTTCGCGCGGCGTACCGCGGCTTGCTCTTGCCCGACTACAGGAACGACACGCTGGGCTTCCGCGTGGCCAGATCGACCCCTTGACCCTTGTTTCCGTGCGCCCTTGACCCTTCGCCTCGGAGAGCAAGCATTGCTGACCACAGACGACCAAGAAGAGCGCCGCCCTGGGGCCGGGTGCCTGGCAGGGCGTTCGACTCAGCGGTAGCCGAGGGCGCCTGGGAGGGCACCCCGCCGCTGGGCGGTGAGCGAGCGAAGCGAGCGACGTTCGTGCTTCCCGCGACCCCGTTCTCGAGGTTCTGGAGGCCGTTCCTGATGCAGCTTCGCGTATTCACCCTGCGCCTCGACCCCGAGACGGGGGCCTTCGACGACGCGGCCCTGCAGACGTTCGTGGCCGACCGGACGGTGCTGTCGGTCACCGACCACTTCTTCCACGACGCCGGCGCCCCCGTGTGGGCGCTCTTGGTCAGCTACCGCGAGGACGGCCCCTTCGCCACGGCCACCGCAGCGCGCCGACCCAGCCGCCGCGGCGAGAACCCCGCGGCCGATCTCAGCGCCGAGGAGCGCACGCTCTTCGACGCCCTGCGTAGCTGGCGCGGCGACCGCGCGCAGGCCGAGGGCAAGCCGCCGTACATCCTGTTCACCAACCGCCACCTGGCCGCCATCGCCAAGGCGCGCCCGAGCAGCAAAGCGGCGCTGGAGCAGGTGCCCGGCGTCGGCGCCAACCGCCTGCGCGACTACGGGCCGGCGGTGCTCGAGGTGATCGCGTCGATCCCGAGCGCGAAGGCCGACGAGGTGTCCCGGGACGAAGCGTCGACCGGCAAGGCGCCGGACCTCTCCGGGGGCGCCGATGCCTGACGCCGCGCCGCCGGTCTTCGTGCTGTGGGAGACGTTGACCGACGAGCTGTTCGAGCGCACGTCGAAGTTCCCGCGCGCCATCCGCCACACGCTGACGCACCGCATCGAGGGGCGCGCGCTCGACGTGCTCGAAGGCCTGGTGGCCGCGCGGTACGGCCGCGGCGCCGAGAAGGACGCCGCCCTGGCCGCCGTGGACGGCCAGCTCGCCCGCCTGCGGGTCCTGCTGCGCCTGGCCCACCGCCGCGCCCACCTGAGCCACGGGGCCTACGCGCATCTGATGGAGCGCATCGACGAGGCCGGCCGCCAGGTGGGCGGCGGGCGCGCGTCACGGCCCGCGGTGCCATGAAGCGCGTGGGCCACCTGTTCGAGCAGGTCGTGGACTTCCACGCCCTGTGCCGCGCCGCCCGCCGCGCGGCGAAGGGCAAGCACGTCAGCCCCGCCACCGCGACGTTCCTGATGGACCTCGAGCCCAACGTGCTCGCGCTGCAGCGCGCCCTGCTGGCCGGCGCCTGGCGGCCGAGCCCCTACCGCACCTTCTTCATCCGCGACCCGAAGCCCCGCGCGATCAGCGCCGCTGCCTTCGGCGATCGGGTGGTGCACCACGCGCTGTGCGCCGCGCTCGAGCCGGTGTTCGAGCGCGTCGCCATCTTCGACAGCTACGCCTGCCGGCCGGGCAAGGGCGGCCACGCCGCGGTCGACCGGCTGCGCCACTTCGTCCGCGGCGGCGGCTGGTTCGTGAAGTTGGACGTCGAGCACTTCTTCGAGACGGCCAGCCACGCGGTGCTGAAGGCCGGGCTGCGCCGGCTGGTGAAGGACGCCCGCGCGCTGGCCCTGTGCGACGCCTTCATCGACGCCGGCGCGCCGGGCTCCCCACCGGGCCGCGGCCTGCCCATCGGCAACCTGACCAGCCAGCACTTCGCCAACCTGTACCTGGCGCCGCTGGACCACCACATCAAGCGGGCGCTCGGCGTGCGCCGCTACCTGCGGTACATGGACGATCTGGTGCTGGTCGTGCCCGACCGTGACGCCGGCCGCGCCGCGCGCCAGGGCGTCGCGGCCTTCGCCGCCGAACACCTCGCCTTGCGCCTGCGCGACGCCGCCGAGCGCCAGGGCCCGGTCAGCGCGGGCGTGCCCTTCCTCGGCCTGCGGGTGTGGGCCGGCCACACGCGCTTCGACGCGGCGCGCGTGCGCCGCTGGCGCCGGCGCATGCGCGGCGCCGCGCGCAGCCGCGACGGCCAGGGCCTCGCCCGCGTCGAGAGCCTGGTGGCCTGGTCCGAGGTCGCCCACGCCCTCGCCCTGCGCCGGTCGTGGCTGGCGCGCCACCCCTGGCGCCGCGCCGAGCCCACGGCGTAGACTCGCCGGCGGCGAGCGGGCCGCGACCGCCCAGAACCGGGTCAACCGGGGCGGCAGCTGGAACAACACCGCGAGGAACCTGCGCGCGGCGAACCGCAACAGGAACTCGCCCGGCAACCGGAACAACAACCTGGGCTTCCGCGTGGCCAGCGCGACGCCCCGCCCGACGGCCGGCGTTCACGGACGCCGACCCTGAGCACGCGTCGCCCATGCGCCCGCGAGCCGGCGCGGCCCCGTGGGGCCGCCGAAGACCCCACCCCTGGGCCGGCGCCGGTAGGCCGTCGTGGTTCGACAGCCCCGGCCCAGGAGACTGTTGCGCACAGAGGGGTCGGGCGGGGTGCGTCACCGAGAGCTCGGATCAAGGCGCGAAAGCACGACGAGATCCGAAGATATCGCCTTGCTTTCGCAACGCCGAGCCGAGCATTCGGGGGCGTGCAGCGCGAAGTGCCCCGAATGTGCAACAGGCTGCCAGGGGCACGGTCTTGCCGGCGGGGGCGAGATGGCTGAGAGTACGAGCTCGCTGGGCGCGGGGCTCGGTGGTGATGAGAGGCGGGAGGGTCGTCGATGCGGCGGGTAGGGCTGATGGGGATGTGCTTGCTGGGCGCGATGCTGTGCGCGCCGGTGGCGAGCTGGGCGTGCGACCGGAGCTGCGCGGCGGGCGCGCCGCGGGACCCGAACGGGTGCTGCCTGGAGAAGAAGAAGCCGAAGGCCAAGCCGAAGCCGAAGCCACGGGCGAAGCCGGTGGCGGCGAAGCCGAAGGGCTGCCCTGCAGGTCAGGTGAAGGGACCGGACACGAAGGGGAACTGCTGCTGGCCGGGGCAGGTGTGGTCGCAGGCGCGGGGCGCGTGCATCGGCACACCGACGTGCCTGGAGGGGGCGGTGGCGGAGGGCGAGGGGTGCGTGTGCGAGGCGGGGAAAGCGACGTCGGTGGACACGGCGGGGCGGTGCTGCTGGCCGGGTCAGGTGTG
Organism: bacterium; assembly: GCA_030426945.1. Classification (GTDB taxonomy): domain Bacteria; phylum Myxococcota_A; class Bradymonadia; order UBA7976; family UBA1532; genus JACKDN01. The sequence goes on from JAUHXL010000128.1 coordinate 4,244, forward strand.
GTCGAGCGAGCGCTCGGCGTGTTTTGGGCCGGTGAGTTGCTTGGCGGGGTGGACGAAGGAGGGGGAGGGGTGCGTGTCGGAGGCAGAGTTGGCCCATCGGGCAGAGCTCGCGCGGCAGGCCGAGCTCGCGCGGCAGGCAGAGATTGCGCGGCAGGCAGAGATTGCGCGGCAGGCAGAGGTTGCGCGGCAGGCAGAGCTTGTGCGGCTGGCGGGCCTCGAGTGGGTGCGGATAGGGGGCGGCAGCTTCCGGATGGGGTCGGAGTCGGGGGAGGACGACGAGAAGCCGGTGCGTGTTGTGAGGGTAGGTACGTTCGCGCTGTCGAAGACGGAGGTGACGGTGGGGCAGTACCGGGCGTGCGTAGAGGCGGGGGCGTGCACGGCGCCGGACACGGACGGGGGCTGCAACTGGAACGAGCCGGGGCGAGACGAGCACCCCATCAACTGCGTGGATTGGGAGCAGGCGTCGGCGTTCGCGAAGTGGGCGGGGGGTCGCTTGCCGAGCGAGGCGGAGTGGGAGTACGCGGCGCGCTCGGGGGGCAAGAGCCGCGAGTACCCATGGGGGAACGCGGAGGCGGACTGCAGCCGTGCGGTGATGGACGACGGGGGCGGGGACGGCTGCGGGGCCGACTCCACGGCGCCGGTGTGCTCGAAGCCGGGGGGGAACACGGCGCAGGGGTTGTGCGACATGGCGGGGAACGTGTGGGAGTGGGTGGCGGACTGGTACGGGCCGTACGGCGAGGCGCCCAATGACGGCAGCGCGCGCACCAGGACCGCCCAGTCCCGGGTCAACCGGGGCGGCGGCTGGAGCAGCGGCGCGAGGAGCCTGCGCGCGGCGAACCGCGGCGGGGACTCGCCCGGCTTCCGCTTCGACGTCCTGGGCTTCCGCGTGGCCAGGGCGACCCCTTGACCCTTGTTCCCTTGCGCCCTCGACCCTTCGCTTCGGGAGACGCACATCGCCGAGCGCAGCGGGACGAGGAGGCGCATGCCGCCCAGCGGCGGGGTGCCCGGAAGGGCGCCCGACTCAGCGGTAGCCGAGGGCGCCCGTGAGGGCACCCCGCCGCTGGGCGGTGAGCGAGCGAAGCGAGCGACGTTTGTCCTTCCCGCGACCCGACTTGGCGCGCCGAGCCTGATGCAGCTTCGCGGGCTCACCGTACGGCCGGACCGTGCAGAGGGCGGACGTCTCCGGCGCCACGCTCCCGGCGGCGGAGAGCCCGCTCGCCGTCGGCCTCGGCGGCGCGTCCATCAGCCACACTGATCAGCGGGTCCGACGGGGCAGCTCACCCATCGCCGGGGTCGGGGCTCGGCGCGGACGTGCAAGGGGATGACCACGAGCTGGAGGCTCGGGTCGAAGAGCCCCTGCGTCAGCGCGTCGGCGGCAATACGACCCCGGCCAGGTGCTCACCGAGGTCGCTGGCCGATCGCGCCAGGCCGATCCCCGTCGCCGCGCCGTCGGCGACGTCGCCGACGCCCCGAACGACCTGGCTGTAGCCGCCGTTCATCACCGCGCGCAGCGTGTGCCGCAGGTCGAGCGCGATGACGGTCGAGCGGCCCACCTCGCGCCAGCGACTCCGTTCCGTCTCGTCGGCGCCGAAAAGGCCGGCCGCGTTGGCGGCGGCGCGGCCACCCGCCTCGACCGCCATGCCCTCGAGGTGCTCGGCACGTCCGTCCCAGTGGGCGCCGCGCTCGCTGTCGCCCATCAGGTGGTGGGCGGCGGCGCGGGCGCGCATCGCGAACGCCGCGAAGTCGACCGCGCTGGCGACGTCCCCGACGACGGTGACCGACCGCGCGAAGCCGTTGGCCACGTCGAGCGCGCCCTCGAAGAGCGAGTTCGCGGCGGCGATCACGTCCGGACCGTCGTCCAGCTCGCCGGTCGCGAAGTCGGCTGGCTCGTCGGGCGCGAAGTTGGGATCCCAGGGGCTGGGCGTGCGCAGCCCGTCGAGTTCATCGACGGCGAATCGGGGCGCGTCGGCATCGGGCAGGCGCGGCCGGTCGGCGTACGCGGACTCGCCGGCGGCGTCGCCCAGCTTCCCCTCGCCGGACTGATGGGCGTCCTCGATGGTGGCCAGCGCCCGGCGGTGCGCGGACTCCAGCCGGCCCCGCGCGTCCTCGAGCTGGGCCATGACCTGTTCGACGGCCGTGGCGGTGGCGGCGGCCAGGCGGTCGGCGCCCTGCTGGATGACGGTGACGATGCGCGACTGAGCGTCGGCGACCAGGCTGCGCAGGTCGCCGAGCGCGGCGCCCGACAGCTCGGTGAGGTGGTCCAGGCGGCCGCGCGCCGCCTGCTCGACGTTGGCGGCCGCCTGGCGACCACGGGCGATGACCTGATCGCAGCGTTGGTGAGTGGTGTCCCGCAGCGCCTCGACCCGGGCCAGCGTGCGGGAGGACACCTCGACGACGGCCCGTTGGACGTGCTGTCGAAGGGTGCGCGACAGCGCCTCGGCGCGCTGCACCAGCGCCTCGCGCTCGGCCTGCAGGGTGGACTCGATGCGCACCAGTCCGTCTCGGGCGGCGCCGTCCAGGGCCTGCAGGCCGTGGTCGAGCGCTGCCTCGACCTTGTCCGCCGCGGACTCGAACTGGGTGGCCATGAGCTGCTGACCTTGGTCGGCGGCGGCCTCGAGGGCCTCGCGCGCGGCGTCGACCGCGGCGTCGAGCGCGGCCGACGCCGCGGTGAGCGCGGCCTGCACGTGCCCCACGCCGGTGCTGGCCGCCGTCTGCACCCGGGCGCCGTCGCGGGCCGCCGAGGCGGCGAGGTCGGCGCGCTGACGCGCGGCCTCGGTCTGAAGGCGCTGAGCCGTCTGCTCGGCCCGCTGGCCGAGGGTCTGGGCGGCCGCGTCGCCCGCCGAGACGACGCGCCCGGCCGCGTCGGCCGATGCCTGTTCGATTGCCTCGGTGGCCTGATCACCGCTGGCTTTCAGCTTGGCCAGCACGGCGTCGGTGGCGCTCTTCAGCGCGTCCGTGTGCGACTGCTCGGCGGTGGCGACGCGCTCGACCGCCTCGTCGCGGCCGGCCGCGAGGGCCTCGCGGGCCGCGTCCGCGACCGGGCCCAGGCTCTCCTGCTCGTTCGTGGCGGCCGCGTCGACGGCGGCGACCGCCGTCTCGCCGCGCCGGACGAGAGACTCGATCACCTGGGCGGCCGTCTGCTGCAGGCTCTCGGCGTGCGCGGCGGCGCGCTGGGCGACCGTCTGCTCTGCCTGGTCGGTCGCCTGTTCAATCTGCGCGCGTCCCGCCGCGGCCTCGGCGGTCAGGCGCGCTTCGCCGCGCGTGCTCGCGGCGTCGACGGCGGTCTCGGCCTCGGCCGTGGCGGTTCGGAGAGCGTGCTCGGCCGCGTCGGCGGCGCGGCCGAGCTCGGCGACGTGGGCCTCGGTGGCGGCCTCGACGCCAGCCTGCGCAGCCTGCTCCGCGGCCCGCAGGTGCTCGTCGCCGCCCTGCGCGGCGGCCTCGATCCGCGACGCCGCGGCCTGCTGGCGCTGGTCGATCTCTTGGGCGCGGTGCGCGGCGCGCTCGGCCAGCGCCCGTCGACCGGCCTCGGACGCCACCTGCACGCGCGCCTCGGCTGCCTGGCCCGCCAGCTCGACGGCTTCGAGCGGAGGATCGCGCAGGGCCTCGGCCTGGCCCGTCGCGCGCTGGTCGATGGTCTGATGCGCGGTGCGGGCGACGGCGCGGACCGCCGACGCCGCGCGCTCGACGTCGGCCTCGAGCTGCGCCGCCCGGGCGTTGGCCTGTGCCTCGAGGCCTTCGAGGACGTGGCCCCGGGTGCGTCGGGCGTGGTCGACGGCGGCGTCGGCGCCATGCTCGATCGCCGCCCGCGCGCGGTCGCCCGCGGTGCCCAGGTGCGCCTCTGCTCGTCGGCTCGCTTCAGCGATGACGTCGCCCTGACTCATTTCTGCCTCGACAGGCTGGTCTCGGATGACTCCAATATACGTCGTTCGTCCGACAATGAAACCAGAGAGGTGGGTGATGGCGAGTGGCGAGGTCGACGCGGCCGTTCAGGCCGCGGTCGCGGCGGTCGCGCAGCGCGGCGCCGACGAGCAGGCGCAGCTTCAGGCCGCCGGTGAGGCGGCCGAGGCGCGGATCCGGGCCGTGGGGGACGCCGCCGTCGACGCGGTCGAGGCGCAGGGCACCGAGCAGGTGTCCCGACTGGACGCGGCGGCCGAGGCGGCCGCCGCGCGCGTCGAGGCCGAACGCGAGCGGGCGCAGGCCGAGGTCGACGCCGCCGGTGACACCGCCGAGGCGAGGGTGGAGGCCGCGGCGGTCGAGGGGCGCGGTCGGCTGGACGCCGCGGGCGAGCGGGTGGAGGCCGAGCTGGCCGAGGCGGCCCAGGCGCGCGCCGAGGCGATGGAGCACGCGGCCGACGAGCACCGGCAGGAGATCGAGCGGGCCGCCGACCAGGCCGACGAGGCCGTGGGCGCGGCCGCCGAGGCGGGCGAGGTGCGGGTCGAGGCGGCGGCGGCGCGCGCCGTGGGTGAGGTGCGCGAGGCCGGCGAGGCGGGCGAGGGCCGGGTGGGCGAGGCGGCGGCGCGGGGCGCCGCCGAGGTGCACGAGGCGCAGGCGGCCGGCGAGCAGCGCATCCACGACAGCGGTGAGCGCGCCGAGGCGCAGGTCGAGGCGGCGGCCGAGCAGGGGGCCCACGAGATCGAGGCGGCGGCGCAGGCAGGCGTCGCCGAGGTGGGCCAGGCCGAGGCGCACGCCACGGCCGAGCTGGCGCAGGCGGCCGAGCAGCACGACACCGCGATCGAGGCCGAAGGGGCGGCGCAAGAGGCCCGCGTTCAGGAGCGCGAGGAGGCAGGCGTCGCGGCGCTCGAGGCGGCCGGCGAAGCCCAGCGGCAGGCGGTGGCCGAGGCCGGCGAGGCCGCGGTCGAGGTGGTCGCGGCGCGCCAGCGTGAGGCAGAGGCGGCGCTCGGCGAGGCGGCCGAGGGGCACCGGGCGGCGCTGGAGGCCGAAGGCGGCGAGCAGCTGGCCGAGGTCGAGCGGGCGCGCGAGGGTGGGCTCGAGCAGGTGGCCGAGGCCGGCGAGGCGCAGGTCGGCGCGCTGAACGAGGCCCTGACCGAGCATCAGGCCACCCTGGAGGGCGTGGCCGAGGCGGGGCGTGAGGCGTTGGCGCAGGCGGCGGGTGAGGCGGCGGCCGAGATCGAGGCCGTGGCCGAGCGCGGGGCGCAGACGGTCACCGAGGTCGCCGAGCAGGGCGCGCACGACGTCGAGGCGGCGGGGCAGGGGGCCGCGCATCAGGTCGAAGGGGCCGCCGCGCAGGCCGAGGCGGCGATGCACCAGGCCGGTGAGGCGGCCGCGGGTCACATCGCGGCCGCGGGCGCCACGGGGGCGTCGCAGATCGAGGGGGCCGCGGGCTCGGCGACGTCTGCGCTGACGGCGGCGGCCGAGCAGGGCGGCGCGTCGCTGCAAGGGGCGGGCGCCGAGGCGGTCGCGGGCATCGAGCAGGCCGCGGGCGAGGCCGAGAGCCAGCTCGACCAGGCGGCGGGTGAGGCCGAGTCGCAGCTGGCGGCCGCCGCGGACGATGCCAGCGGCCGGCTCGGCGAGGCGGCCGACGTTGCGGCCGGCGAGATCGAGGCGCGCGCGCAGTCGGCGCAGAGCCAACTCGAGAGCCAGGTGCAGGCGGTGCAGGCCGAGTTCGAGGCGGCGGTGCAGACGCTGCTGACGGCGGCCAGGCAGGCGATTGACGAAGGGGTGGCTCAGCTGGAGCAGCGCGTGTCGGAGGCCGAGACGACCATTACCCGAGCGGGCGAGGAGACCGCGCGCCAGGTCGAGACCTACGTGCGGGACGCCGAAGGGAAGATCCAGGAGGCAGAGTCGGCCTCGAGGGACTCGCTGGACGATCTGGCGGACCGCCTGGCGGACATGCTGCGGGACCGGCGCGAGGAGGCCGAGCGGGCGATCGCCGAGGCCGAGCGCGCGGGCTCTGGTGGGGGCGGAGACTACTGGGGCTGAGGTCGCGCCATGCGTGCGTCGCCGCCCGGCTTGCACTAGACTGCGCCGGGTTTCGAGTCGGGAGGCGGGATGAATCCTGAGGCGCTCGTCGGGAAGGCGCTGGGTGGCTACCGGCTGGTCGGCCTGCTCGGCACGGGCGGCATGGCCATCGTGTACGGGGCCGAGAGCCTGCTCGACGCCACCATCAAGCGAGCGATCAAGGTGGTGCGGCCGCAGTACGCGGCCGAGCCATCGTTCGTGCAGCGTTTCGTGCGCGAGGCTGCCAGCCTCGAGGCGCTGCAGCATCCGAACATCGTGCGGTTCTACGGCATCCGGCAGGAGCACGGGCTGCTCTTCATGGAGCTCGAGATGCTCGAGGGCCAGCCGCTCGACCAGGTGATGGCCGGCTGGCAGGGCCGACCGGGGCCGCTCGCCGAGGCCGTCGGGTACGTGCTGCAGGCGGCCGAGGGCGTCGCGTTTGCGCATCAGATGGGGGTGATGCACCGGGACATCAAGCCGGAGAACTGCTTTGTCACCTCGGCCGGCGTGGTGAAGGTGCTGGACTTCGGCATCGCCAAGACCGTGGACGACCACGCCCGCGGGCGCGGCAACGTGACCGAGGCCGGGCACGTGCCGGGCTCGCCGGCGTACATGCCGCCCGAGGTGTGTCAGGGCGACGTGCCGACGTACAGCGCGGACGTCTTCGCGCTGGGCATGTCGCTGTACGTGCTGCTGGCCGGTCGGCACCCGCTGGTGGCGCCGAACGCGGCGCAGAACCCGCTGCAGATCATGGCCGCACAGGTGCGCGAGACGATCCCGCCGATCAGCACGCGGCGCGCGGACGTGCCCCCGGTGCTGGACGCGGTGGTGGCGCGGGCGTTGGCCAAGGATCCGGCCGCGCGGTTCGCGGACGCTGCCCAACTGGCCGACGCGCTGCGTGGCGTCTGGGGGCAGCTGGGCGGCGGTCAGTCGGCGACGGCTTCGCAGACGCGGTTCGCCCTGCCGACCATGGGCGCGTCGACGACGACGCCCAGCTTCAACGGGGTCGTCGCGGCGGCGGGTGACGAGGCCCCGTCGCGGGGGCGGTCGTGGGCGCTGCCGGCCGTGGCGGTGGTGATGGTGGCCGGGGCGGGCGGGGGCTATTGGGCCCTGCAGGAGCCGGAGGCGCCGCCAGCCGCGGCGCGCACGACGGCGCCGGCGAAGGTCGTGGCGCCGCCCGCAGAAGCCGCGGCCCCGGCGGAGCCCGAGTCGCCCAACCCGTGGGTGCGTCTGGGCGACGAGCGGGGCGCGCGGCCCGTGGTGCTCGGGGCCGACCGCCGGAAGATGCCGGACAACGTCGCGAAGCAGATGACCGCCTTCCATCTGGATCTGGGGGTACGGTCGCCCGAGGCGCCCTACGAGATTCAGCAGCACGAAGTGACGTGGGGTGAGTTCGAGCCCTGGCAGGCGAAGGTCGAGGCGCGGCGATTCGCGATCCCGTCCACGATTCCGAAGGACGCGGAGGAGCGGGCGGCCTACCCCGTGGTGGGTATCCCGTGGGACATCGCTCGTGACTACTGCAGGGAGCTGGGGGGTGACTTGCCGACCGAGCCGCAGTGGGAGTTTGCGGCGCGGGGGGCGAAGCTGCGGCGGTACCCGTGGGGCTCTGCCGCGTTCGAGTCCGGGCGCACGAACGCGCTGCGGCCGAAGGGCGGGCCGGTGCCGGTGAAGAGCAGCGAACAGGACGTGACGCCGGGCGCCGAACCGATCTACGACCTGATGGGCAACGCCACCGAGTGGACGCTCGACCTGTGGCGCGGCGCCCTGCCCGGCGAGGACGTCAGCTGGGCGCGAGGGGCGAAGAAGTTCCGGGCGGTGCGGGGCTATCCGCTGGTGTCCCCGCAGAGCGCCGCGATGGAGGCCGACGGGGCCGCCTATCGCGCCCCCAAGTGTGGCGAGCTGGTGTGCGTGGACGAGCAGCCGCTGTACTACGTCGAGGTGGGTTTCCGCTGCGCGAGGCCGGCGCCCCAGGAGGGCGAGTGAACCGCCCATCCGTCGAGCCGACCCCGCCGCTGCGGGCCGCTTTGGACATCGCGCTGCGTTTCGACCTCGAGCCTCCGATCGACGCGCTGATCGCGAAGCTGAGCGAGACGGTGCGGACCACCTCAGGGGACGCGGACTGGCGGCCGGTCTACGACGAGGCGATCGCCGTGGTCGAACGCGCCGTCGAGATGGTGTCGACTCGGCTCGAGGCAACGAAGGCGGAGGCGCTGGCGGTCGAAGAGCCAGCGCTCATCAAGCAGCGCATCGTGGCCGAGCCGAAGAAGGGCTTCGAGCGGGTGCGGGGCGATCTGCGGACGCGCCTGCAGGACGTCGCTCGGCGATGGGCGGAGCGCTCGAAGCGCCAGCAGGAGCACGTGCTGGAGAACTGCCAACAGGCGGTGGAGGCGGGGCTGTCGCTGAGCGAGCAGCCCACGGCGCACGGTATCGATCTCACGATTGATCCGACGTGGTGGGCCCAGTTCGGCGGCCACGTCGTGCGTTGCTGCGACGAGTGGACGCGGGTCACGTGCCAGGGCGCCGACGCTGAGTTTCAAAGCACCTACGAGCAGTGCGTCTTGGGGACCGCCGACGCCGGGAAGGCGGAGCGCCCGAAGCCGCCGGCCACGCTGCCGGAGCCGCGCAACGAAGGCTCATTGGCGATGGTCGGCTTGCCGGTTCACCAGGCCGAGGTGCCGTCGATGGGCGGGGCGTTGATGCACAGCATGCGCAGCAACGTGATGACGATCGGCATCGCGGGGACGATGTTCGTCGCGGTCTTCGCGCTGGTGGGGCAACTGATTGGATCGGGCGGGGGTACCGGGCCGAATCGAACGATGGTGCGGGGGGGCCTGTTGCTCGCGGCGCTGCCCGTGAGCGCGTTCTTTGGGTGGCGTTCGGCCAAACACCAGCGATCGGCCATGCTGCGAAAGGCGACCCAGTCGCAGGAGAAGAACGCCAAGAGCTTCATCCGGACCGAGCTGGGCAAGGCGCTGGACCGACATCGGCGCGCGCTGGAGCGGTGGCTGCAGGACAGGCAGAACGACTGGACCAGCGTCGCGGACGCGTGGTGGGACGCCGTCGCCGAGCCGGCGCTGCAGGCGCGCGAGGAGGAGGCCCTGGCGGTGATTCGGGAGCAGAAGCTGGTGGCGGCGCGGCTGTCCGACGACGTCAGCAACCTGCGTCGAACCCGCGATGACCTCGCCGGCCGCCTGCTCTTCGACCTGAAGCGGCGGCGACGCGAGCTGGGCTGAGCGTCGAGTGATCGGTGCGTCCGAGCGGGCCTCGGTCGCGACAAGGGGTGTCCCGCTGTGCAGGGCCCGGCTGCGCCGAGTCCCATTGCCGGTCTGCCTCGTAAGCCGCTCACGTCAGCAGCGCCGCGGCGAGGGGCCCGCGGCGACCGAGTCGTCACCGCGCTCAATGAGCCCCGCAGCCGCAGGCCCACCGCGGCGAGCGGGACGAGCACCTACCACCCCGGCTTCTCGGCGACGGGGCAAGGCCCCGACTCTGGCGTCATGATTTGGCGGCGGCGTCGCCCGTTTCAGGAGCGGCTTTGCCCGCCTTTTTCTCAGAAAATGCGGGGCTGTCGGCGCCGTGAACGAGTCGAAATCGAGGCGCGCATCGCCGGCGGGCAATGGAGCGAGAGGGCGGCGCCGCCGCCGAATCTTGCGAGACAAGGTCGGCTGGTCTCGGCCGTGAGCCGCCGCGGCCGTCAACGGGCGCGGCGCCAGAAGACCCGCAACCTGGCACAGCGCGGCTATCTCGCCTTCGTGAGTCCGAACGGGTCCAGGGCGGAGCCCTGGCCGGTGGGAGCTCGAGGGAGGTACGGAGTACCTTCCTCGAACACTGGTGAGCCGCGGCGCCCAGCCGTGAAGAACGCGTTGGCGTCGCGGGGCGCCCCGCCTCCGCCGCGCGGCCTGTGATCAGTCAGAGGCGACTACGCCTCGGCCGCGCGGCGCCTCCCGAGCGTCGCGCTCAGCGACCCTCCAGGATCGCCCGCACCTCGTCCGGTAGCGGGGCCGCGCGCAGCGCGCCGTCGACCTCCGTCGCCCACACCCGGATCTCGTACCCCTCGACCAGCAAGGTCCCGTCCCGCGTCACGCGGTGACCGACCGTCAGGCTGCTGCGGCCCAGCCGCGTAATCTGGCTCTCGACGCTCAACGTCTCGCCGTAGGTCGCGGGCCCGTGGAAGGTGGCCTTCGTCTCCACGAGCGTCAGGCCGAGCACCCCATACCGCTCGCGCAGCGTTCGGTGGCCGAGGTCGGCGGACGCGAGCATGGCGTGGGTGTTAGCGTCGAAGGCGGCGTAGTACCGGGGGTAGAAGACGATGCCGGCGGCGTCGCAGTCGCCCCAGGTGACGCTCCAGTCGCGGGTGAAGCGCAGGCCGTTCTCGAGATCGCTCATCGGGAGACTCCATCGTCCAGTTCGAGGTCGGTGCGGGCGGCGACGACGCCCGTGCGGCTCAGCGTGACGGTCAGGATGGGGCCGGCCCGGCCGGGCCGGTGGCCGTCGCCGAGGTTCCAGGCGATCAACGCTCCATGTCGGCGCTCGAAGCCTTGCCAGACGTGGGCGCCGTGGAAGGCGACGATCGTGGCGCCGGCGGCGATCAGCTGCTCGGCGAGTGTTCGCTGCGCGGCGGAGGGGGCGTCGGCGCCTTCGCGACCGGCGTGAATCCAGACGAGCACGGCGTCGTGGCTGGTGGCGGCGCTCCGGAGGGCGGGCGTCAGGCGCTCGGCCATGGTGTCGAGGGGCGCGTGGGCGGTGTGTTCCTCGAGCGTGCGCACGGGGACGCCGTGGGAGCGGACGGTGCCGACCGCGAAGACGGCCAGGCGCAGGCCCGCCATCTCGACTGTTCGGGGTGCCCACGGGTCGGGGCCGGCGCCGGCGACGGTGAGGTCGGCGGCGGCGAGCGTGTCGAGCGTCTCGGTCAGCCCGGTCGCGCCGGCGTCG
>JAUHXL010000129.1 GCA_030426945.1 bacterium
CACCCGCGGCAGGTCATGGAGTGGGCCGGCTCGTCGCACAACTACGGCGCGGGCCTCGACGGCACCTTCCAGGCGCTCGAGCTGACGGCCAACTACTACGCGATGCACGCGCTGGGCAGGCCGCTGTTCCGGCAGAACCAGCTGTGCATCGCCTGCCACGCGCCCTCGCTGGGCATCTTCGATCAAGACGGCGTCTTCGACATGAACGCCACCATCCGCGAGGGCGCGGTGGGGCGGCTCGAGCAGTACGGTCGCGAGGTCGCCTTCCCCGGCGACGACGTCGATCTGGTGATGCCCGCGGGCCGCGCCATCGAGGTCGCCGACGCGGTGGCCGCCGAGCGGGCCCAGGCCGAGGGGCGGGATCACCAGCGCCTGCTCAGCTTCCAGGGCATCAGCTGCGATTCTTGTCACAAGGTCGGCCGCCCCTACGAGGACCGGATGCAGGATCCCGGGCACTCGGGCCTGACCGGCTGCGAGGAGGGCGAGAGCGAGGAGGCCTGCATCGAGCGGCAGTACGCCGCCTGCGAGGACGGCTTCGACCCCCGCTGCGTCCGCCGCTCGCGCGGGCAGCACCCGCACGATCCGCCCTTCTTCGACGATCACGTGGCCACCGCGGCCCTGCCCGTCGAGCGGAACGGCTCGACCCGCTACGGGCCCTTCGGCGAGGGCGACGTGGCGCCGGCCACCGCGCACGAGGTGTCGAGCGGCGCCACCGAGTACGCGCGCAACTTCGATCTGGCTCGCTACCCCAACGGCGAGGACTTCCCCAACCAGCCGCGCGACGTGCGCCCCTTCATCAAGTCGAGCCACTTCTGCGGCACCTGCCACGACGTGCGCTTCCCGCCGCTGACCGAGAAGGCGACGGGGCTGGGGATCGATCTCATCGAGTTCTCGAACCAGGGCCTGACGCCCGACGACCCGAACTTCCAGCACCCGCGCAACACCAACCTGGAGCCCGCGCACAACGAGCCCTTCCTGCGGCTCGAGAACCTGTACACCGAGTGGTTCATCAGCCCCCTGAACCTGCACCCGGCCACCCAGGGCGACAGCGATGATCCGCGCTTCCAGTTCCCGGACAACCCCTACCGCCACGCCGACGGCTCGGCGCGGCGCGTGGTGTGCCAGGACTGCCACATGTCGCTGTACCCCTTCGCGCCGCCGGGCGCGTTCCCCGGCGCGTACACGCACCCGGACAACTGCGACGACACGGGCGACTGCGGCCTGAAGGCCGCGGAGGCCGGGGCCAAGGCCGATCTGCGCATCCACAACCGAGAGCGCATCACCACGCACAACATGACCGGGGTCGACGTGGCCCTCGGCCAGCTGTTCCCGGTCGACAGCGTGCTGCAGCAGGTGTCGACGGCGCTGCCCTTCCAGAAGGGCGACGACCTCGATCCGGTGTACGGGCTGCCCCAGGCGCTCGACACCCGGCGCGAGCGCAACCTGAAGACGACGGTGTCGTTGTCGCTGGCCGGCACGCCGCAGGTGCTCCAGCGGGGTGATCCCAACAACTGCCACGACGGGGCCTGCAACCTGCCGGTGAAGGTGTGGATCACGAACGTCAACGGCGGCCACAACGTGGCGGCCGGCTTCAGCCAGGAGCGCCAGATCTGGGTGGAGTTCACCATCCAGGATCTGGGCAAGCCGTTGGCCAACGGCATGTACTCGGTGGTCGACTGCGAGCTCGCCGACATCGACGACCTGTACACCCAGGAGCGCCTCGACGAGGACGGCTACCCGGTGTGGCACGAGACGCCGCGCAAGCTGACGCAGGCCGAAGCGAACGACCTCGTCGACCGGCTGACCGGCATCGCGCCCGGCCTCGACAGCCACTTCCACGAGCGCATCTGCCGCGGCCTGTCGGGCCACCTGATCGACAAGCCCCACGACGAGACGCACGAGCCCGAGGCGGACGGCCGCCTGGACGACGAGGACATCCTGCTGCACCGCATCGGCAACACCGTGCCCACCTTCGAGGACGGCACGCAGCTGGTGAGCTGGCACATCGCCGACCTGGGCTTCGACACCAACTACTTCGACCTGCCCCTGCCGCCCGACCGCTGCGAGGCGCAGTACGCCGGGCAGATCGGCGAGATCGACAGCGTGCGCGTGGCGCGGCCGGATCAGTTCCACATCCCGGGCCTGAACCCCTTCGCTTGCCAGCTGACCGAGGATCACCTCGACCCCAAGCTGACCGGCCTCGACAACCTGGTGGCGAACCGGCTGGACGGCAGCGTGGTCAAGCTGAGCGAGCTGGGTGAGCTGAAGGCCTCGGTGGTGACGACGCCCGACGAGCGGCTCGAGATCCTGTACCCCTTCCCGGAGTACCCGCCGCTCTTGCCGCACTACGACGACGAGGGGCACTTCCACTTCGGCGAGCGCTTCGGTCTGGTCTACCTGACCAACATCTTCTACCAGACCTGCAACTGCTCCGAGGGCGACTGCGAGGGGCCCGAGGAGCTCGAGGTCGCCTTCGGTCACATCAACGATCACGAGGGCAAGCCGCTGCCGCGCGCGAGCTACGACGCCAGCGGCACGAAGATCGGCGAGGGCACGGGCCCGACCGAGCTGCACGCGCAGGTGCCGTGGCTGAAGTCCTACCCGGCGCTGCCCCACGTCGACAGCAACAGCAACCACCACCCGCTCGACAGCGGCGACCACACCACGCCCGAGCCCTACCGCGACCTGCTCGCGGCGCTGGCCAAGGACGATCCCAAGGTGTGGGGCGAGGACTGCGGCAAGGAGGAGCTGGCCCCCGGTGAGCGCTGCGGCACCACCTACAAGGAGGCCTTCACCTTCATCCCGTTGAACTCGGATCACATGCCGAACAACCGCTCGCTGAAGTTCTACAAGGCGCAGCGGCACTACTACGACATCCGGGTGCCCGACGACGCGGTGGGCCCGCTGCGGGTGACCGCCCGCGCGTGGTACCGGCACTTCCCGCCCGAGTTCCTGCGCCTGATGGCGCGTTTCATGGACGGGGCCTATCGGCGCGCCTGCGCCGAGGGCATCGCCGAGGAGTACTTCCCGCACGGCCCGCTGGTGGTCGAGGGCCCGGAGATGACCGAGCGCTTCCCCAACGCGGCGAACATCGACAAGCTGCGCCGCTTCATCCTCGACCAGGCCGTGTTCGAGGTGGACATCGAGACCCCGCGCGAGCCGCCGGCCAACCCGACCTGGGCGCGCGACGTGGCGCCGATCATTCGGGACAACTGCACGCCCTGTCACAGCGACGTGCTGCGCCACGGCGGGCTGATCCTCGAGTACGACGCCTACGACGCCTACGACTACCCGAAGGGGCAGCCGGATCCGAACCCGGCCCGCGATCCGATCCTGAACCTGGTCAACGTGGCGGCCACCTTCGACGGCAAGGGCCGCCCGATGGTGGTGCCCGGCGACGCCGACGCCTCGTTGCTGATGGATCTGCTGACCAAGGACGCGGCCGCGCTGCGCAACGACGGGATCATCTCGCGGCCCATGCCGCTGAAGACCGATGGGCTGGCGCCGCGCGAGATCGAGACGATCCGGCGCTGGATCGATCAGGGGGCCAATTAGGAGCCCGTTGCACATTCGGGCACTGCGCGGTGCACGCCCCCGAATGCGCGGCTCGGCGTTGCGAAAGCGAGGCGATATCTTCGGATATCGTCATGCTCTCGCGCCTTGATCCGGGCTCTCGGTGACGCACCCCGCTCGACCCCTCGGTGCGCAGCAAGCTCCTAGCGGTCGCCGACCCCTCACCGCGGGAAGTTGCGGCCGCGCGCCGATGGACTAACCTGAGGCGGTTCGGACCGCGCACCGTCACCTGAGGGGCAGCATGGCACCGCACGACCAGGCGCAGAGCGCCCTCGCCCTCGCGCAGCAGAGCCCCCACGATCTCGGTCTCTGCATCCGCGCCGTCCGCCTGCTCGAAGACGTCGGCCTGCGCGCCGAGGCTCACAGCGTGGCCCACGCCTATGCCAAGCGGCACGACGCGGGCGAGGCCGGCGGGGCGGCGCTGCTGGCCCTGGTGCAGCGCGCCGAGGCGGTGCGCTTCGACGGCGGCGCGGCCCTGATGCGCGAGGGCGTGGACGAGGACGCCATCTTCGTCCTGCTGCACGGCGACGCGCGGGTGCGGCGGCTGGGGGTGGGGGAGCTCACGCAGCTGCCGCCGGGCACGGTGGTCGGCGAGATCGCCTCGCTGACCGGCACGGCGCGCACGGCGTCGGTGTACGCCAAGGGTCCGGTGGAGGCGCTGCGCTTCCGCCCGGCCGGCTTCGCCGAGCTCAGCCACAAGCTGCCCGGCGTGTACGCGCGACTCCGCGAGACGGGCCGGTCGCGGCTGGTGGCCCAGCTCTTCGGGCCGACCTCGATCTTCGGCGCCCTCAACGGCCTCGAGCGCGCGGCCCTTTTCGAGCAGTGCCTGCCCGCCACGCTGGCCGAAGGGCAGGAGGCCGTGCGCGAGGGCGAGCCCGGTCACGCCATCTGCATCATCGCGTCCGGCATGGCCGAGGTGTGGCGCAAGGGCCCCGACGGGGCGCGCCAGGTCATCACCACCCTGGGGCCGGGCAGCGTCTTCGGCGAGCTGGCGCTGCTCTATGACCGCCAGGCCAACGCCACGGTCGAGGCCCTGACGACGCTGACCCTGTTCTGCCTCGACCGCCACCGCTTCCACGACGCGCTCGCCCGCTTCCCCGACGCGCGGGATCGCGTGGTGGACATGGCGCAGGCGCGGCTGGGCGTGCCCTCCCTCGGCCCCAAGGCCCGCCTGCCCGTGACCGAGACCCCCGAGAGCTGAGGGGGCGATTCGGACCCGCTTCGTTCACCGCGCGCCCAGCCCTGTCGGCCGATCGCCGCTGACCCGCGCGGATCGATCAGATCAGCGAGCGACGCCGGCGGCTGCTGCCGCGGTGCGCGCTGGCGTGCGCGGTGCCGGGATCCCGCCACACCACGCGGGGCGGGTGCGCGTTGGGGTCGAACTGGAACCGTGCCTTCTCGATGGGATCGACGACGTCGCACCGGTGCTTGCCCACCCACACGGTGACGCCAGGGTGGGTGATCTCCTCGACGAGCACGCGCGCGTCGTGCACGAGGCTCTCGAGCTCGCGGTTCAAGGCGTCGAGCTGCTCGCGGGCCAGCACCTGGCGGTGCAGGGTGGGGCGGGCCTCGCGCACGGCGGCCAGCAGGGCGCGTCGCTGCACCGGATCCTCGGTGATCAGGCCGCGCACCGAGGGCTCGTCGAAGGTGGTCAGGCCCAGGCGCGCGGCCACCGCGCGCAGGGCGTCGTCGGCCTGCTCGAAGCGATCGCGGGTGTCGGCGATGCGCGCGGTGAGGTGATCGTCGACGCCGATCTCCACCAGCGTGCCGCCCGCGTAGGCTGATCCCAGGGTCCGCGACTCGACGCCGCGGCGCGCGACGATGCGCCCGCCGGTGATGCCGCCGACGCCGCGGCCACCCCGGCCGGCCACCTTCACCCAGCCGCCCGCCTTCACCTGGGCGTCGTGGATGTAGCGCTGGACGAGCACGTCGCCCCCCGCCTCGAGGTGGGCCTCGTGTACGAAGCGCGCGCGGATGGTGCCGCCCGCCTCGACGACGGTCTCGGCGCCGATGATGCCGAGGCCCACCTGCACGTCGCCCCCCGCCTCGACGATGGCGCCGTCCTCGAGCTCGCCGCCGATGCGGACGTCGCCGGTCGCGGTGACCCGGAACCCCCGCGTCACCTTGCCCTTCACCGCCACGTTGCCCTGCGCGTCGATGTGCCCGGTGGCGTAGTCGACGTCGCCGTTGATCTTGAGGGCCGAGCGCACCGCCAGCTTCCAGCGGTAGCGCTCGCCGCGGCTGCTGCGTCGCACGTCGGATTGCACGGTCGCGGTGCCGCCGATCTCGGCGTACAGGCGGTGGACGCCGTCGACGAGCTCGTGGCGGACGTGGTCGAGGCCGATGATCTCGAGCTTGGGGGGCGCGCGGGCGGGGATGGGCTGGCCGGTCACCGTGACGCCGTCCCGGCCGGGGCCGGGCTCGGGGCACTCGGCGAGCAGCGCGCCCGCCTCGACCGCCGGGAACATGTTGCGCTCCTTGAAGTCGGTCGTGCCGTCCTCGCGCTCCGTGCCGACGTGGAGGGCGTGATCGAAGGTGAAGCGCGGCGTGGGCGCCGGTGGGTTCTCGGGGGGGATGGCGCGGGCGATACAGTGGACGATCCCCGCCGCCCCCTGCACGCAGCGGCGCATGGCCGCGGTGTCGGCGCCGCGCACGACGGCGGCGGCGAGCAGCGCCTCGCTCAGATCGCCGACGGTCAGCTGTGGGCCCTCGCCGAGGGGGGGCAGGCGGACGAACCAGGCCGCGTCGCCGCTGGGATCCACCCAGATGGGCGGCAGCACGGTCACCCGCGCCTCTTGCGCGCCGGCGTAGCCGAGGCGCGTGGCGTAGACGCCGTCCGCGCGCACCTCGACGCCGTCCCCGTGGTGGACCGCGCGGGCGGGGGGCGGCGGCGGCACCGGGCGACCCCACAGATCCTCGCCCGGTCGCCCGCCCTCGACCTTCAGCTGGCCGAGGAGCTGGCCCGGCCGCACCAGCCACCCCCGCACGGTGGCGCCGGCCTCCTCGATCTGCCGGATGTTGGCCGCCCCCAGCAGGTGGACCAGGTCGGTCAGCGGCGGCAGCTGGGTCGCGCCCGGCGGCAGGCGGTAGCGCACCTTGACGCCGGTGCCGGGCTTCGGTGGCGGGCTCTGCGCGACCAGCACGCCGGGCACGGTCTGGCCCACGGCCTGGGCGCGCCGCAGCCCCTCGTCGATCGCGGCGTGATCGACGCCCACGACGATGCCCTCGGCGTCGAGCAGCGCGCGCACGGACGCGGCGCTCGCGTCGGGCGGCAGATCGAGGCGCGCGTGGCGCCGGTCGGGGGCGACGACGAGGTGCACGGGGCTTCCTTTCCTCGCATCAAGGTACCCAGGGCCCGCCAACCTGCAAAACTTCAGTGACAATTCGCCCTGCGCGGGTCGGCGGCACCGTCACGCCACCGCTCGGCACCCCGCCGTAACCCGCCCCGCGGGCAGGGTGGGGCGGGCGCGCGTGGCACGCGCGTTGCTGCCGCGGCCGGACCGATGCGCAGCCTGTTCATCGTGGCCTTCCTGGCCGTCCAGCTGGCCCTGCCGGTCAGCTACTACCTGGGGGACGCGCCCCTCGACGAGCGCTTCGCCTGGCGCATGTTCTCACCCATCCGCATGGTGCGCTGCCGCCTCGACGTGCGCGAGGGCGCTGGGCGCACGCCGGTGCGGGCCGAGGCCGAGCTGCACGCGGTGTGGATGTCGCTCTTGCGCCGCGGCCGGCCGGACGTCATCGCCGCTTGGGCCGAGGCGCGCTGCGGGCGCATGGAGCGCGACGCGGGCGCGCCGGTCCCGCTCTACGTCGGCGTCGTCTGCCGCATGCCCGACGGCACCGAGCACGTCGAGAGCGATCCCGAGGTGGATCAGTGCCGATGACGTCGTCGCTGCGTGCGCGCTGGGACCACTTCTGGTTCGAGGCCAGCTACCTGCCGGCGCGCCTGACCACCTTCCGCGTGGCCTTCTTCGGCCTGCTGGCCCTCGACCTGTGGATGCTGATGGTGCCCCACGCGCCCCGCTACGGCGCCGGCGCCTTCAACGTGACGCACGTAGCGCCCCTGCAGCCCTACCTGCCCGTGCCGACCGCGCCGCTGGTGACCGCGCTGTACCTGGTGGCCGGCTTCGTCTCGCTGGCGGTGGCGCTGGGCGTCGGCGGGCGCCGGGCGGTGCTCGCGCTGACGGCGATCTACGGCGGCGTCTACTTCTGGAGTCAGGCCGACAGCTACCAGCACCACTACCTGATCGTGCTGCTGCTGCTCGTGTCGGCCTTCCTGCCGCTCGAGCGGACGGCGGGCGTCGACGCGGGCGCGGCGCCCGCCGACGCGCCGGTGAGGGCCTGGGCCGCGCGACTGATCTATGCGCAGGTGGCGGTGGTCTACCTGTTCACCGCCATCACCAAGCTGTCGCCCTTCTGGCTCGACGGCGCGACGCTGCAGCAGATCATCCAGGTCGAGGGCGTGCGCGACTTCCAGGCCCGCTTCGCCGGGTGGTTCGGGCAGGAAGAGGCCTGGGCCTACGCGGTGACCGCCTGGTCGATCATGCTGTGGCAGTTCCTCGCCAGCGCCGCCTTCCTGGTGCCCAAGCTGCGCCCCATCGCCTGCCTCACCGGCCCGGTGTTCCACATCATGGTCGAGGTGATCGAGCTGAAGATCGGGTGGTTCAGCTATTACATGATCGCCCTGTACTACATCCTGCTGTTCCCGGATCGCTGGTTCCTGGCGCTGGGGCGCCCGGTGGGCTGGGTGCTCCGCCCCCTGCGCCGCGCCTTCACCTGGGCGGCGCAGCCGCGGCCCATCGACGGGGCCACCCGGTGGGTGCTGTGGGCGGGCGCGACGGCGGGGGTCGGGCTCTGGGTCGCCGAGGTGCCGGTGGACGGCGCGGGCCTGGCGGCGGTGCTGGCGGCGGCCTTCACCGCGGCGGTCACCCACCCCGGCGGGGCGCCGCGCGCGCGGCTGCGGGCGGCGGCGATGGTGCTCTGCGGCGGCGCGCTGTGGGCCTCGGTCACGCTCAGCGACGCCGCCTACGACTACCACCGCTTCTGGGCCGGCGATCTGAAGCGCCGGGGGGAGCTGACCGCCGCCGCGCGGCATTACGAGGCCGCCAACGCCGCGCAGCCGGACGCCCTGGCCCGCCGCTTCCAGCTCGCCGCCGTCTACGAGCGCCTCGGCCGCCTCGACGACGCGCGCCGCCTGTACGAAGAGGGCCTGCGCTTCGCGCCCGACGACGCGCGCGGGCAGCGCGGCCTCGCGCGCCTCAGTAGACGTCCTTGAGGTAGCGGCCGTCCTCGGCCATCGCGTGCAGGTAGTCCAAGGCGTCCTCGGCCGACATGCGGCCGTGGTGGGCGATCACCTTCAGCAGCGTCGCGTGGACGTCCTTGGCCATGCGGGACGCGTCCCCGCAGATGTAGAAGTAGGCGCCCGCCTCGAACCACGCGAACAGGTGGTCGCCGGCGGCCCACATGCGATCCTGCACGTACACCTTCTCTTCCTGGTCGCGGCTGAAGGCGGTGTCGAGGCGGGTCAGCACGCCGTCGCGCAGGAAGCCCTCGAGCTGCTCGCGGTAGAGGAAGTCGGTGGCGCCGTTGCGGGCGCCGAAGAACAGCCAGCTGTGGCCGAGGGCGCCGCGCGCGGCGCGCTCCTCGAGGAAGGCGCGGAAGGGCGCGATGCCCGTGCCCGGGCCGCACATCACGATGTGCTGGCTGTCGTCGCAGAGCACGAAGTCCTTGGTGGGGCGCAGGTAGATCGGCACCTCGACGTCGGGGCCGGCGCGCTCGCCGAGGAAGGTCGAGGCGACCCCCTTGCGGGCCAGGCCGTGCAGGTCGTAGCGCAGCACGTCCACGGTCAGGTGCACCTCGCCGGGGTGCATCAGCGGGCTCGACGAGATGCTGTACAGGCGCGGGGTGAGGGGCTTGAGGGCGGCGACGAGGGCGGCGGGATCCACGCGGACGCCGGCGTGGGCGACGAAGTCCAGCACGTGGTGGCCATCGAGGTAGGCCTGCCGGCGGGCGCGATCAGCCTCGAGCTCGCGGAAGAAGGCGCCGTTGGGGCCGGCGGCGCCCAGGGCCAGCAGGCGCGGATCGATCTGCACGACGTCCCGGCGGTAGACCAGGGCGTCGCGCACGGTGATCCACTCGCCGTCGACCTCGACGGGGGCGTCTCGGTCGACGCCCAGGCCGTGCAGGATGCGGCGCACCAGGTCGGGGCAGTTGCGCGGGAACACGCCCAGCGAGTCGCCGACCTTGTAGGTCAGGCCCGAGCCGACCAGCGACAGCGCGACGTGGCGCGTCTCCTTGGTCGCGCCGGGCGCGTTGAGGTTGTAGTTCTCGACCACCTTGGCGACGAAGGGGTTGCGCCGGGTGCCGAGGGCGGCCTCGGCCACCGGGGCGGCGGCGTCGAGCGCCTCGACGGCGGCCGAGTCGCCCCCGAGCGCGGCGAAGTCGGCGCCCTGCAGGGTCACCAGCACGCGGTCCAGCCACGCGCCCCAGGCGGGCTCGAAGTCGACGTCGCAGTCCTCGCGCGCCACCAGCCGCGTGGCGCCCAGCGCCTCGAGCTGCGCGTCGAGATCCTTGCCGCATTGGCAGAAGTGCTCGTACTGGCGGTCGCCCAGGCCGCACACCGCGAAGCGCAGGTGGGGCAGCGCGGGCGCCTCGCCCTCCATCAGCAGCCCGTGCAGGGCCTCCATGTTCGACGGGGGCTCGCCGTCGCCGAACGTGCTGGTGATCACCAGCAGCGTGTGCAGGTGGGGCAGCGTCGCCGCGTTGAAGTCGGCGGCGTCGAGCACGGTGACGGGCACGCCGGCCTCTTCGAGGGCCTCACCGGTGCGGAAGGCGAGGTCCTCGCTGTTGAAGGTCTCGGTGCCGTAGACGACGTAGACGGGCAGCATGAGGACGCGAGTGTATCAGAGCCCCGGCCGCTTCAGCCCGGCGACGTCCGCCGCCGGCCCGCGACCGCCTCGACCTCGCTCATCACCTGCGGCGACGCGTCGAGCAGCTCGTGGAAGTCCTCGCGCCCGAGGCTGATGGTCAGCGTCTGCACGCGGGCGCGGATGGTGGCGTTGCGCGTGGTGTCGTCGAGCAGCGCCATCTCGCCGAAGATGTCGCCGTCCTCGAGGTGGGCCACCACGGTGTTCCCCGCGACCACCTCGACCTTGCCGCGCACCACGACGTAGAAGCGGTCGCCGGCGTCGCCCGCCTCGAAGATGACCTCGTCGGCGGCGAACACCTCGCTGACGAAGCGGGGCACCAGCGCGTCGAGGGTCGGCCGGTCGAGCACCGAGAAGATCGGGATGGCCGCCAGCCGCTCCGCGTCGACCCGCGCGCGGCGGCCGTCGGCGCTGACCTGGAAGCCGTCCTGTTTGGCCCACAGGCGGGCGTACTCACCGCCCAGCGCCAACAACTCCGCGTGGGTGCCCTGCTCGACCACCCGCCCCGCGTCGACGACCACGATGCGATCGAAGCCGGTGGCGCTGGCGAGGCGGTGGGTGACGCTGATGACCGTGCGGCCGGACGCGACGCGCATGAGGGTGCCGTTGATCGCCGCCTCGGTGGCGGGATCGAGGGCCGAGGTGGCCTCGTCGAGCAGCAGCACCACCGGATCGCGGAGCAGCGCGCGCGCGATGGCCACGCGCTGCCGCTGGCCCCCGGACAGCCGGGTGCCCCCCTCGCCCGCCAGCGTGTCGTAGCCCTCGGGCAGGCGCCGGATGAGGGCGTCGATCTCGGCCTGCTGCGCCGCCGCCTCGACCTCGGCGTCGGTGGCGTCGAGCCGCGCCATGCGGATGTTCTCGCGCAGGCTGGTGTTGAACAGGAAGTTGTCCTGGAAGACGACGCCCATCTGTCCGCGGAGCGAGTCGAGCGTGCCCTCGCGCACGTCGGTGCCGTCGATGCGCACCGCGCCTGCGTCCACGTCGTAGAAGCGCAGCAGCAGGTTCAGCACCGTGCTCTTGCCCGAGCCGCTCGCCCCGACGACGGCCACGGTCTGGCCGGCGGGGATCTCGAGGTCGAGATCCTGCAGCACGGGCGTCTGGTCGTAGCCGAAGCGCACCCCGTCGAAGCGCACGGCGCCCCCCAGCGGGGGCAGGGGGTGGGCGTCGGCGCCGTCCGAGACGCGCACCGGCGCGTGCAGCAGCTCCTCGATGCGCCGCACGCCGCTCGAGGCCCGGATGAGCGCCGGCACCACCCGCTTGCTGATGTCGTAGGTGTGCTTGCTGACCACGGTGAGCAGGCTGAGGAAGGCCACCAGCGAGCCGGCGGTCATGTCGCCGCGGAAGGCCATCCACGCGCCGATGCCGGTGATCAGCAGCTGCACGCTCTGCACGCCGAGGGCCGAGGCGGTGCCCACCAGCGAGATGAGGAAGCCGCTGCGGATGCTGGTCTGAGCCAGCGCGTCGATCTCCTCGTGGAAGCGCTGCATCGCCAGGGTGTGCAGGCCGAAGGCCTTGATGACGGGCTGCGCGCGCACGTTCTCCTGCACCACGTTCAGCACGTCGCCCTCGGCCTTCTTCATCACGTAGGTCGCGTCGGCGGCGCGCGGCGTCATGCGCCCGACGGTGAGCACCATCAGGGGCACCGCGACCGTCGTCAGCAGCGCCAGCCGCCACTCGAGGTAGAAGAGCACCGGCAGGTTGACCAGGAGGCCGAGCACCGAGAGCACGCCCTCGACCATGCGGCGGGTGAGGCCCTGCCGCAAGACGCCGAGATCACTCGAGAAACGCGCCAGGATGTCGCCCAGCGGCATGCGCGTGTAGAAGTCCATGCCCAGGCGCTGGAGGTGCTGGAACAGATCGCGCCGCACGTCGTTGGTGATGGCCGCCGTGGCGCGCGACTCGAGCAGATCGCCGGCCAGGCTGGCGCCCGCCGCGAGCACGTAGCCCACCGTCAGCCCCGCCAGGATGAGCCACAGGGGCGGATCGTTGGTGCCGGCCAGCACGTTGTCGATGATCAGCTTCAGGCTGACCGCGAGCCCGGTCGTGAAGGCCTGCTGCAGCAGCAGCAGCACCACCAGCGCGGCGCCGAGGCCCTTGTAGGGACGCCAGTACACCCGGGCGCGGCCCAGCATCGCCAGCACGCCGAGGTGGGCGGAGGGGCTGTTCTTCAACGCCGACTTCTCCACGCGAGGGAGGGACAGGGCGGCCATCATAAACCCCACTTGCTCTTTTGGGGGGCTTCGGGGTCAATGAGGCATGAATCCCGCCCGAACGCCCCTCATCCTCGTCCTCGCGACGATCGCCCTGGCGGCCTGCGGCGGCGCGCCCAAAGCGCCCGGCGCCCGCTTCGAGCTGTTCCCGATGCACCCGCAGTACGTCGGCGAGGAGCGCGGCGAAGGGGCGACCGGCGACACCGTGGCCTACTGGGACGACGCCACCCGGGCCGCGCACGTGCTGCGGGTGAAGGACGGCAAGCTGGTCGACGCAGCCGGGCGCCCCCTCGACCCCGACATCGAGGGGCATCCGGAGCGGGGCGGCTTCGCGATGTACGCGATGACCGGCGACGGCACGATCTACTGGTCCTTCGACCACCGGCCGGGCCACGTCCACCACTCGACCCTGGTGGCCGGCGCGCCGGTGGCTTGCGCCGGGGACATGACGGTGATCAACGGCGAGCTGATCGACGTGAACAACTCGAGCGGGCACTACCGCCCGCCGCCCCGCGCCCTCGACGAGATGGTGCGCCGGCTGCGGGAGATGGGCGTCGACATGTCGGGCGTCGAGGTGAAGTACTGGGGGCAGCCGGACCGCGCGCCGCCCCCGCCCGCCCCCTGAGGCGGCGCGGCGCGGGGGGTCAGGCGACCGTGATCGAGGTGTCGAGGTAGACGTCCTGCACCGTGTGCAGGATCTCGACGCCCTCGGCGACCGGCTTCTGGAAGGCCTTGCGCCCCAGGATCAGGCCGGTGCCGCCCGCGCGCTTGTTGATGATCGCCGTGCGCGCGGCGTCGGCGAGGTCGTTGTCGCCGCTGGCGCCGCCCGAGTTGATCAGCCCCTGCCGACCCATGTAGCAGTTCGCCACCTGGTAGCGGCAGAGGTCGATCGGGTGGTCGGTCGTCAGCTCGCTGTAGACCTTCGGGTGGGTCTTGCCGAAGCCCTTCAGCGCGTTGTAGCCGCCGTTGTTGGTGGGCAGCTTCTGCTTGATGATGTCCGCCTTGATGGTCACGCCGAGGTGGTTCGCCTGGCCGGTGAGGTCGGCCGAGGTGTGGTAGTCGACCCCGTCCACCTTGAAGGCGTTGTTGCGCGTGTAGCACCACAGGATGGTGAACAGCCCCAGCTCGTGGGCGCGCTCGAAGGCCTCGGAGACCTCGACGATCTGCCGGGTGCTCTCCTCGCTGCCGAAGTAGATGGTGGCGCCGACGCCCACCGCGCCCATCTCGAAGGCCTGCTCGACGCGGGCGAACATCACCTGGTCGAAGGCGTTGGGGTAGCTGAGCAGCTCGTTGTGGTTGAGCTTCACGATGTAGGGGATGCGGTGCGCGTACCGGCGGGCGGTGGCCGCCAGCACGCCCAGCGTCGAGGCGACCCCGTTGCAGCCCGACTCGATGGCGAGCTCGACGATGGCGGCCGGATCGAAGTAGCGGGGGTTGGGCGCGAAGGACGCGCCGGCCGAGTGCTCGATGCCCTGATCGACGGGCAGGATCGAGACGTAGCCCGTGCCGGCGAGGCGGCCGTGGTCGTAGAGGCTGCGCAGGTTGCGCAGCACGGTGATCGGGCGGTCGGTGTCGATGAAGACGCGCTCGATGAAGTCGCCCCCCGGCAGGTGCAGCGACTCGGCCGGGATGGTGGTGCAGCGGTGTTCGAGCAGGCCCTTGGCCTCGTCCCCGAGAAGCTTTTCGATCGACGTGCCCACGGTCGTACCTCCTGGTCGGGCGATGGACGGGTGAAGGCGTAGCAGACCCCCGCGCGCGCCGCAACGACGCCCGGCGCGGACGGCGCGACCCGGCTTGCGGGTGCGCAGGCGCGTGCCTATGGTGGCGCCCCATCGTCACCCGGAGAGCCGGCCATGCACGCGAGCCCGTACGTCATCGACGCCACCGACGTGGACTTCCAGCAGAAGGTGCTGCTGCGCAGCCAGGAGGTGCCCGTCCTCGTCGACTTCTGGGCCGAGTGGTGCGGCCCCTGCAAGACGCTGGGGCCCATCCTCGAGAAGCTGGCGGTGGAGTACGACGGGGCCTTCGAGCTGGTGAAGGTGGACGTCGATCGCTCGCCGCAGGTGGCCAGCGTCTTCCGCATCCAGTCCATCCCCACGGTGTTCCTCGTGATGGGCGGGCAGCCGGTGGACGGCTTCCAGGGCGCGCAGACCGAGCCGGCCATCCGCCAGATGCTCGAGCGCCACCAGCTGCAGGCCGCGGCCGATCCCCTCGACATGGCCGACGAGGCGCTGGCCGCGGGGCGCCCGGACCTGGCAGAGCAGGCCTTCCGCCACGTGCTGGCCGAGCAGCCCACCGAGGCGCGCGCGCTGATCGGGCTGGCGAAGATCGCGATGGGGCAGGGGCGCACGGACGAGGCGGGGTCGCTGCTGGCCAAGGTGCCGCCCGAGGATCCGCGCTACGACGAGG
>JAUHXL010000723.1 GCA_030426945.1 bacterium
CCGCCCTCGGGGTCGGGGCGCGCGGACGCCGCGCCCGCCGACGGCGACGACGCGGCCGCCGGGGCCGCCGACGCCGCGCCGCCGTCACCGCCCGGAGACGACCTGCCGCCCTTCGCCGCCCAGGCACCGACGCTGCATCGACTGACGCTGGCCCAGTACCAGAACAGCGCGCGCGATCTGCTCGGCGACGTGCAGGTGCCCGCCGATCTCGAGGTGGACACGCCCCTGCACGGCTTCGCCTCGGTGGGCGCCTCCGAGCTCACCATCTCGCCGCGCGCCGCGGAGCAGTACGAGGCCGCCGCGCTCGATCTCGCCGGGCAGGCCTTGGCCCCCGAGCGCCGCGCCGCGTTCACCGGCTGCGAGACGCCGGAGCCGGCCTGCGTCGACGCCTTCCTGGTCGACTTCGCCCGCGCGGCCTGGCGGCGCCCGCCCAGCCCCGACGAGGCGGCCCTGCTGTCGGCCCTGGCCGCCGACATCGGCGCCACCCTCGGCGACGCCTGGGGCGGCGTGCGGCACGCGGTCGCCTTCGTGCTGCAGTCCCCCTACTTCCTGTTCCGCGTCGAGGTGGGGGAGCCCGATCCGGCGCGGCCCGGTGGCCGCCGGTTCACCGACCACGAGATGGCGGCGCGCCTGTCCTACCTGCTGTGGAACACGACCCCCGACGCGGCGCTGCTCGCCGCGGCCGATCGCGGGGAGCTGACGACGGACGGGGGCCTGCGCACCCAGGCGGAGCGTCTGCTCGCCGATGATCGCGCCCGCGAAGCGACCCGCCGCTACTTCGCCGAGTACTTCAACCTCGACCGCCTCGACGCGCTCGAGAAGGATCGCGACCTCTTCCCCCAGATGAGCGAGACGCTCGGCGCCTCGATGAAGGCCGAGATCCTCGCGCTGATCGACCACCTCGTCTTCGAGGCCGACGCCGACTTCCGCGACCTGCTGGTCACCCGCGAGACGTTCATCAACGACGAGCTCGCCGCGCTGTACTTCCTGCCGCCGGTGGGCGCCGACGCGCCGACCCCCGTGACGCTGCCCGCCGACGGGCCGCGCGCCGGCCTGCTGACGACCGCGGGCGTGTTGGCCCTCAACGCGCACAACACGGTCACCTCGCCCACGCACCGCGGGAAGTTCATCCAGAACTACCTGCTCTGCTACGACATCCCGCCGCCGCCCCCCGGCGTCGCGACATCGCTCGACGGCGTCGAGGCCGAGGGGCCGATCACCACGCGCCAGAAGCTGGCGCAGCATCGCAGCGACCCCACCTGCAACGCCTGCCATCGCCACATGGATCCGCTCGGCCTGGCGCTCGAGAACTTCGACGCCATCGGCGCGTGGCGCACGACCGAGAACGGTCTGCCCATCGACGCCAGCGGCGATCTCTACGGCGAGGCCTTCGCGGGTGGCCTCGAGCTGGCGGCCCTGCTGCGCAACCAGGAGGAGATCGCCGAGTGTGTCGCCCGGCGGCTGTACCGGCACGCGAACGGTCGCTTGGAGGCGCGCAGTGAGCTCGTCTTGGTGCGGGATCTGACCGAGGCCTTCGTCGAGGGCGGGCACCGCCTGCAGACGTTGATGCTGGCCCTGGTGCTCAGCGAGGGCTTCCGGACGACGGGGGAGGTGGAGCGATGAGGCGCCGGACGTTCCTGCGCGGCGTGCTCGGCGGCGCGGCGGTCACCGTCGCGCTGCCGCCGCTCGAGGCGTTGATGAACACGCACGGCACCGCCTGGGCCGACGGGGGCGAGCTGCCCACGCGCTTCGGCGTCTGGTTCTGGGGCAACGGCATCCGGCGCGACCATTGGACCCCCGACGGCGAGGGCGCCGGCTGGCGGCCACGCGCCGAGATGCAGCCCCTCGAGAGCGTCCGGGGCTACGTCAGCCCGGTCACCGGCCTCGAGATCAAGACCGCGACGCACCCCCACCACTCGGGCATGACCGGCATCATGACCGGCGCGCGCTACCATCAGGTGGGCACCACGCGCGACACCATCGTCACGACCTTCGCTCACCCCTCCTGCGATCAGATCGCCGCCGCGCACTTCGAGGGGCAGACGCCCTTCCGGTCGCTCGAGTTGGCCGTGTGTCGCTTCCGGGGCACCGACGAGGGCACGACGTTCCAGCACCTGTCGCATAACGGCCCGAATAACGTGAACCCGTCGGAGTACTCGCCGGCGGCGGCCTTCCGCCGCCTGTTCGGCATGGGCCCGACGACGCCGCAGATCGACCTCGCGCGGCGCTCGGTGCTCGATGCCGTGCACGGCCAGATCCGCGCGCTGCAGGGCAAGGTCGGCGCGCGGGATCGGGCCCGGCTCGAGCAGCACTTCGAGAGCGTTCGCGCGCTCGAGCAGCTCCTCGACACCGGCAGCCCGGTGTGCGCGACGCCCCCGGCGCCGTCCGACGACTACCCCGACGTCGAGGGGCGGGAGCAGATCGCCGAGAAGAACCGCGCGATGAGCGATCTGATGGCCGTCGCCCTCGCCTGCGATCTCACCCGCGCCTTCTCGATCATGTTCAGCAGCGCGGGCTCGGGCGTCATCGTGTGGCCCGCCGGCGCGCGCAACAGCCTGCACCAGATCTGTCACGACGAGGCGGCGCCGCAGCCCACGGTGCACGCGGCGATCACCTACACGATGGAGCAGCTCGCGTACTTCCTCGGCCGCCTGCGCGACACCCCCGAGGGCGACGGCAACCTGCTCGATCGCTGTTCGATCCTGTGCACGACCGAGCTCAGCGAGGGCAACGTCCACAGCAACGACGAGTTTCCCATCCTGGTCGCGGGCAAGGGCGGCGGCCGCCTGCGGGGCGGCGTCCACTACCGGTCGCGCAGCCGCGAGAACGCCAGCCTCGCGGTGCTGACCGCCCTGCGCGGCGCCGGCGTGCCCCTGCAGGCCTGGGGCCACGACGCCGGCCGCGTGAACAGCAGCATCGGCGCCCTGGAAGCCTGAGCGCCGGCCCTTGCCGTGACCCGCGGCCTGTGACAGCCTGCGGCCCACACTCGCTGGAGCGCTC
>JAUHXL010000130.1 GCA_030426945.1 bacterium
GCGCGCGTCATGCGCCACGTGCGCGGCCGTGTGGTGCGGCTCGACTTCACCCGCGGCGTCGCGGGCATGGGCGTCGCCTTCGACTTCCTCGACCGCCGCGAGCGCCGCGCCGTCGCGCGCCTCTGCCGCCACCTCGCGAAGAAGACCCCGCCCCCGCTGCCCGCCCACCTCTGAGCGGGTGTGTTTCGGACCCGTTGCACCACCGCACGCCCTGCAAGACCGGCCGGGCTATCAGCGGTCAGCGGTCAGCTGTCAGCTCCGCCGAGATGATTGGGACCGTCTGCCCGGGAACCCCGCGCCTCGTTCGAGCGGCGCCGTTTGAGGCTCGGCACGACGCACGGGCCCGGCTGAGAGCCGAGAGCTGATCGCTGACAGCCCGTTGGCGGAAGCACCAACGGCTCGTGAGCAGAGCCCCTCTGAGCCCCTCCGTTGATTGGGACGCGCCGCTCTGGTAGAGCACGGCGGTCCCCGTCGACGAGGAGACCCCATGTATCGCGGCCTGCGCGTCGCCGTGGTCGTCCCGGCCCACAACGAGGCGCGTCTGCTGCCCGTCACCCTGGCTGGGCTGCCCCCCTTCGTCGATCACGTCATCGTCGTCGACGACGCCAGCACGGACGGCACGGCCCAGGTGGCCGCCGATCGCGCGGGCGTCGAGGTGCTGCGCCACGCGCAGAACCGCGGCGTGGGCGGGGCCATCGTCTCGGGCTACCGGCGCGCGCTGGCGCTCGGCGCGGACGCGGCCGTCGTCGTCGGCGCGGACGCGCAGATGGATCCAGGCGAGATGTCGGCGCTGCTCGATCCGCTGGTCGCCGGCGAGGCCGATTACGTGAAGGGCGACCGTCTGGGCCACCCGGAGGTGCGCCGGCGCATGCCCTGGGTGCGCTACCTGGGAAACCACGCCCTGACCGTGCTCACTCGCTGGTCGTCGGGCTACCGGCACGTGCGCGACAGTCAGTGCGGCTACACCGCGATCACCGCGCGCGCCCTGGCTCGGCTGCCCCTGGACCAGCTCTACCCGCGCTACGGCTTCCCCAACGACCTGCTGGCCTGGCTGGGCCTGGTGGGCGCGCGGGTGGTGGACCGCCCGGTGACGCCCATCTACGGCGACGAGCGCTCGGGCATCCGGGTCTGGCGGGTGGTGCTGCCGATCTCGTTGCTGCTGGTGCGCGCGGGCCTGCGCCGCGTCGGCCTGCGCCGGCCCGCGGGCGCGCCCCGGCCCGAGGCCCTGCCCGCGCCGGGCGACGCGGGCTGAGCTGCGTGGCCCCCCGCCGGGCGCTCCTGATCACGACCTCGTTCCCCCGCGACGCCGCCGACTTCTCCGGCCGCTTCGTCGCCGAGCACGCCGCGGATCTCACCGCGCGCGGCTGGCGGGTGCGGGTGCTGGCCCCCCCCGGCGGCTGGGCGCCCGCGGGCGTCGAGCGCCTGGTCTACGCCGACGGCGGGCTGTTCGCGGGCGCGGGCGCGCCGGAGCGCCTCGGCGCCCACCCCCTGCGCGCGGGCGCCGTCGCCGCGCGCGCGGTGGCGGGCCTCGCCGCCGCGCTGCGCCGCCACCGCCGGCCCGACGAGCACGTCGCCGCGCACTGGCTGCTGCCCTGCGGCCTGCTGGCGCCCGGCGCGCTGAGCTACGCGCACGGCGGCGACGTCGCCCTGCTCGAGCGGCTGCCCGCGGGCCGGGCGCTGGCCCGGAGTCTGGATACCCGCGCCGCCGCGCTGGCCTTCGTCAGCGCCGATCTGCGCGCGCGCTTCCACCGGCTGCTCGGGCGGGCGCCGCGCTGTCCGCATCGCGTGCTGCCGATGGGGGTGGCCGCGCCGGCGCCCGACGCCGCGTGGGTCGCGCGCCTGCGCGCCCGCGCCGCCGGCCGGCTCGTCGTCGCCACCGTGGGGCGCCTGGTGCCGATCAAGGGCCTCGACTTGCTGCCCGGCGCGCTGGCCGGCCGCGACGACGTGATCTGGATGGCGGCCGGTGACGGGCCCGAGCGCGCGGGCCTCGAGGCCGCCTGCGCAGGGGCGCGGGTGCCCTTCGCGCCCCTCGGGGTGCTCGCGTCCGGCGCCCGCGACGCGCTGCTGGCCGTCGCCGACGTGTTCGCGTTCCCCAGCCGCGCTCTCGACGGGCGCACCGAGGGTTGCCCGGTGGCGGTGATGGAGGCGATCGCCGCGGGCACGCCCGTCGTCGCGGCGCGCACCGGCGGCGTCGCCGAGGTGGCCGATCCCGCGGGCGCGCGGCTCGTCCCGCCGGAGGACGCCGCGGCGCTGCGGGCGACGCTGTGGGGGCTGCTGGACGATCCGGGCGGGCGGGCGACGCTGGCCGCGCGCCACCGGGCGGCGGGGCAGAGGTTGCGGTGGTCGACCGTCGGGGCCGACCACGCGCGGGCCCTCAGATCCGCTCGACCATCACGACCATGAAGCCGCCGAGGCGCGCGGTCAGCTTCTGATCGCGCGCCACGCGCTCGGCCAGGCGCAGGGCCGAGCCGACCGCCGGCACCTGGTGCACCTGGGCGAAGGGCGTGAAGACGCGGATGCCGCGCACGCCGTCCACGCGCAGCGTCGGCGGCAGGTAGCGGCGCACGTCACCCAGCGCGTCGTAGCGGGTGTAGACCTGCTCGTCGGTGGTCGTCTCGCTCACCTTGTGGGCCGGCTTCAGCCGCTTGATCACGTAGCGCAGGGAGTGCTTGTTGTAGAACTCGAGCGCCGCCTTGCCCCCGGGCCGCAGCACCCGCGCGACCTCGCGCATCGCCTGCTCGATGGCCTCGACGTGGGCGAGCACCTTGAACGAGTACACCGCGTCGAAGCTGGCGTCGGGGAAGGGCAGGTCGGTGGCCGATCCTTCCACGACGTTCAGCCCGCGGTTGCGCGCGTGCTCGAGCATGCCGCGGCTGATGTCGAGGCCGACGGCCGAGCGCGTGAAGGGCGCGATCTCCTTGAGGATCATGCCCGTACCGCAGCCGATCTCGAGGATGTCCTTGCCCAGGCACAGCGGCTTGGCCACCCCGACCTGCAGGCGGTCGATGTGCGCGTGATAGCCGTGGTGACGCTCGCGCTCGTACCAGGCGGCGAAGTCGTCGTAGTAGGCGGCGTTGTCTTTGCGTGTCATGGCCGCGGATATTGCGCGTCGGGACGGGTCCGATCAAGCGGCGCGCCCGGGATGGCCTCGGCAAGGTAGACCTTTGACTCCCCCGGGGCGTGACCATAGCCTACGGGAGCGGTCGTGCACGACGACGCCGGTGACCACGAGGGGGCGATGAAGAGCTGTCCGCAGTGCGGCTTCGAGGGCGAGGACGGCCACTGTCCCAACGACGGCGAGCGGCTGCTCGACGCCGAGGAGATGGCGGACGTCTCGCCGATCGAGCCGACCCGCGCCCCGCCCGCCGAGGCGACCCAGCGCGCGCACGCCGGCGCGCGGGCGCCGGGCGGTGCCGACGATCCCGACGCCGAGCTGAGGGGCGAGGACTACGGCAACTGGGCCGAGCCCGCGATGCCCAAGAAGAAGAAGGAAGATCCCATGATCGGCCGCACCCTCGGGGGGCGGTACGAGATCATCGGGCTTCTGGGCAAGGGCGGCATGGGCGCCGTCTACAAGGCCCGCCAGCCGGCGGTCCAGCGCATGATCGCGCTGAAGACGCTGCTCAAGGAGTTCACCGAGAACGAGACGGTCATCAAGCGCTTCCACCAGGAGGCCCTGGCCGCCAGCCGCCTGACGCACCCGAACACCATCTCGGTCTACGACTTCGGGCAGACCGACGACGGCATCCTGTTCATGGCGATGGAGTACCTGCGCGGCCAGAGCCTCGCGCAGCTGCTCGCCCGCAACGCGGGCATCGATCCGAAGCGCGTCATCCACATCATGCGGCAGGTGTGCAAGTCGCTCAGCGAGGCGCACGACGCGGGGATCATCCACCGCGACCTGAAGCCCGACAACATCTTCCTCACCGACATCCAGGGCGAGCGCGACTTCGTCAAGGTGCTCGACTTCGGTGTCGCCAAGCTGAAGGAGTACGAGGGCAAGGAGGGCACGCTGACGCAGGCGGGCATGATCTTCGGCACGCCGAAGTACATGTCGCCGGAGCAGGCGCGCTCGGGCGAGCTCGACGCGCGCTCGGACATCTACGCGCTGGGTGTCATCCTCTACGAGATGCTCATGGGCCGGCCGCCCTTCGTGGGCGACAACCCGCTGAGCATCTTGATCGCGCACGTCAACGAGCAGCCGCCGGCGCTGCACACCGTGCGCGCCGATCACGGCGTGCCGGCCCCCCTCGAAGCGGTGGTGTTCAAGGCGCTGGCGAAGGATCGCACCCAGCGCCACGCCAGCGTGGACGAGCTGCTGCAGGAGCTCGACGCGGTCGACGCCATCCTCGACGGCGCCACCTACGACAGCGTCGCGTCCCGGCTGCCGTCGCTGCCCGGCGCCGACGGCGCGCCCTCGCTGGCCGGGCCGGCCATCATGCCCTCGGGCCGCGCCGGCACCTCGCCGGGTGACGTGCGGCCGTCGGGCAACACCGAGGTGCTGGCCGAGAACGCCGCCGTGGGCACCGAGCCCACGCTGGCCGGCGGGATGGTGTTCGGGGACGATCCGGCCCCCGACAGCCTGCGGCCGCCCAAGAGCAAGGTGCCGGTGGTGGTCGCCGGGGTCGGCGTGCCGGTGCTCATCGTCGGCGCGGTCATGGCCTTCGCCTTCGGGGGCAAGCCGGTGGTCGAGACGAAGACGGACGCCGGGGGCAGCACCGTCGCGGCGGCGCGCCCGGTCGACGCCGCGCCCCCGCCGGCCGACGCCGGCGCGGTGGCCGACGCCGCGCCCAAGGCGGACGCGGCGCCTCAGACCTACGAGTTCGTGGTCAGCAGCGAGCCGACCAAGGCCCTGCTGTACGAAGCGAAGTCGGGCAAGCGCATCGGCACGACGGTGCAGATCGTGAAGATCACCGCGCCCACCGAGTACACGCTGTCGTTGTCCGGCTACGAGGATCGCACGTTCACCCTGACGCCGGGCGACGACAAGAATCAGTCCTATGTGCTGAAGCCCAAGGCGGAGCCGGCCCGCCCCCGCCCGCCGCGCAAGCAGCCGAAGGAGCCCGAGCCCGTCGCGACGGGCAAGGATCCCACGCCGCAGCCCACCACCCCCGGCCTGCGCACCCGCCCGGCCGGACCGGGCAAGGACGACGTCCCCATCGATTTGCAGTGAGGCGGCGCGGCGCCCGCCGCCGTGTCCGGAGGGCGGCGCTCGATCCGCCCCAGCGGTGGACCGGACCGGCTGTCAGCGTGGGTCGCCCGTCGGTTCGGCCGCTGTGCAGGATCGGACGTGGGCTCGGGCCGGCTCAGCGGCGCGGCGCCACCGAAGGCGAGCTCAGTTGCAGCGCTCGCTGCCGGTGTCGTAGGCGCAGCGGAAGCCGATGCGGGGCGAGCTGCCCGACTTGAACGAGCGCCGGGCCGGGCGCACGCCGCAGGACGCGCTCTCCTGGAAGTGGCCGCCGCGCACGACGAAGGTGTCGCGCAGGAAGTCGGCGTCGAACTTCTCCGGGCGCTGGTGCGCCGCCGCCGTGCCGTCGGCGAGGGGCACGCACCAGGGGCGCGGCCGGTTGGTGTCGGGATCGTTGGTGATGTCGGGCTTGGTGCAGGCGGTGACCACGCCGGGCTGGCTGCAGTCGGCGGCGCACTCGGCGTAGGCCTCGACGCAGCGCTCGAGGCAGGCGGCGTCGCCCTCGGGCGGCGTCGGATCCGCGTTGAGGCAGCCGCAGAACTCGACGCAGGCGTCGGGCTTGCTCTGGTCGCGGACCTCGCAGTGGGTCTGCGGATCGCAGCTGCCGACGCTGCCGCCGTTGTTGCGGGCCGCGTCGCCGCCGATGGCCTCGCAGTGGAACACCTGCCAGTTCTCGCGCCGCACCGACTCCGCGATGCTCTCGCCCCGCCAGGCCTCGGTGCACACGCCGAGGCAGCGCTCGTGCTGATCGTTGCAGCCGCCGGTGTACTTGTTGCGGTGCGGCGTCGCGCACTTGCCGCTGCGGCACACCTCGTCGCCGGGGCAGTCGTCGCTCGAGCCGCAGCTGATGCCCGACTCGGGCGTGTCCAGACACGCCCCGCTGTCGTCGCTGAGCAGGGCGTTGGGCAGGTTGGCCTGGGCCTCGGCCAGGGGCCGCCGCGAGGCCTCGTCCATGCGGTAGAGCGTGGTCAGGGCACCGCTGGGCTGATCGGGATCGCAGTAGGCCAGGTGGTCGAACTCGTCGAGCACCCACTCCTGCGCGTTGCCGGCCATGTCGTGGACCGCCTGCGCGGTGACGTCGGCGCTGGCCTCGCGCACGGCGAGCAGGCTGTTGCCGGTGCAGCTGCCGTAGGCGACGGCGTTGCGGCTGCCCTCGCTGGCGTCGCAGCCGTTGGGCAGGGTCGCCACCAGCGAGCCGTCGGCGAGGATGCTGCTGCGCGCGCCGCGGCTGGTGGCGACGAACTCCCACTCGGCCTCGGTGGGCAGGCGGCCGCCGCGGAAGGCGCAGTAGGCGCGCGCCTGCGCGTGCGTCACGCCCAGCACCGGGTGGTTGCCGTAGGACGTGCCCTCGTCCTGGTCGTAGTACTTCTCGATGAAGCCGTCGCCGCGGTTGCCGGCGTTGGTGCTCTTGGGCTTGTCGCAGGCGTCGCGGGCGACGCAGTGGCGGTACTGGTCGACGGTGACCTCGGTCTGGTCGATGCAGAACGTGGCCACGGTGCGCGGGTGGCGGATGACCTCGCTCATCAGCTCCGCGCCGCAGGCCAGGCTCTTCTTGCCGCCCGTGGTCACGACGCCGTCGTCGCAGGGATCGAAGTCGGCCACGATGGCGCCGCCGGGCGCGGTCACGCCGGCCGCGCCCATGGTGAAGGTGCCGCCCTCGATCCGGATGGCGGCGGGCAGCTCGGGCGGGTCGATGCCCTGGCTGCAGCCGGCCGCGACCAGGGCGAGGCCGGCGCCGAAGGGCCAGGCTCTCATGCGCATGCGCGTTGTCCTCGTTGGCAGGTCAGCGGTGGCCATGTCAGAAGGTGAAGCCGAAGCTGAAGCCGTTGGGCCCCACACCGATGCCCACCGGGGCCTCGCCGTCGCGGGGCTTCGAGACGGGCTTCTTGTAGTCGGGGTTCTTGTGCTCGTCGAGCACGACGTCCCGGAACTGATCCCAGATGACCAGCGTGGTGCCGATGGCCAGCAGGCCGCCGCCGATGCCGTAGCCGAGCTTCTCGTACAGCGCGAGCTGCTCGAACTCGTCGGTGTCGTTGAACTCCTTGTCGGCGAACTGCCACGCGGTGATGCCGCCGCCGATGGCCAAAGCGCCCACCACGTTCATCGTCCAGCCCACCGGCGTGCGCCAGCTGGTGAAGTTGTCCGCGCGGACGATGTAGGCGTCGACCACGGTCACCTGGCCCTTGGTGACCATGACCTGCTGGTTGTACCGCGTATACCCGTCGCGCTCGACGACCACCTGGTGCAGGCCCGAGCCGTACGCGAGCGGCTGCTTGAACGGGGTGAGGCCGACGTTCTTGCCGTCGATGTACACCCGCGCCTGGATGACCGTGCTGTCGACGAATAGCCAGCCCGCGTTCTGCTCGCGCCGCAGCACCAGGTTCATCCGGAAGGGCTCCGCCTTCTGGATCTCGATGTCCTGCATCACCGGCTGATAGCCGTCGAGCTCGATCCACACCTTGTGGGGACCCGGGCGCACGTAGTTGCGGAAGGGCGTCGTGCCGACCGTGCCCCGCGCCTTGTCGTCGAGGAAGACCCGCGCGCCGGGCGGATCCGACTCGATGATCAGCTGCTGGTCGCGCTCGATGCGCGCGTCGCACGAGATGCGCGTGTTGTCGGCGCGGTCCCGCTTCGGCCCCACCGGGGCCTTCTCGAGGTACCGCTCCATGAAGTTCACGCACTCCTGCCACGCCTCGAGGTTCTGGTAGCTGACCGCGATGCTGTAGAGCAGGTCGATGTCCTGGTTGATCTCGAACGCCTGCCGGAACTGCTCGATGGCCTCCTTGTAGCGGCCGTTCGAGAACAGCGTGGTGGCCTCGCGGCGCAGGGCGTCCGCGCGCGCCTTGTCGGCCGCGGACAGCTGTGCCTCGGCCTCGGGCGTCAGCACCACCTTGGGCGGCGCGGTCACGGCCGGCGCCGCGGGGGGCGGGGCGGGCGCTGGCGTCGGGGCAGCGGGCGCCACGGGGGGCGGCGCGTCCTCGCCGACCGGCTGGGCCCACGCCGCCGGTACGCCGAAGATCACGGTGAGGCCGACGGCGACCAGTCGAGCCGGGTACGCCATGAGGGACGTGCTCCTGAGAAATGCGCAGGGCGAACATAATTCGCCCCTTGGCGCGGTGTCAAAAGGCCCACGGGTGCCAACTCGCAACCGGGGAGTCCAGGCGCTAGGATGCGCCCTCTGCACGACCCGAGGAGACGCCGATGGGCGCGTTCACCGGCGGCCTGACCTTCCGCCAGTATTACGTCACCGATCCGATGCCGACCGACTGGAAGGACACCTTCCCGGCGGCCATCGCGCGCCACACCTTCCAGCCGATCGATCCCCAGAGCGAGGAGGAGCGCGCGGTGGGCTGGTGCAGCCCGCACTTCCCCCTCGACATCGATCTCGAGCCCGGCCAGTACCTCTACAACGAGTACATCGTGCTCGCGCTGCGCATCGACACGCTGGGGGTGCCCGGCCCGCTCCTGCGCATCTACAGCGAGAAGGAGGCCCGGCGGGTGATGGCGGAGCAGAAGCGCGCCAGCCTCAACCGCTACGAGAAGGCCGAGATCAAGGAGCGGGTGAAGCTGGATCTGCGCCGCAAGATGCTGCCCTCGATCAAGGCCATCGACATGGTGTGGAGCTGGTCGGAGGGCACCGTGCGCTTCTTCTCCACCAACGAGAAGGTGAACCTCGAGTTCATGGAGCTGTTCGAGGCGACCTTCGAGCTGCAGCTGACGCCCGAGGCCCCGCTGACCGCCGGCCTGCACGGCTGGATGGGGCTGACCGAGGACGAGCAGGCCGGGCTCGAGCGGCTCGAGCCCTGCAGCTTCGTCGACGCCGACACCGCCCTCGCGGCCATGCGGGAGGTCTGAGATGGATCTGCTCGATCAGATGCACCGCACGGCCTTCCTCGGGCCGGAGTTCCTCACCTGGCTGTGGTACCGCTCCACCGCGCAGGACGGCGAGTTCAAGCTCGACGGCGACGCCGAGTTCGGGCCCTTCGAGCTGTGGTTCGAGGACAAGCTGGCCGTCGGCTCGCCGGCGATCAACGCGCAGGAGAACCTGTTCAAGGGCGGGCAGCCGGCCGACAGCCTCGAGGCGCGCACGGCGCTGCGCCTGGGCAAGCTGGCCAACGAGGCCAAGCTGCGCATCGTGCGCGGCGCGCAGGAGTGGTCGTTCACGCTCAAGGCCAGCGGCCTGAGCATCGCCAGCGCCCGCATCCCGGCGGTGCTGTCGAAGGAGGACGACGATCGCTTCTACGAGCGCATGTTCCTGCTCGAGCAGCTCGACCGCATGATCAAGGGGCTCTACGGCCAGTTCCTGAAGCTGCGGCTGGCGCCGGCCTGGGACGCGGACGAGCTGCCCGCCATCCAGCGCTGGATCGCCGGCACGTCGGCGGAGGGCTGAGCGGTGTACGCCGTCATCATGGCGGGGGGCTCGGGCACGCGCTTCTGGCCGCTCTCGCGGCGCGACCGCCCGAAGCAGTTCCTGGCCATCGGCACCGAGCGCCCGCTGCTGGCCGAGACGGCGGCCCGGCTGGCGCCGCTGGTGCCGCTGGAGCGGGTGATGGTGGTCGCCGGCGAGCGCCACGCCGCGCCCATCCGCGAGCTGCTGCCCGATCTGCCGGCCGACAACCTGGTGATCGAGCCCTGCGCGCGCAACACCGCGCCGTGCATCGGCCTGGCCGCGGCGCTGCTGGCCCGGCGCGATCCCCACGCGGTGATGGCGGTGCTGCCGGCGGATCACCACATCGGCGATCCGGCCCGCTTCCGCACGCTGATGGCGGCGGCCGGCGCGCGCGCGCGGGCCGGTGAGATCGTCACGCTGGGCATCCGGCCCACGCGCCCCGAGACGGGCTACGGCTACATCCACTACGACCGCGCCGACACCGTCGACGTCGACGGCGTCGAGGTCTGCCGGGTGGAGCGGTTCGTCGAGAAGCCCCCGCGCGACGTGGCCG
This sequence comes from bacterium, assembly GCA_030426945.1. Taxonomy (GTDB): domain Bacteria; phylum Myxococcota_A; class Bradymonadia; order UBA7976; family UBA1532; genus JACKDN01. Next base: position 10,132 of record JAUHXL010000130.1, read on the forward strand.
AGAAGTACCTCGCCTCGGGCCGCTACCTGTGGAACAGCGGCATGTTCTTCTTCACCGCGCGCCGCATCCTCGAGGACATCGGGCGCTTCCTGCCGGCGATGCGCGCGCACCTGGACGCCATCGCGGCGGCGGTGGGCACGGACGCCTACCCCGAGACCCTGGCGCGCGAGTTCGCGGCGATGGAGTCGGTCAGCATCGACTACGGCGTCATGGAGCACGCCGAGCGGGTGCGCGTGGTGCCGGCCGCCTTCGGCTGGAACGACGTGGGGCACTGGGCGGCGCTGGCCGACTTCGCCGAGGCGGACGACGCGGGCAACGTGGTGCGCGGGCCGGCGCTGACCATCGACAGCCGCGACAGCATCGTGCACAGCGACGGGCCGACCGTGGCGCTGGTGGGCTGTGAGGATCTCGTGGTGGTGGTCACCGGCGACGCGGTGCTGGTGTGCCCGCGCGATCGGGCGCAGGACGTGCGCCGGGTGGTCGACAAGCTGAAGGCGCGGGGCCGGGAGGATCTGCTGTGAGCGTGGCGTTCAACCCCGAGGTGTTCCGGGCCTACGACATCCGCGGGCGGGCCGACGAGGATCTGACCGACGCCTTCGTGACGGCGCTCGGGCGGGCCTACGGCACGGTCGTGCGGCGGGCGGGCGGCAAGAAGGTGGCGCTGGGGCGCGACGTGCGGCTGAGCGGGCCGCGGGTGCTGGGCGCCTTCGACGCGGGCGTGCGCGCGGCCGGCGTGGACGTGGTGCGGCTGGGCGCGGTGCCGACGCCGCTGCTGTACTTCGCGACGCACACGCTCGACGTGGACGGCGGCGTCGTCGTGACCGGCAGCCACAACCCCCCGAACTGGAACGGGTTCAAGCTGAACCTGGGTACGGCCTCGATGTACGGTGACGCGCTGCTCGCGCTGCGCGACCTGATCGTGGCCGAGGACTTCGAGTCCGGCGCGGGGCAGGTGAGCGAGGTCGACATCTACGCGCCCTACGAGCGCTGGGTGCTGGGCGACATCCGCCGCGAGGGGCGGCCGATCAAGGTCGTGATCGACGCCGGCAACGGCACCGCGGGGCTGGTGGCCGGGCGGCTGTACCAGAAGCTCGGCTTCGACGTGACCGAGCTGTTCTGCACGCCCGACGGCACCTTCCCGCATCACCACCCGGATCCGACGGTCGAGGCCAACCTGGCCGATCTGAAGGCGGCCGTCGCGCGCGAGAAGGCCGAGGTCGGCATCGCCTTCGACGGCGACAGCGACCGCATCGGCTGCGTCGACCACAAGGGCCGCGTGGTGTGGGGCGACCAGCTGCTGCTGTTCTTCGCCCGCGCGGTGCTGGCCGAGAGGCCGGGCGCCACGATCGTCAGCGAGGTGAAGTGCTCGCGGGTGCTGTACGACGGCGTCGCGGCCGCCGGGGGCAACGCCGAGATGTGGAAGGTGGGCCACTCGCTCATCAAGGCGCGCATGAAGGAGACCGGCGCGGTGCTGGCCGGCGAGATGAGCGGCCACATCTTCTTCGCCGACCGCTTCTTCGGCTTCGACGACGCGATCTACGTCGGCGCGCGGCTGCTCGAGCTGCTGGCCGCCCGGGACGAGAAGCTGGCCGATCTGCTCGACGATCTGCCGCGCACGGTGACGACGCCGGAGCTCCGGGTGCTGTGCCCGGACGCGGCGAAGGACGACGTGATGACGCGGGCGGCGGCGCACTTCGGCGCGCGCTACCCGATCAACGACCTCGACGGGGTGCGCGTCACCTTCCCCCACGGCTGGGGGCTGTTGCGGCCGAGCAATACGCAGCCGGTGTTGGTGATGCGCTTCGAGGCGGACACGCGCAGCAACCTGGCGGCCTACCGCGGCGAGGTCGAGGGGTGGCTGCGCGACCACGCGCCGGCCGTGGATCTGGAGGCGGACACCCACCATTGAGGGTGGGGCCGTGAAGGGTGCGTTGCCGCGCAGGCGGGGGGTGGTTTAGGTTGAGGCGCTCGAGTCCGGGAGGTGATTGCATGCGACGGCTGCTATGGGGCGGGGTGCTCGCGCTGGCCGCCGGTTGCGGGGGTGGCCCCGACGAGAACCCGGATCCCGACTTCCAGCGCCACCTGGCCAAGCCGCTGCCGCTGAACAAGGTGTTCACCGACTCGGTGACCTGGGAGGGCGAGGATCGCTCCGACTGGAAGATCTTCTTCGTCGAGCAGCCGGGGCTGCTGTCGGTGAAGGTCGTGTTCGACAAGGTCGCCGGCAGCTGCGAGGTCTACCTGCGCGACAAGTACGGCGCGCACGTCGCCCGCGAGGTGCAGTCGAACAACCCCTACATCGAGCTGGTGCGGCGGGTGGAGCCGGGGCGGTTCTTCATCTGGGTGCTGAGCCCGGACAAGGACTGCTCGAGCCAGTACTCCATGGAAGCCCGACTGGATCCGGATTGAACGCCATGCCGCCGGTCCGCTTCATCGCCGCGGGGTCCACCGACGTGGGCCGCGCGCGCGAGGCCAACGAGGACGCCTACAAGCTGGTGCCGGCCGAGAACCTCTGGATTCTCGCCGACGGCATGGGCGGGCACGTCGCCGGCCAGGTCGCCAGCCAGATGGCGGTCGACGCGGTCGAGGACTTCATGTGCCGCTGGCGCAAGGCGCCCGACTTCGAATGGCCCTTCGAGATCATGGAGAGCCGTTCGGACGAGGAGAACGCGCTCGCCAACGCGGTGCGCGTCGCCAACGTGCGCATCTACAACCGCGCGCAGGTCGACGAGAGCTGCGACGGCATGGGCACCACGCTGGTGGTGGCGCGGTACCAGCCGGGCGTGGGCCTCGTGGTGGCGCACGTGGGCGACAGCCGCTGCTACCGGCTGCGCGGCGACGCCCTGGTGCAGCTGACCGAGGACCACTCGCTGGTGAACCACCTGATGCGCTTCTTCCACCTGACCAAGGAGGAGGCGCGGGCCCGCGCGGGCAGCAACGTCATCGTGCGCGCGGTGGGCCTCGAGGACGACGTCGACGCCGATCTGGTCGTCGACCAGCCCCAGCCGGGCGACGTCTACCTGACCTGCAGCGACGGCCTCAGCGATCTGGTGGACGACTGGATCGTGCAGTCGATCCTGCAGGGCAACGCCGACAACCCCCAGGACGCCTGCGACGCCCTCGTCCGCGCCGCCAACCAGGCCGGCGGCACCGACAACATCACGGTGATCATCCTGAAGGCACTGGCGGCCTGATCAGGGCTGGGGGGCCGAAACACGTGCCCGTGCACGTGCCCGATCCGGACAGGCCGCGGCGGTCGTCCGTCCGAGAACGTACGGCAAGAAGGAGAGTGCCGGATGCCTGCAATCCGGGCTGGCGGCCCGTGCCACGTGCCCGAAGCCGATCCGGTCCGGTCGCGGCGGTCGTTCGTCTAAGAGGGTACGGCGTGCCGCCGAATGCCGGCCTTTCGATTCTCGGTTTCGCGAGCGCGGGGCGCGCGCCGGTCCAGCGGCTGCGCTCCGTTTCCTTTCGGGCACGGGCACGTCTCTCGCTTCCTGCGTGGGGGCACTTGCGGGCCCGTGTCCCGTTGCGCCCTTCGCATCTCAGCCGCCCTGGTTGTCAACCCGCGGTGCCCCCAACACCCGCCCCGGCACCCGATCCACCAGCAGCGCCACCACCCCCGCCCGATAATCCCCCGCGCGCAGCCGCACGGCGGCCTCCACCCGCCGTCGCAGCGCCCCCGGCAACCCCCGCGCCGCCGCCTCCGCCCCGGCTGGATCGTCCAACGCCAGCCGCGCGCACGCCCGCAGCCACGCCGCCCGCTCGGCCCAGGGTGGGCCGGGATCGCGCAGCGCCGACGCCGTCTCGAGCAGGACGGCCGCGCGCCGCGCGTCGCCGCGGCGCAGGGCGCAGATGGCGGCGGCGAGGGGCGCGCGGGGATCGGTGGGATCGTCCTCGGCCGCGCCGGTGAAGGACTCGAGCGCCGAGGGCCAGAGGCCGCGGCGGGCCTCGAAGAGGCCGTCCGCCAGCCTTCTCAATCGAACTCGAGCCCGCGGAAGCCGCGGCTCAGCTTGCGGGCGGAGGGCTCCCGGCCGTCGCCGCCGTCGTCGGGCTCGTCGCTGGGCAGCGGCGGGGCAGGCTGCGGTCCGCTGGCGGCGGGGTAGGGGGCGGTGTCGCCCTCGGCGCTGGCCGCGGGGGGAGGCGGCGCGCCCCGCGTCGCGGGCCACTGGCCGGTGGGCCGCCGGGTGGCGTTCGCGGTCAACACGCGCGGTCCGTCCGCCTCGACCAGCACCCGCCGGCCGTCGACGCTGAACAGCTCGAGCTCGGGCAGGTCGAGTGATCGCTTCAGCCACCCGATCAGCTGCGGGAAGTCCATCGCGCCCAGATCCGGCGTCGTCGCCTGCGCGGGCGTGCCGGTCGGCAGGCCGCGCTCGATGACGTACTCGCGGATCAGGTCGCGCATCAGCGCCACCAGCTCCTCGCGCGTCCAGGCCCCGGTGGCCCGCTCGAGCTCGCCGTACAGCGCGTCCCAGTCGTGGTTGCTCATCGATCTCCTCGGCCGCCGGGCCAGTCGGTCCGGTCGCTGCGGCAGTCCAGGAACACGGCGTCGGTCAGGTCGGCCCCGTCGAGCACCGCGTCCGACAGGTCGGTGCGCACCAGCACCGCGCCCCGCAGATCGGCGCAGTACAGGTTGGCGTGGCGCAGATCGCACTCGAGGAGGAACGCGCCCGCCAGCTGCGCGCGCATCAGCGGGCTGCCGCCCATGCGCGGGTGGTGGAAGCGGACGTTCAGCAGCACCGCCTTGGGCAGCGCCAGGTAGGCCGTCTCGCCCCCCTCGATGGTGACGTCGCGCAGCCGAGCGCCGGCCAGATCGGCGCCCGACAGCCGGCACTCGGTGAGGGTGGTGGATCGCGCGCACAGGCCCGCAGCGCGCGTCTGCGCCAGGTCGCAGCCCTGCAGCGTGGCGCCGGTGAGCCGGCCGCCGCGCACGTCCGCCCCGCGCAGATCGCAGGCGGTGGCCTCGAC
>JAUHXL010000131.1 GCA_030426945.1 bacterium
CGCTTCGTGCCGCTGCCCTTCAACTCGGGCTACTTCATGTGCGTGCGGCCGCTGAAGGCCAACGCCGACGCCGTGCGCACGCGCCTGCTGGACGCCTACGACACCGGCGTCATCGCCACGTCGGGGCTGATTCGCGTGGCCTTCTCGTCCACCCCGCGCGCGCTGCTGGCCGATCTGTTCGCCAACCTGTACGCCGCCTGCGGCGACGTCGAGCAGGCCGGCTGAGGCCCGTCCGGGCGACGGCGCGCGCGCTGGCCGAGGCGGCCGCGGCGGCGCGCCACCGGCGGGCGCTGGTGCTGGCCGGGCCGGCCGGCTGGGGCCGCCGGGCGGCGCTGGCCGCCCTCGAGGCGACCGACCTCGACGCGCTGTGGATCGCGGCCTCCGCGCCGCCGGGCCAGGAGGCGCTGCCCCCCGGCCGCGCGCACGAGGTGCTGGGCGACGAGCGCCCGGCGCTGATCTTCGACCTGCACGACGGGCTGGATCCCGAGGCGCTGGGCGCCGCGGCGGGCGGCGTGCGCGCCGGCGGGCTGCTGGTGTTCTGCGCGCCGGCGCTCGACGACCTGGCGCGGGGCCCCTGCCGGCTGCGCGCGCGGCTGGCCCGCCTGCTGTCAGGGCACGCGGTGGTGCTGGGGCCCGCGGACGACGCGCCGGGGATCCCCGCCGGGCCGCCGCCGCCCCCGCCGCCCGATCCGCTCACCGCCGATCAGGCCGAGGCCGTCGCGGCGCTGACGCGGATGTGCCGCGGCCGTCCGCGGCGTCCCGTGGTGCTGACCAGCGATCGCGGGCGCGGCAAGTCGACCGCGCTGGGGCTGGCCGCGGCGGCGGTGCTGCGCGAGGCGCCCCGCCGCATCCTGGTCACCGCGCCGCGGCCCCAGGCGGTGCGGCCGGTGTTCGCCCACGCGCGCCGCGTGCTGGGCCTGGCGGACGACGCGCCGGTCGAGGTGGACGGCGGCTGGCTGCGCTTCGCCGCGCCCGAGCGGGCCGTCGCGCTGGCCGCGGACGCCGACGTCGTCTTCGTCGACGAGGCGGCGGCGCTGGGCGTCGCGCGGCTGCGCGCGCTGCTCGACGCCTGCCCGCGGCTGGCCTTCGCGACCACGGTGCACGGCTACGAGGGCTCGGGGCGCGGCTTCGCCGTCCGCTTCGGCGCGACCCTGGCCGAGCGCGCGCCGGGCGCCCGCTGGCTGCGCCTCGAGACGCCCGTGCGCTGGGCCCCCGACGATCCCGTCGAGGCGCTGGTGTTCGAGGCGCTGCTGCTGGACGCGGCCCCGGCGCCCGACGACGCGGTGGCCGGTGCCGCCTTGGCGGGCTGCCGCTTCGAGCGGCTGGATCGCGACGCGCTGGCCGCCGACGAGCAGACGCTGCGCGCCTGGTTCGGGCTGCTGGTGGGCGCGCACTACCGCACCAGCCCGGCGGATCTGGCGCGGGCGCTCGACGCGCCGGGGCAGCACGTCTACGCGGCGTGGTGCGGCGACGCGCTGGTCGCCGCGGCGCTCGTGGCCGACGAGGGGGCCCTGCCGCCCGACCTTGCGGCCGAGGTGGCGGCGGGCCGGCGGCGCCCGGCCGGGCACCTGCTGGCCGAGACGCTGGCCTTCCACCTGGGCCGGCCCGTCGCAGCGACGCGGCGCGCGCGGCGCGTGGTGCGCGTGGCGGTGCACCCGGCGGCGCGCGCGCGGGGCATCGGCGGCGCGCTGCTGGCCGCCGTCACGGCGGACGCGGTCGCCGAGGACGTCGATCTGCTGGGCACGACCTTCGGGGCCACCGCGCCGCTGCTGCGCTTCTGGCGCAGCGCGGGCCTGGCGCCCGTGCGGGTGGGCCTGCGGGCGGGGAAGCGCAGCGGCGAACACGCGGTGGTGATGGTCCGCGCGCTGACGCCCGCCGGGCGCGACGCGCTGGGCGACGCGGCGGCCCGGCTGCAGGCGGATCTGCCCGTGTGGCTGGGCGGCGCGCTGGACGCGCTGGCGGCCGAGGTGGTCGCGGGGCTGCTGTGGCGGGCCGCCGCGCCCGCGGGCGGCGAGCGCGACGCGGCGGTGCTGGCGGCGTGCCTGGACGGGCCGCTGGCGGTCGAGGTGGCCCTGCCCGCGCTGCGACGGCTGGTGCTGCGCGGGCTGGCGGCCGGCGTCGCCGTGGATCCGGCCCTCGGCGCGCTGATCGGCCGGTCGCTGCAGGGGTGGTCGGCCGAGCGCGCGGCGCGCGCGGCGGGCGCCGGCAGCGCGGCCGCGGCCGAGCGGCAGATGAAGGCCGCGGCGCGCGCCCTGCGCGACGCCGAGGCCGCCGCCGGCGTCGGCTCGGTGCAATCCGTTGCGCTGTCGGGCGCCCCGGACGATTGAGTACGGTGACCGCATGAAGCGACGAACGGCAGCACGGTGGCTGGGCGGCCTGGGGCTGGCCTGCGCCCTCTTCGGGTGCGACGACGGTGGGGATGGGGCGCCGGTCGGCGACGCGACGGTGGGCGACGCGGCCGTCGGCGACGCGGTGGTCGACCCGGACGGTGGCCGAGCCGACGCGGGCGGCCGCGACGCGGCGCTGACCGCGGACGCGCTCGCCGCCGACGCGCTGACGGCCGACGCGGCGCCGGCGCCGGACGCCTCGGCGCCGCCCGACGCCGGGCCGGGACCGGACGACGCCGCGATCACCGACGCGACGCCCAGCGTCGACGCGCGCCCGCCCGCGGACGCCGCGGCGCCTCTCGACGGCACGCCCCCACCGGACGCGGACCCGCCCCTCGACGTCGGCCCGCCCCCGCCCGCCGACGCCGCGCCGCCCGTCGACGCCGCGCCGCCGCCCGACGCCGCGCCGCCGCCCGATCCCGACAACCCCTACCTGCCCCGCCCCGCGGCGCAGACCTGCCGCCTGCCCGAGCAGCCCAACGCGGGCGTGGCCATCGAGCCCGCCTTCCCCAACCTGCGCTTCGACCGCCCGATCCAGGTGGGCGCCGCGCCCGGGGATGCCGACACCCTGTTCGTCGTGGAGCAGGGCGGCCGCGTGCGGGCCTTCGACGACGACCCGGATGTCGCCGCCGCCGACCTCTTCCTGCAGGTGGGCGTCCTGCGCGACGGCAGCGAGGAGGGGCTGCTGGGCCTCGCGTTCCACCCCGACTACGCCGACAACGGCCGCTTCTTCGTCTACTACTCGTCGACCGGCCCGGTCTGCGGCGGCGCCGCCCGGTGCTCGGTGCTCAGCGAGTTCGCGCGCGCCGCCCCACGCCGCGCCGACGACGCGTCCGAGCGGGTGCTGATGGTCGTGCCGCAGCCCTACAGCAACCACAACGGCGGCGCGCTTGCCTTCGGCCCGGCCGACGGCCTCCTGTACGTCAGCCTGGGCGACGGCGGCTCGGGCGGCGATCCCGACGGCAACGGCCAGAACACGGCCACCCTGCTGGGGGCCATCCTGCGGCTGGACGTCGACGGCGAGCCCGGCCCGGGCGGCGAGCCGGTCGAGCTGTGCGCGGACACCTGCGCCTGGCCCGGTGACGGCGCCTGCGACGACGGCGGCGCCGATTCCACCTTCGACGTGTGCGCCCTCGGCACCGACTGCGCCGACTGCGGACCGCGGGTGATGGATCCCCTGCCCCGCGCCTACGGCATCCCGCCGGGCAACCCCTTCGCCGACGGCGTGGACGGGCGCCCCGAGCTGTGGGCGTGGGGCCTGCGCAACCCCTGGCGCATGGCCTTCGACCGCGTGACCGGCGATCTGTGGGTGGGCGACGTCGGGCAGAGCAGCTTCGAGGAGATCGACCGCATCACCGCGCCGGGCAACTTCGGCTGGAACATCCGCGAGGGGTTCGAGTGCTATCGCGGGGGCGACTGCCGCGCCGCCGGGCTGGTGCCGCCGGTCCACGTCTACGGCCGGCGCGAGGGCGTGTCGGTCACCGGCGGGCTCGTGTATCGGGGCGCCGCGCTGCCCGAGCTCGCTGGCGCCTACCTGTTCGGCGACTACGGCAGCGGCACCGTGTGGGCCCTGCGCGAGGGGCCCGCCGGCGACTACGCGGCCGAGGCCGTGGCGCGGTTGGGGCAGGTCACCAGCTTCGGTGAGGACGCCCGCGGCAACGTCTACCTCACCGCCTTCACCGGCCGCGGCCTGCACCGGCTGGTGCGGGCGCCGGCGCCCGACGCCGAGCCCTTCCCCGAGCGGCTGAGCGACACCGGCTGCTTCGCCGACACCGCCGCCCACCGCGTCGCGCCCAGCGTGCGGCCCTTCACCGTGCGCCGCCCCTTCTGGAGCGACGGCGCGCGCAAGGAGCGCTACGTCGCGCTGCCGGTCGGCGCGTCCGTCGCCTTCACCGCCGACGGAGGCTGGGATCTGCCGGTGGGCGCCGTGCTCATCAAGTCCTTCTTCGTCGACGAGGCCGGCCGCGACACCGAGCGCCGGCTCGAGACGCGCCTGTTCGCGCGCCACGCCGATGGCTGGCGAGGCTACACCTGGCGCTGGAACGACGCGCAGACCGACGCCTTCCTGGTCGAGGGCGGGCGCGACGAGGTGATCGAGCTGGCCGACGGGACGACGCTGAGCTGGCGCTACCCGTCGAGCGCCGAGTGCGCCCGCTGCCACACGGACGCCGCCGGCGAGGCGCTGGGCTGGCGGACACGGCAGATGAACGTGGCGGCGCCGGGTGTCGCGGGCAACCAGATCGATCTGCTGGTCGCGGCGGGCGTGCTCGAGGGCGCGCCCGGGCCGGCGGCCGAGCTGCCCGCGCACCCGGATCCGGCGGACGCCGACGCCGATCTCACCGCCCAGGCGCGCGCGGCCCTGGACGTGAACTGCGCCTACTGCCACCGGCCCGACGGCCCGACCAACGCGGCCTTCGACCTGCGCGCCGCCGCGCCGCTGGCCGCCACCGGCGTCTGTGACGTGCCGCCGGTGCAGGGCGATCTGGGGCTGGACGACGCGCGGCTGGTGGCGCCCGGCGCGCCGGATCGCAGCGTGATCCTCGAGCGCATGCAGCGGCGCGACGACGCCGCGATGATGCCGCCGCTGGCGACCACGCGCGTGGATCCGGTGGCCACGGGGCAGGTGCGGGCGTGGATCGAGGCGCTCGGCGGCTGCGAGTAGTCAGCTGGGTGCACATCCCATTTTCACATCGTGGTCGGAGTCGGGGTCGAGCGGACTGCCGACGCGCTCTGCGAATCGCTCAGCCCCGAAGCGCAGCGCGGCCGATATCGCGCGCCGCCGGGCACAGGGGGCCCAGGGCGTGTCGTCCGCGGCGGTGGACAACGGGCGGCAGACCGGGCCGTCTCGCCGTTCTCGACCACGACCACGAAGCGCGCAGAGGTGGGATGTGCACCCGAGTCAGACCCCCAGCGCGGCGCGCGCGGCGACCACCGCGACGCCGACGGCGAGGGGCACGCTGAGGTTGTCGTCCACGCGGCGGCTGAGCAGCTCGGCGAGGGCGCCCGCGAGGGCCCCGGCGAGGGCGAGGGGCAGCACGGGCAGCTCGGGGGCGTAGATCGCGAGGCCCGCCGCGCCGGCCGCGACGCCGACCGCGGCGAAGGTGAAGGTCCCCTCCAGGCTGCGCCCGTTGATCAGCGCCACGCGGCCGAAGCGCCGCCCCACCAGGGCGGCGGCCGGATCGGCGAAGCCCAGCACCAGCACCGCCACGGTCGCCGCGGGCAGATCCCCCACCAGCACCAGCCCCAGCAGCGCCGTCGCGTACCAGGTGGCCGAGTTCACGCGGTGCGCCTCGTGCGGGTGCGCGATGCGCCGGGTGCTGCGCTGAAACAGCGCCGCGAAGCGGGGCGAGCGGCGGCGCAGGATCTCGCTGGCCCAGAAGGTCGCGGTCATCAGCGCGGTGACGGGCACCAGGGTGCGCGGGCCGAGGACGTGGTGCAGCATGATCAGCGCCCACAGGCCATTGAAGACGTGGAACACGTTGCGCGCGTAGTTCGTGGGGCGCAGCGAGGGGACGTGGACGTCGTGCCCGCGCAGGGCCGCGGCCAGGCGCTCGTAGAGCGGCACCGTCACGTGCCGCAGATCCGCCCAGGCCTCGCGCAGCCGCTCGGCCCCGAGATCCGGCGCGGGCGCCCGCTGCTCGAGCACGGCGCGCAGCTCGTCGACGACGCCCCTCGGCAGCGCGGCGACGGTGGGTCCCATGGCGCTGAGGTGGGCCCGCAGCCCGACCAGGCGCTCGCGCAGGTTCCCGGCCCGCTCGGGCCGCCAGCGCGCCGGATCGGAGTCGCGCAGCAGCCCGTACAGGGCGTCCACCAGCTGCTGTTCGTGGGTCGTCAGGGTCGCGGGCACGGCGGCACCTCCGAGCATGGCGACTCTGAAACGCGGTGCCCGCGAACGGTCGCCGAAAAGCGCGCGCGACCCTCACCCGCCGCGCGCATCCTGTCGGCGCCGAATGGAGACGCAGCCATGAATCACCCTGCCCCCAGCCCCGCCGCCTTCGCCAGCGCCACCGTGCTGAGCCTGGACGGCGTGCCGACGCCCATCGAGGATCTCTGGCGGGACGCGCCCGCCCTGATCGTCTTCGTCCGCCACTACGGCTGACTGTTCTGTCGCGAGCAGGTCGCTCGCCTCACCGCGCGCCACGACGCCGTGGAGTCGATGGGTGCCACCGTGCACGTCATCGGCAACGGGACGGTGGCCATGGCGCGCGACTTCGCCGAGCAGTTCGGCATGCGGGCCACGCTGTGGACCGATCCCTCGCGGCGCAGCTTCGCGCTGGCCGGGCTGCATCGCCGCTTCGGGCTGGGGCCGAAGGCCCTGCTCGCCGGCGCGCGCGCCTTCCGCGCGGGCTTCCGTCAGGGGCGCACCCAGGGGGATCCCTGGCAGCAGGGCGGCGTCCTGGTGGTGGGCCGCGACGGGCGCCGCTGGTTCCGCCACGCGGACGCCTGGGCCGGCGATCACGCCGACCTCGACGCGGTGCTGCGGGCCGTCGAGCGCGCCGCCGCCGCAGAGTGAGCCGCGCGCCGGCTGCTACACTGGCCCCGTGCGCCGCTCGCCGACCCTGCTGATCGCCCTGCTCGGGGCCTGCACGCCCGCGCCGCCTCCGGCCGCGCCGCCGCCCGACGTCGGGCCGCTGCCCGCGCCCGAGGCGCCGCCGCTGGCCGGCGAGCGGTGCCTGCCCCGGCCGCCGCCGCTGGACGCGCGGCTGGTGGCCTCGCCCCTGGACGGCGACGCCACCTTCGGCCCCGGTTGGCGGCTGTACCGCCGCGGCGACCTGCCCGCCGCGGCGGACGCGCTGACCGGCGCCCTCGAGGCCGCGCCCGATCACCCGGAGGCCGGCGGCGCCACCCTCCTGCTGGCCACCATCGACGCCCGCCTGCGCCGCCCGGCCGCCGAGCGCTTCGCGCGCGCCGCCGACCTGCGGCCCGATCTCGCGACCTTCGCCCGCTATCGCGGCGCCATCGCCGCCCTGCGCGAAGGGCGCCCGGAGCGCGCCGCCGAGCTGGCCGCCGGCGTGCCCGACGGGCTGCGCTACGGCTACGGGCCCGCCAAGGTGCAGGCGCGCGCGCTGCTGAAGGCCGCCCGCCCCGCCGAGGCCGCGGCGCGCCTGGCGCGGGCGGTCGGGCGGGCGACGGATCCCGCCGCCAGCCGCCTCCGGACGCTGTGGGCGCGGGCCGCCGAGGCCGCGGGCGCCACGGCGCTGGCGGCCGACCTGTGGCGCCACCTCACGCTCCGCCACGATGATCGCCGGCTGCAGAAGCGCGCCCAGAAGGCGTTGCGCACCCTGCGCGCGCGTCTGCCGGCGCGGCAGCGCCGGGCGCTCGACGAGCAGGGCCCGCGCGAGGCCCTCGAGCGCGCCCGCGGCCTGCTCGAGCGGCACGACGGCCGCGCCGTGTTGACCACCCTGGCCGATCTGGACGCGGCCTGGCCGACCGGCAGCCCAGACCACTGCGACGTGCTATGGCTGCGCGCCCGCGCCCACACCCGCCTGCGTGATCACGCGCCGGCCGCCGACGCCTACGCCGCGTTCCTCTCGACCTGTCGCGACGACGCGCGCGCGGTCGACGCGGTGTTCGCTGGCGGGCGCGGCCTGTTCACGCTCGACCGCCACGAGGCCGCGCTCACCTGGCTGCGCGACGTGTGGTTGCGCTGGCCCGACCACCCCTATGCCGACGACGCGCGCTACATGGCGGCGCGGCTCGAGCTGCAGCGCGGGCGGCCGGCCGACGCGCTCGAGCACCTGCAGGCCCTGCTGACCGGGCACCCCGACGGGGATCGGGCCGCCGACGCCCACTGGCTTCTCTTCGATCAGCGGCTGGACGCGGTGGATCCCGCCGACGGCGCGCGGGCCGAGGTGGAGCGCGAGCACCGCGGACGCCTGACCTGGTTCCGCGGGCGCGCCCTCGAGGCCCAAGGCCACCGCCACGCGGCGCTCGCGCGCTACGTCGAGGTCGTGCAGCAAGCGCCGATGGGCTACTACGCGCTGCTGGCGCTCAACCGCCTGCGGGATCTCGACCCCGCGCGCTTCGAGGCCACCCTCGACGCGGTGGCGACCGCCGAGCCGCCGACGCACCTGGAGCCCGAAGCAGCCTGGACGGATCCCGACTTCCTCGAGGGGCTGGCGCTGCTGCGGTTGGGCCTGGGCGCCTTCGCCTGGTCGGCCTTCGACGCCGCGCGCGATCGGCTGCCGCAGCCCGATCGCTTCACGCTGGCCCTGGCGCGCCTGTACACGCTGGCGGGCGACGCGGCCACCGGCGATCGCATGGTCGAGCGCGAGGTCAGCCACATCGACGGGCTGGCGCCGACGGACGACCTGCGTCGGTGGTTCGAGCTGGCCTACCCGCGGCCCTACCAGACGCTGCTCGACACCTGGGCCGAGACGCGCGGCCTGCCCACCGACCTGGTGCACGCGTTCACGCGCGAAGAGTCGCGCTTCGATCCGCGCGCGCGGTCGTGGGCCGGGGCGTGCGGGCTGATGCAGCTGACCGAGGGGACCGCGCGCGACATGGCGGCCGCCGAGGACGTGCGCATGCGGATCAACTGCCGGCGCCTGTACCGCGAGTCGCTGAACGTGCGCCTGGGCACGCGCTACCTGGCCGAGCTGTCGGCGCGGCTGGGCGGGCACCCGGGCCTGGTGGCGGCGGCGTACAACGCGGGGCCGGGCAACGTGGACGGCTGGCTCGAGGCGGCCGGCGACGTACCCTTCGACACCTGGCTCGAGAACCTGCCCTACCAGCAGCCGCGGCAATACGTGAAGCGGGTGCTGGCCGCCTGGTTCGTCTATCGGTGGCTGAGCACCCCGCCCGAGGCGCCCCTGGGCGACCGCGTGCCCATCGTGCCGCTGGCGCCGGTGACGCGCATCGCGCGCGGTGAGGTGCCCCACCCGACGCTGACGACGCAGGCGCCCCGCTGAGGCGCGCCGTCGACCCCGATCACAGGCGAAACCGACGCCCCGGCGCGACGCGCGCCGTACACCGTGCATCTGCTGACGGCACGCGTCGTGCAGCACGGCGCCGCCCTGATCGGGGACTGACGGAGGCACGGATGAAGCGGGTGTGCATCGCGCTGGCGCTGCTGGCGACGGCTTGTGACGGCGGCAGCACCAACGATGAGGGCGGGATCATCAACCTTGACCCGGGCATGGGCGGAAACGGCGGCGGCGACCTGCCGGCCGACGGCCTGGGCGGCGCGCCCGACGGCCTGGGCGGCGCGCCCGGCGGCATGGGCGGCGCGCCGGAGCCGGAGCCGATGGGGCTGCCGGTGCTCGGCGACGGCCTGCACACCCTCGACGCGGTGCAGCTGGACGTGATCGGCACCGCCGTCGCGGACGGCCTGTCGACCCCCCGCGACCTGGCCTTCCACAACGAGAACCCCGATCAGCTGTGGGTGGTCAACCTCGACGACAGCTCGATGACCATCTTCTTCGGCGTCGGCACCGACGAGCAGGGGTCGCGCAAGAAGTTCGGCTTCGGCAACACCCACTTCATGGCCAAGCCGTCCAGCCTTGCCTTCGGTGAGCCCGGCTTCCTCGCCACCGCGCAGGAAGAGGACCAGGTCACCCAGCCGACGACGCCCGCCGACTTCATGGGCCCGTCGCTGTGGACCAGCGATCCGGCGCAGTTCGACGCCGGCCACGCCAGCCACATGGACATGCTGCACAACAGCCCGAACTCGGCCGGCGTGGCCTGGGCGGGCTATGGCAACGCGTACTGGATCTTCGACGGCTACCACGCGTCGCTCAGCCTGTACGACTTCAAGGAAGACCACGGCCTCGGCGGCGCGGACCACAGCGACGGCACCATGCACCGCTACGTCCAGGGCGAGGTCGGCTATGTGCAGGGCGTGCCCTCGCACATGGAGGTGCTGGGCGACATGCTGTACGTCGCCGATACGGGCAACAACCGCGTCGCGATGCTCCACACGACCACCGGCGAGATGGCCGGCCCGGTGTTCCCCAACTACGACACGATCAGCGCCCAGCAGCAGCAGAAGATCGAGGGCGCGATGCTCGAGACCGTGATCGACGGCGCGATGATCGAAGGCATGGAGCGGCCGTCGGGCCTCGCCATCGCCGACGACACGCTGTGGATCACCGACAACGCGACGTCGCGCATCTTCGCCTTCGACCTCGAGGGCAACCTGCTCGACTGGCTGGATCTGTCGGACGAGATCGACGCCGGCGGCCTGATGGGCATCGCCGTGGGCCCCGCCAGCGACCTGTTCGTCTGCGACGCGCTGGGCGACCGCATCCTGCGCATCAGCCCCAAGCCCACCGAGGACTGAGACGGCCGGGGCGCCCGCCCCGCCCCCACCCCCGTCGACGCCACCGCGCGTCGTGGTCGTGGTCGTGGTCGTCGTCGTGGTCGACCCGCCCGCCGCAGGCGGGCCCGCGGCCATCGACCCCCCTACCCCTCGGCCAGCTCCTCCCGCAGCATCTCCAGCTCCAGCCAGCGCTCCTCCAGCCCGGCCAGCTCGCCCCGCGCCGCCTCCAGTCGCTGCACCCCCGCCTGGAAGCCCTCGGGATCACGCGCATAAGCGTCCGGATCCCCCATCAGCCCCTCCAACGCCGCGATCTCGTCCTGCAGCGCCCCCATCTGCCCGGGCAGCGCCTCGAGCTCCCGCTGCTGCTTGAACGACAGCTTCTTCGGCGCGCGCTTCGGCCGCTCGGCCGCCGGCTTGACCACCTCGACCGGCGCCTCGGCGCGTCGCGCCACGCGCTGCCGCAGGTAGTCGCTGTAGCCGCCGGCGTACTCGATGGCCTCGCCGTCGCCCTCGAGCGCGATGGTCGACGTGACCACGCGGTCGAGGAAGTCGCGGTCGTGGCTGACCAGCAGCAGCGTGCCCGCGTAGTCGGCCAGCACGTCCTCGAGCACGTCCAGCGTCTCGATGTCGAGGTCGTTGGTGGGCTCGTCGAGCACCAGCAGGTTCGACGGGCGGGCCAGCGCGCGCGCCAGCAGCAGGCGGTTGCGCTCGCCGCCCGACAGGCTGCGCACGGGTGAGCGGGCGCGATCCGAGCTGAACAGGAAGTCCTCGAGGTAGCTCATCACGTGCCGCGGGCGGCCGTGCACCAGCACCTGATCGGTGCCCTTCTCGGCCAGCGTCTCCCAGACGGTGGCGTCGGGATCCAGGGTCGCGCGGTGCTGGTCGAGGTAGACCGGCGTGAGGTTCGTGCCCAGCCGAACGGTGCCGGCGTCGGGCTCGAGCTCGCCCATCAGCAGCTTGATCAGCGTCGACTTGCCCGCGCCGTTGGGCCCGATGATGCCCACGCGATCGCCGCGCAGGACCGTCGTGCCGAAGTCGCGCAGGACGACGCGATCCCCATAGGCCTTGCGCAGCCCCGTCGCCTCGATGACCAGCTTGCCGCTCATGTCGCCGCGCTCGGCGTTGAGCTTGATGTTGCCCGCGCGCGCCACCTGGGCGGCGCGCTCGGCGCGCATCGCGTTCAGCCGGCGCAGGCGCCCTTGATCGCGGGTGCGCCGGGCGCTGATGCCCTCGCGCAGCCACTGCGTCTCCTGCGCGATCAGCTTGTCGAGCTTCGACTGCTGCTTCGCCTCCTCGGCCAGCGCCGCCTCGGCCCAGTCGTCGAAGCCGGCGAAGCCCGCGTTGGGGTTCCGGCGCAGGACGCCGCGGTCGAGCCACAGCGTGCTGGTGGTCAGGTGCTCGAGGAAGGCGCGGTCGTGGCTGATGACCACCAGCGCGCCGCGGAACGCGCCGAGCTGGCGCTCGAGCCACTCGATGGTGGGCAGGTCGAGGTGGTTGGTGGGCTCGTCCAGCAAGAGGACGTCCGGCCGGCCGACCACCATGCGGGCCAGGACCGCGCGGCGGATCTCACCGCCCGACAGCCCCTCGGCCGAGCGCCCCGCGTCGAGCCCGATGGCGTCGAGGGCGGCGTCGGCGCGGTAGCGCTCCTGGGCGTGCTCGGGATCGAGGCCGTCGGCCACAAAGTCGCCGAGGGTGGCGAAGCCCTCGATGACCGGCTCCTGCGGGACGTAGGTGACCCGCGCGCCGAGGCGCACGCTGCGCACGCCGCCGTCCGGCTCGAGCTGGCCCGCGGCCACCTTCAGCAGCGTGGACTTGCCGCTGCCGTTGCGGCCGACGAGGCACACGCGGTCGCCCGGCGTCAGCGCCAGGTCGACGTCGTGGAAGAGGGGGCGCCCGCCGAAGCCGACGGTGACGCCCGAGAGCGAGAGCAGGGGGGCGGACATGGGGCGGGATCCAGCCACAGCGGGCGGCGGGGGCGCAAGCGGTGCTGTGCTACGACCGTCGGTGCGGAGACGGAGGGGCGGTCAGCGGTCAGCGGTCAGCGGTCAGCCGGGCCCCGACGGCCGCGCACGGCCCGCGGCGTCGCGCGCGCCGCCGGCCCGCGCGAGGTCCGCGGCAGGGTGGGCGCCCGCCGCGCCGGCGAGCTGGGCGACGGCGACGGCGACGGTTCGGACCGGAGCGCCGCGCGTGGCCCGGCCGCCGCGGTCGCGGCGCCGGCGGTCGTCACGGCGACCGCCCGTCGGTGGGCCGACAATCCTCTGCCGGCGCGCGCGGCGGTGTGCTTTGTTGAGCCCGCGCACGACACCACGCGACGGAGGCGGACATGAAGATCGGCGTTCTCGGGACGGGCAGGGTGGGCAAGGTCATCGGCGGCAAGCTGGTGGCGCTGGGGCACGACGTGATGATGGGCTCGCGCACGGCGGACAACCCGGCCGCGATGGCGTGGGCGACCGACCACGGCGCCAAGCAGGGCACCTTCGCCGACGCGGCGGCGCACGGCGAGCTGGTGTTCCACTGCGGCAAGGGCGAGCACGCGCTGGCGATCGCGATGGCCGCGCGGCCGGGGCTGGCGGGCAAGGTCCTGATCGATCTGACGAATCCGCTCGACTTCTCGAAGGGCATGCCGCCGACGCTGTCGGTGTGCAACGACGACTCGCTGGGCGAGCGGCTGCAGGCGGCGATGCCCGAGGTGAAGGTCGTCAAGACGCTCAACACGCTGAACTGCGAGCTGATGGTGGCGCCCGGCAAGCTGGTCGAGGCGACCACGATCTTCGTCAGCGGCGACGACCTCGAGGCCAAAGCGAAGGTGCGGGCGCTCTTGACCGAGGGCTTCGGCTGGCGCGACGTGATCGACCTCGGCGACATCACCACCGCACGGGGCGTCGAGATGTGGCTGCCCCTGTGGATTCGGCTGTGGGGCGCCCTGGGCAACGCGGACTTCAACCTGCGCGTGGTGCGGGCCAAGCCCTGAGCGGCGAGGGACGTGGAGGAGGCATCGTGCGGACACAACGCATCGCCGTCGTGACCGGCGGCAACCGAGGCTTGGGGCTGGGCACCTGCCGCGCGCTGGCGCGCGCCGGCGACCGCGTGGTGCTGACGGCGCGATCGGTGGAGGACGCGGTCGAGGCCGCCGAGGCGCTGCACGGCGAGGGCCTGCCCGCGGTGCACCCGGCCCAGCTCGACGTGACGCGCGAAGACAGCGTGCAAGCCTTCTTCGGCTTCCTGAAGGCCGAGCTCGACGATCGCATCGACGTGCTGGTGAACAACGCCGGCGCCATCTTCGAAGCCAGCGGCGCCGACACGCTGGACGTGCCCACCGATACGCTGCGGCAGGCCTTCGACACCAACACGCTGGGCGCGCACCGCATGCTGCTCGGCGCGCTGCCCCGCATGAACCGCCAAGGCTACGGCCGCGTGGTCAACGTGTCGTCGGGCATGGGTGGCCTGGCCGAGATGGGCGAGCGCTGGCCCGCCTATCGCGTGTCGAAGGCCGCCCTGAACGCGCTCACCCGCGTGTTCCACCACGCCGCGAAGGACGACGTGAAGGTCAACAGCGTGTGCCCCGGCTGGGTGCGCACCGACCTCGGCGGCCCGAACGCCAACCGCAGCGTGGAAGAGGGCGTGCACGGCATCGTCTGGGCCGCCACCCTGCCCCCCGACGGCCCCTCGGGCGGCTTCTTCCGCGACGGCGAGCCCATCGCCTGGTAAGAGGGTGCTCACAAACCCTCGGCACGTCGCCGTGCACGCCCCCCGACGACGATCTCGTCGTGGGTCGGCACCTGAAATATCTCTGATATTCCTTCGGCCTCCCGCCTCGACCTCGTCGCCGGTGGACGCACCCGGCTCGACCTCGGATAGGTGAACACCCTCCAGGCGCCGCGCCGATTTCATCGTCTCTTCATCTTCGCCCAAGCCCGTCCCAATCCGCGGCGCCTAGCCTCTGACCGTACGAGGCCGACCGCGTTCGGCCCCAACGGAGGTGAAGCATGGCGCGCGTTCAGATCTGGGACCTGCCGGTCCGCATCTTCCACTGGCTGCTCGTCGCGGCCTTGACCACGGCGTTCACGGTGGCGCTGACGGTCGACGACGACTCGGCGACCTTCGCGCTGCACTACCTGGCGGGCAGCGTCGCCGGCTTCCTCGTCCTGCTGCGCGTCGTGTGGGGCGTGGTCGGCTCGCGCTGGGCGCGCTTCCGCGACTTCACCTTCGGGCCGGGCGCGCTGGCGGGCTACCTGCGGGCGGCGCTGTTCGGCGGCGACGGGGCGCGCTACGTGGGGCACAACCCGGCGACGAGCTGGGCGGTGGTCGCGATGTTCGTCCTGATCGGATCCATCGTCACCACCGGCCTGCTGATGGGCTCGGGCGGCGAGGCGTTCGAGGAGATCCACGAGATCCTGGCTTGGACGCTGGCCGTGGTGGTCGGCGCGCACGT
>JAUHXL010000724.1 GCA_030426945.1 bacterium
GCGGCGCCAGCCAGGGCCAGGATGCCGCCGCCCACGATCGCACCCACGCCGATGTTCGTGGCGCCGAACAGGCCGAGGGTGCGGTTGGAGGTGGGGGCGTCGGACATCGGGGCTCGCGGGCGGGTCGGGGTCTCTGGTGTGCCCGGTCGGCGCCGCGGGCGCAAGGGCCGGGCTCAGGGCAGGTCTGCTCATCAGCCGTTGGTGGCCGACTCCGCCCGGCT
Organism: bacterium; assembly: GCA_030426945.1. Taxonomy (GTDB): domain Bacteria; phylum Myxococcota_A; class Bradymonadia; order UBA7976; family UBA1532; genus JACKDN01. The sequence goes on from JAUHXL010000724.1 coordinate 222, forward strand.
GTCAGCTATCAGCTTTCAGCTCTCGGCCGGGCCCCGGACGCAGTGCCGACCTCGGCAGGGAGGTGCAAGGTCGACGCGCGGGGTTTCCGGGCAGCCCGTCCCAATCATCGCAGCGGAGCTGACAGCTGACCGCTGAAAGCTGATAGCCCAGCCGTTCTGGCAAGGCGTGCCGTGGGCCAACGGGTCCGAATCGCCCCCTCTCAGGGCACGACCTCGAAGCGCACGATGCGCTCGGTGTTGCCCAGGACGGCCTCGGCGGTGAAGTGCAGGTCGAAGGGCTCGTTGACGAGCCACTTCTTCAGCTGGTCGTCGTAATGCGGGTCGTCGCGGAAGTGCACGTTGCCGCCGGGCACCTGCAGGGTGCAGGCGACCGGCGCGTCGGCGGGCAGGTCGCAGGCGAAGCGCATGCTGGGCCCGCTGCGGTGCGCGTAGTCGTCGCGGTACATCCCGCTGGGGTTGGCGACGTCGACGGTGAACCAGCCGCCGTCGTTGACGTAGGGCCCGTTGTTGAAGTTGGGGATGCCCGCGTCATCGAACAGGTTGGCGCGCAGCGTCACCGTGTGCAGCCGCCCCCACCGCCAGGTGTCGGGATCGTCGCCCAACGTGGTCTCGAGGAAGGCGCCCGCGTCGTTCATCGCCGCGGCGACGATGGCCGCCATGTCCTCGGGCTCGTCGGTCGAGACGTCGTCCCACCAGTCGGCGCCCATCTGCAGGGCGTCCGGCCGCAGGACCAGGTTCACGAACGACACGAGGAAGGGGCGGGTGATCAGGTCGCTGCTCGCCAGCTCGTCGGCCATGGCGCCGTCCACCAGGCGGGGCAGCAGGACGTGGAAGGCGGCGCAGCCGATGGACGCCGCCGCCGCGTCACCGCTGACCGGCGTGGCGGTCTCGGGGTCTATGCCGTCGAGGCCGGTGGGGCAGTCGAAGTCCCAGGCGGCGAGGGCGTCGCGCACCTTGGCCCCCGCGGCGTCGAGGCCGGGCGCGCCCTCCACGGCCATCAGCAGCGGCGGCGTCATCCGCTCGCCCACCAGGCTGCGCACGTCGGCCAGCAGCGCGTTCATCGTGTCGCGGGTGTGATCGTCGCGCGCCGTGATGCCCTGCACGATGCGCTCGTGCCGGTAGCCCGCCGCCGCGTCGGTCTGCAGCGCGGCCTGGCCCTCGTTGGTCGGGTCGCCGTCCCAGAAGGCGCCGGTCATGTCGTTGTTGGCGGTGGCGATGAAGCCGCCGGCCGGGTCGAGCGCCTGCGGCAGATCGTCGTAGTCGACGTAGCCGTCCCACTCCTGCCCGCCCTCGCCGTCGAGGGGCAGCCAGTTGGGGGCCTGGGCCGACGCCCAGGGGCGGCTGGGCACCAGGTTGTACGGGAACCAGCCGATGCTGCCCGCGCGATCCGCGACGACGACGTTCTGGCCGATGGTCGTCAGGCTGCGCAGGGCCTCGCGCGCCTCGCCCACGGTGGTCGCGCGCGCCAGGCCCAGCAGGTAGTTGGCGTCGGTCGTGGCGTCCTGCGTCGACCAGCGGACGGTGATCGCGACGCCCGCCTCGGCGTCGATGCTCAGCACCGGGCCGTGGTGCGGCACGTACTGGAAGGTGCGCGTCACCGGCTCGCCCATGCTGACGCCGAAGGTGAAGTCCTTCTCGAGGAAGGGCACCACCTGGCCGTCGTGCATCACGCCCGTGCCGTCGGGGCTGAGCGTCTCGACGTACACGTCGGTCATGTCGAAGTAGGTGGTGGTGAAGCCCCAGGCCAGGTGCTCGTTGTGGCCGATGACCACCGCGGGCAGGCCGGGGAACGAGACGCCGGCCACCTTCAGGGTGCCCGTGCCGCGGGTCACCGAGTCGAGGTGGATGGGGTACCAGACCGAGGGGTTGCTGAGCCCCAGGTGAGGGTCGTTGGCCAGCAGCGGCTGGCCGGACGCCGTGTGCGCGCCGGCGACCACCCAGTTGTTCGATCCGCGGTCGCGCGCGGCCTCGACGCGGGGCAGATCGGGCGAGGCCGCGGCCCGCTGCAGCGCACGGCGGGCCGGAGCCAGGCGCGCGTGGGCGGCGCGCAGGGCCTCGAGATCCGGCCGCGCCGCCGCCTTGGGCTGCCCCTCGGCGGTCGGCAGGATGGCGCTCGGCGAGGCCACCAGCGGCCCGACGGCGTCATAGGCCAGGGCGGGATCGAGCGCCGCGAACACCTCGCCCCGGTACAGGTCGTCGGCCGAGAAGTCGGTCAGCTGCCGAATCACCAGCAGGACGCTGCGCACCGAGTCGACGCTCTCCCAATCGGGCAGCGCCGTCTGATCGACCAGCGCGTAGGTGTACTCGTCCTGCCGCCGCGCCCCGTAGTCGTCCGCCTTCACGTGGGCGATCCACGCGTTGACGCCGCGCGCGTAGGCGTCGAACGCGGCGCGCGTCTCGGCGTCCATCGCCGCGGTCATCTTCTCCTCGATGGGCGTGCCGGTGCGGTCGGTGTTGAACCGCCGGCTGGCCACGTCGGTCTCGAGCACGACGTTGCCGACCAGCTCGCTCAGCCGCCCGGACGGGAAGCGCCGGTTGATGTCCATCTGGCTGAAGCGGTGGCGCGCGTGCAGGTAGCCCTGCGCCGCGAAGCAGTCGGCGTCGGTGGCGCACAGCAGGTGCGGGATGCCCATCGGATCGATGTGCACGTCGACCTTGGCGCTCAGGCCGGGCAGATCGATCACCTCGTCCACGTCGGCGCCGCCGGGCGCGCCGCCCACGCCGGGCGCGCCGCCCATGCCCGGCGCGCCGCCGGCGCCCGGCGCG
>JAUHXL010000132.1 GCA_030426945.1 bacterium
CCCCCCCTTGACCTTGTCCTAGCCCAAAGCCGCGCCGAAGCACCCGGCCCAGCGCGACGCCCGCAGGCCGCGCCCCCCCCCGGAACCCACCCCCCACCCCTTCACTCCGCCTCGAACCCCGCCCCCACATGACTCCCATCACAAAACGGCTTGTTCCCCGACTGCCCGCACCGACACAACGCCGCCTTCGCCCCCCGCCACGCCACCCGCCCGCTGCCCGCGTGAATCTCCACGTTCCCGCTCAACAACAGCGGCCCGTTCTTCGCCCGCTTGATCTCCAGCACCCCACCTTCACCCTCCGCCCCCTTGCCCACGCTGCCGATCGCCCCGCGGTCGACGAACCCCACCTTCTCGTGCGTGTTGTCACAGAACGGCTTGTTCGCCGACTGCCCGCAGCGGCACAGCGCCACCCGCGTCCGCGTCCCAGGCATGTCCTCCGCGGCGCCGGCCACGCGCAGATCGCCGGTGACGTACAGCGGCCCGTTGTTCGCCACCGTCACCGTGTTGCGCGCCGGCGCCGCCTCGGCCGGCCCGCCGTCCTTGCGCGTGTAGGCCAGTGCGCCCGTCGGGCAGCGCTCGACCACCTGCGCGACCTCGTCGGCCGACACCAGGTCGGGCTGGCACCAGGGCTTGCGGCCGCCGACGAACAGGTCGCCCTCGGCGCGGCCGCACTCGCCGACGTGGATGCACAGGCGGCTGTCCCAGGTGACGTCGACCTCGGCGCCGGAGAAGGTGTGGACGGACTTCGAGTTGGCCATGTCGCGCTCCGCGGTTGGGGGGTGGACGCAGGATGCACCGGGCGGGCGGGGGTCGCCAGCCCCCTGTTCTCGGCCGGGGGCGCGCGACCTCAGCGCGCTGTGTGTATGTCACCCGGTGTTGTGACACTTTGACGGACGGGCGCGCGGACCGTAGGGTCGGGCAGGGTCACGGGCGCGGAGTCGAGCGGTGAGCACCTACGCGATCCTGAAGGCCGTCGGCGACGGCACCTTCTTCGTGCGGCTGGTGGGCACGCGCGCGCTGATCTTCGAGGTCGCCTGTCGGCGCGAGCTGAAGACGCTCGAACACATCGCCGAGGTGCCCACGGGCACGAAGGTGGGCGAGAGGCTGCCGCCCGAGGCGATGCGCATCACCACCCACCTGGGCGTGCTGCTCAGCCCGACGACGGATCCGCCCCGCGAGTTATGAGCCGACGGCGGCCGGCCGACGAAGACCGGGGCGCCGAGCGGCGTGCATCGGGCCGCGCCGATGCCGTAGGCTCGCGCCGTGGAGCGCACGACTCACCTGCTGCTGCTGGGCTCGCTGCTGATCGCGTGTCAGCCGGTCGACGCCTTGCCGGTCGACGGCGGCGCGGACGCGCACGCCGAGGACGCGCGGCCGGCCGTGGACGCCGAGGCGGACGCGGTCGTCGAGTCGCCTGACGCCGTGACGCGAGACGCCGGCCCCTCACCCGATGCGGCGGCGCTGGACGCGGGGCGCGCCGACGCCGCGCCGAGCGCAGACGCGCAGTCCGTCGACGCCGGGACGCGCGACGCCGGACGTGCGGACGCCGCGTCGCGGATCTGCGAGCCCGCCGCCGTCGAGACCCGCCGCTGCGGCCTGAACGATCGCGGCGAGCAGGCCCGGGTGTGCACCGGTGACGGCTTCTCGCCCTGGGGGCAGTGCGTCGATCCCGACGCCTGCGTCGACGACGCCCTCGACGTGGACACCTGCCAGAACGGCATCCGCCAGCGCCGGTGCCGCGGCGGTCAGTGGGGGCCGTGGCGCTGCGAGACCGACCGCTGCCTGCCTTGGCAGTTCACCGACATCGACGTCGAGGGGCAGGTGTGGCTGGGCGACGCCACCATCGACGCGTTCAGCCAGCACCGCGGCACCTGCGGCGGCGATGGCGTCGAGGTGACCTATCAGCTGACAGTGCCCGCGCGCGCGGCGCTGTGCCTGCGCGCGGTCGGGCATGGGATCGATCCCATCCTGTACGTGCGGCGCGCGTGCCGCGATCCGGGCAGCGAGGTGGGGTGCGACGACGACGGGGGCGGCCTGACCACCGCGCAGCTTCGGCTGACGCTGGAGGCGGGCAGCTACGTGGTGTTCGTCGACAGCGTCGAGCGGGACGCGGGCGGGCAGTTCAGCCTCTACGTGCTCGAGCAGACGCCGGAGGGAGACTGCCCGGACCTGGAGTAGCCTCCGTCAGTCGACGACGATGAGGTCGGCGCAGGCGGCGACGGGCTGCGCGCACTGCACCACCTTCAGGCACCCGTCGCGGTCGGACGCTCGAGCCGACGCCCACGTCATCGACGCCGCGTCCCACCACCAGATGCCGTTGTCGCCGGGCGACCGGAAGCAGCGGGCGTCGGTCTGCACGACCGGGGCGGCGGCGTAGCCCAGGCAGGCGCAGAGGCGCGCGGCCGACGTCTGGTCGTCGCGCACCTCGTCGTGCTGAGTCATGGTCGGGCCGCCGATCGCCGCGGCGCAGCGCTGCTGGGTGGCGCGCAGGCTGGCGTCGTCGCGGCGCAGCGTGCGCTCGGGCGGCAGGCTGGGGGTGAAGACCACGGGCGCGCCCTCGGACGTACGGCCGCCCGGCCCCTCGCAGCTCAGCTCGACCGTCGCGTCGGCGTGCAGCACGAGGACGGCGCCGCCGCGGACGACGTGGTCCGCGGCCACGTCGCGTCGCGGCACCTCCGGGGGCGCCCCGACGGCGCAGCGGGTGGCGCGCTGCGTGGTCCAGGTGAGCGACAGGGTGCGCTCGCCGCAGCCGGTCTCGGGCGCGGCGGCGACCGTCAGGGTGATGCGCGGGGGCTGGGGGGGTGGGGCGCCCGCCTCCTGGCGGGCCGGGGGTGGGTTGGCGTCGGACCGCGGGTCGGGCGGCGCGGCGTCGCCGCGGACCTCGTCCGCGTCCGAGCGCGGCGCGGCAGCGTCGCGGCGCGTCGCGGTCGCGTCGCGGCGAGGCGCAGCGTCCAACCTCGGCGCGAGAGCCGGGGGCGCGTCAGCAGACAGGTCCGATTCGTCGACCGGATCGTCGAACCGGTCGGTCGCCCAGTCGTCGAAGCCGCAGGCCGCGCAGGCGACCGTCAGGGCGAAGGGGAGGATGCGGCGCACCGCGGCATGATAGCGGGGTTTGAGGATCCGGGGAATGCGGCGCGCGTCCGGGTCGCCCTCAGGCGCCGAAGCGCACGGCGTAGATGGGCGGCAGGTGCGCGGTGACGAGCTGCCAGTCGTCGCCGCCGTTCTCGGTGATCCACAGGCCGCCGGTGGTCGACCCGAAGGCCAGCACGTCGCCGGTGTCGTCGACGTCCAGCGCGTGCCGGTAGGTCAGATCGTAGGCGTGGGCCTGCGGAAGCCCGTTGCGCAGCGTCTCGAAGGTCTCGCCGCCGTCGCGCGTGCGGTTCACCACCACCGCGCCCTCGACGGGCACGCGGCACTCGTCCTTGACCGCGGGCACGAACCACGCGGTCTTCGGATCCTTCGGGTGCACGGCCACCGCGAAGCCGAAGGCCGAGGGCGCCGGCTCGAGGTAGCGCCACTGCTTGCCGCGGTCGGTGCTGTGGAAGATGCCGTTGTGGTGCTGCACCCACAGGGTGTCGGGATCGGCGGCGCACGCGACCAGGCGGTGAGGATCCTGAATCGCCGAGGCGGTGCGCTGCTCGGGCGGCATGTAGTCGGCGAACATGCCCTCGGTGCGCAGCGCCCAGGAGGCGCCGGCGTCGTCGGTGTGCCAGACGCCGCCGCAGCTGATGGCGACCGTGAGCGACCTGGGATCGCGGGGATCGATCGACACCGAGTGCATCGCCGGCAGCACGTTGCCGCCGCCGAACCACTGCCGACGCTCCGGTCGGTTCCAGAGCGCCTCGTTCAGCGCCCAGGTCTCGCCGGCGTCGTCGCTGCGGAACAGGCCGCCGGGCAGCGTGCCGGCCCACACGGCGCCGTCGCCGCCCTGCTCGAGGATCCACACCCGCTCGAGCGACCACTTCACGTCGGGGCGCTCATCGCTCGGATTGGGCTCGGGCTGCGGCGGGTAGGTCGGCGCGGGCAGCTCGGTCCAGGCGCCGTCCTTCGAGCGCCGGTGCATCTTGACGCCGAAGTGCCCCAGGTCGAGCGCGGCCAGCAGGCCGCCGTCGGCCAGCGGCAGCGTCGTCGCGACGGGATCGCCGAGGAACTTCACGTCGGCGATGCCCCAGCCGCTGGCGCCGCGCGTCAGCGTGAACAGTCCCTTGCGCGTGCTGATGTACAGCGTGGCCATGCTCAACCTCCGGAGAGCGCTTGCATCACGAACACTTCGCCGCGCGGCCCCACCGCGTCGGACAGCGCGTCACGGTCGATCAGCGGCTCGCCGTCCACGAAGATGGCGACGTGCAGCCGGACGGCCCCCTGGTCGTCCAGGATGTAGCCCCGCAGCGCGGGGTGCTCGGCGAACACGGCGTCCAGCACGGCCCGCACGGTGTCGCCTTCGACCTCGGCGGTGGGCGTGGGCAGGTGCCGGCGCAGGATGGGCGTGAACTCGACGCGTGGCATGGGCGGCACTTTAGGGGGTGTCGGGGGGGATGGGAAGGGGGTGTGAGGGTGTGTGCGTCAGTCGTGGTGGGCGGGTTGGCTGGATCGACCACGACGACGACGACCACGGCACTTGTGTTGGGGCGTCTTTGCGCCGCGGGCGTCGCGCTTCGATCTACCCCTGCACCACCAGCGCCTCGGGCGCGTCCGCGCGGACGGCGAGGACGTGGCCCTGGGCGTCGGCGGCGACGTGCAGGATGCGCAGGCCGCGGGTGGCGTCGAAGGGGGTCATGGTGGCGCCGTCGCGGGGGCGCCAGCGGGACAGGGCGCCGTTGACCAGGACGAGGACGGCGCCGCCGGGCAGGGGGGCGAGGCGGGCGTCGCCGTCGACGGGCAGGACGGCGGGCTCGGGGCCGAGGGCGGCGATGGCGGTGCCGCCGTCGGGGCGGCGGCAGCGGACGAAGAGGCGGGGCGTGGGGTCGGGGGTGGCGACCATCAGCGCGGGCTGCAGGCCGCGGGGCAGGCGGGCCCACTCCAGGGGATCGCCGGCCTCGGGCCAGCGCTGCACGTGATCGCGCAGCAGCAGGTAGGTGGCGTCGGCGGCGACGGCGGCGCTGAGCACGGCGCGGGGGGCCTGGCGGCGGTCGCCGTCGGCGCCGCGCAGGAACACCTGGGTGCGATCCCAGGTGACCAGCGCGCCGCCGCCCGCGGCGACGCCGGCCAGCAGGGTGCTGGTGGGCACGCCGATGGTCTCCCAGCGCCAGGGCGCGTCGCCCGGGCCGCCGGGGTGGCCGCGCAGGACGCCGCGGCGGTCCGTGGTGAGGGTGACCAGGGCGTCGCCGTCGGTGGCCCACCGGGTGCTGCTGGTGGCCAGGTCGACGTCGGGCGGGGGGGCGCGCAGGGGCTTGGGGCCCTCGGGGCCGGCGACGTAGAGCGCGGGGTGGCTGGTGGCGCCGTCCATGGCCAGCATCACCGGGCGGCCGGCGGGCAGGAAGCTGAGCTGGGCGGCGAGGCCGTCGAGGGGCAGGCGCGTGCCGCCGGCGCCGGGGGCGGGCAGGGCCTCGGGCGCGGTCATCGCCGCCTCGAGCTGCCAGCCCAGGCGCTCCTCGAGCAGCCATTGCAGGAAGCGCCACGCGCTGAGCGTCTCGGTCGTGTCCAGGCCGTAGGCGCTCAACTCCTCCACGATGACCGCGACGGCGGCGCTGCGCGGCAGGCCCTGCGCGACGAACCACTGCGGGCGCTGCAGCAGGAAGTGCAGCGGATAGAAGGCCCGCGCGGCGCAGGTCTCGTCGTCGATGGGCGCCATCAACCGCTCGTACAGCGCGTCGGCGCGCACCCAGTCGGCCAGCGGCATCTCGGGGCCGGCCAGCAGGTCGAGCGCGCGGTGTACCCAGTGCTCGACGGGCAACGCGACGTCGTCGCCGAGCTGGGCCTCACCGCGCGCCAGGCGCTGCAGCCGGTGCAGATCGATGGGGCGCCAGTCGCCGCCGGACGCGCGGACGAAGTCGGCGGCGAGCGTCAACACGCGCTGCAGGGGATCCTCGATCTGGGCGTAGGGCCGGTTGAGCGCCGGCGAGAACCCCGACTCGAACAGCTCGCTGAGCGCGATGCGACGCTCCAGCCCGTCGCTGCGCCGCTCCAATCGCTCCACGCGCGACTCGAGACGCTCGACGCGCTCGAACACGCGCTCGCCCAGCCGCACCAGCACGGCCTTGAGCTTCGCGTTCTCCATCGCCATCAGCTCGGCCCGCGCGCCCAGGTAGTGGGTCGCGTGGGCCAGCCAGTTCTGGCGGGTGAGCAATCGCTCGGTGACGGCGACCGCCCGCGCTTGGACCTCGGTCAGCCGCGCGCGCACCGCGGCGGCGTCGCCGGGGGCGTCGCCGGTGAGGCGCGTCCACAGCGTCTTGAAGAAGCCGCGCTCGGCCAGGCGCGCGGCCTGATCCTCGCTGGCGCGCAGCAGCCCGGACAGGTGCGCCAGATCGGTCCGCGCGCCCTCGGCGTCGTCGGCGAAGCGCGGCAGGATGGCCGGCAGCTGGGCCTCGAACTCGGCGGCCTCGTGCTGCGCGCTGTCGGCCGGGCGCAGCGACTGGAACACCTGGGCTGTGGCCATCGGCTGCCAGCCGGTGGGCAGGTCGTCAGACATCGGAAGGCTCCGGTGAGGGCGGGCTGGGCAGCATCAGCAGATCGCGCAGGGCCTCGGGCACGGCGCCGGTGCCCGCGTCCGCGCGCCGCAGCAGCGCGGCCAGTCGGTCGTCGAGATCGGCGCTGACCGCGTCGATGCGGTCGAGGCGCGCGGCGCGATGCTCGAAGGCGCGGGCGAACGCGGCGAAGGTGTCCTCGGCGTCGTAGGCCTTCTCGGCGAGGGCCACCCAGGCGCGCATGGCGTCCGTGGTGGCGAACGCTTCGATCAGATCGGGCCGGTCGGCGGGCGCGGCGACGTGATCGCGGTCGACCGTGACGCTGCCGTCGTCGAGGTTCAGTGTGACGTCGAGCAGCAGGCGCAGGCCGGTGGCGGCGTCGCCGACGAGCGGGGGCGCGCCGACGGTGATCGCCTTGCCCAGCGCGCCGCGCAGCAGGTGGGGCGTCTGGCCGTGCAGCACCAGGTCGACGCCGTGCTTCGTGATCAGCGCCGCCAGATCCTTCTGGTCGAGCAGGGGCTGGCCGGCGCGGCGGCGCAGCAGGCCGGGCGGGCGCGGGTCGTGGTACAGCGCGATCACCTTGCGGCGGTCCGGCGGCAGCGTCGACAGGGCCTCTTCGAGCGCGGCGAGCTGCTTCGCGCCCACGGCGTCGTGCCCGCCGTCGAGGCGCGCGGTGTCGAGGGCGAAGAGGACGCACGCGCCGTCAGCGACCTCGACGCGGCGGGGCCACGACGCGTCGCCCACGGCGTCGCTCCAGGCGCGCGCGTCGGCGGCCTGCATGCGAGGCACGTCGCCCGGACCGGCGAGCGGCGTCAGGCGGCCGCGCGCCGGGCGCAGGGCGCGGGCGAGGGCGTCGCGCTCGTGCGCGGCGCCGTGGGCGGTCAGGTCGCCCAGGACGACGACGTGATCAGCGGCGCGGGCGGCCGGCCGCGACAGCGCGCGGCGCAGCAGGACCAGCGGCTCGCCGGCGCCGCCGTCCACGGCGGGCGCGCTGACGAGGGCGAAGCGGGCGATGGGGTGGGACACGGGTTCCTCCGGCGAAGGGGCCAACGTAGCACCAACCGCGCGGCGGCGGGTGGGGCGCGACCAGGACACTGCGGCAGAACGCCGAGGCTTCTCGCTGCAGGCGTCGGCAGGCCGATCTCCGCGTTGGGGAGCGCTCGAGATACTTCGCGTATGTCTGCAACCTCCCGCCTTGGGCTCGGCCCGCATCCACGCACATCGCTCGGCCGGCTCGACTGCCGCAGCGCCTGTGACATGGATGCGCGGCGAGGGCGTCCGGCGCGGTGGCGTCGGGTGGACCGGCTGAGGCAGGCTGGCGGTGGACGGGGAGAGAGGAGACGCGGGATGCGCTCGAGCAGGATGAGGTGGGCGCTGGCGCTCGTCGTCGGGTGCGCGGCCTGGGGCTGCGACGACGACGACGCGGCCGGCGGCGCAGGCGGCATGGGGGGCATGGGCGCGGTCGACGGCGCCGGCGGCGTGGGCGGGGGTGGCGCCGACCAAGGGGGCGACGGTGGGCCCTCGACCGACGTAGGCGTCCGGATCGACGCGACCCCGCCGCAGGACGCCAGCGCGGGCGCGGACGGGGCGATGGTCGACGCTGTGCCCGCGGTCGACGCGGCCGCCGACCTGGGCGTCGAGCCCGACCTCGGCGTCGAGCCCGACCTGGGCGTCGAGCCCGACCTCGGCGTCGAGCCCGACCTGGGCGGCGAGCCCGACCTGGGCGTCGAGCTCGACCTGGGCGGCGAGCCCGACCTGGGCGTCGAGCCCGACCTGGGCGTGGATCCCGACCTGGGCGGCGAGCCCGACGTGGGCGTCGACCCCGACGCCGGCGATCCGCCATGCGGCGATCCCGAGGCCGATCCAGCCTGCCGACAGGCCGCCGATCAGGCGAGCTGCGAGCAGGCCGGCGGCGACTGGGGGCCCCACGGCCTGTCGCCCGAGCCCAGCTGCCAGTGCCCGACCCGAGACGGCGGCTGCCCCTGCACCGGCCCGGACGCCTGTGAGGCGAGCTGCATCGCGCCGCTCGACGAGGGCTGCGAGGGCCTGTTGGAGGGCGCGTGCGCGGCCACCAGCCCCAGCTTCGGCTGCTACTGCATCTTCATCGGCCCTGGCCAGGCCGTCGGGCTGTGCGTGGACTGATCGGCGCCCGGGCGACTGGCGTCGGTCCCGCCTCATCGCCAACATGCCGCGCGAGGAGGTGGCCATGCGCTGGACGATCTGGAGCATCTCGATGGTAGCCCTGGCGGGGTGCCTGCCCGAGGGCGGCGGCGAAGGGTCGGCCGACGGCGGCCGCTTCGCCTTCGATGGCGGCGCCCGGCTGGATCGCGGGCTGCCCTCGATGGACGCGGTGGTCCCGTCGACTGCCGACGCCGACGCGGACGGGGGGGGGGCTCGGCTCGACGCGCGACCGCCCGGGCCGGACGGCGCGCCACCACGCGATCAGGGGCCGACGCCCGATCGTGGGGTGACGCCGCGGGACGCCGGGCCCCCGCCGGATGGCATGGTGCCGCCGGTCGACGCGGCGCCGCGCCCGGATCTGGGGCCGATCGAGTGCCTGCCGCCGGACGGCTGCGTCACCTCGATCTACGCCGCCCGCCGCGATCTGCCCGCCGAGACGCTGGTGACCGTGCAGGGCGTGGTGACGGCGGTGCGCGGCACCAGCCACATCGTGCTGCAGGTGCCCATCGGCCACGATCACTTCAGCGGCCACGACCACTCGGGCATCTGGGTGTACCTGAACGACGCCGAGCCCCCGGTGGACATCCCGGCGCGCGGCGACTTCGTGCACGTCACCGGGCTGACGAACGATCGCTTCGGGCAGCGCCAGCTGTACAAGCTGACCGCGCTGCGGCAGGGCGATCGATGGCCCGCGACACCGCCGCGCGTCATCGAGGTGGCCGAGATCACCACCGGCGGGCCGCGCGCGGCCTCGCTCGAGGGCGTGCTGGTGCAGGTCGAGGACGTGGACGTGAGCGATCCGTCACCGCCGCCGGGCGTCGGCGACGCGGACGATCCCATGGAGTTCGAGATCGTCGGCGGCCTGCGCGTCGACGACTTCCTCTACGCCGTGCCCCAGCCCGCGCGCGGCGCCCACTTCGACCGCATCACCGGCGTGCTGCGCTTCTCGAACGATCTGTCGAAGATCGAGCCGCGCGACGCCGACGACCTCGACGGCGCGCCGCCGCCCCCGCGCGCCGAGGGGCTGGTGATCAACGAGGTGGACTACGACCAGAGCGGCGTCGACATGCGCGAGTTCGTCGAGGTGCTGAACGCCAGCGACGGGCCGCTGTCCCTCGCCGGCGTGACCCTGGAGCTGGTCGACGGCAACGACGGCGAGCCCTACGCGACCTACGCGCTCGACCAGGCCGCAGCCGAGCTGCCGGCCGGCGGCTACCTGGTCGTGGGCGCCGAGATCGTCCAGCCCCTGCTGCCCGCGGGCGTGCCCTTCCTGCCGACCACCCGCGCCACCAACGCCCTGCAGAACGGCCCCGACGGCGTCCGCCTGCGCGCCGCCGACGGCAGCACGCTCGACTCGATGGCCTACGGCGCGCAGGTGGTGGACGGCCTGACCGAGGGCGGCGTCAACGCGCCGGACGACCGGGTGCCCAACGAGAACGCCGCGCTGTCGGTGTCCCGCTGCCCCGACGGCGTCGATCGCGACATCAACGGCGAGGACTTCCAGACCGTCGATCGCTCGCCGGGCGCCCCCAACCTCTGCGACTGACCCCCCGCGGCGCCCCCTTGACCTTGACCTTGACCTTGACCTTGACCTTGACCTTGACCTTGACCTTGACCTTGACCTTGACCTTGACCTTGACCTTCCCCTGACCGCACCCACCCGCAGCTCTCCCCAGCGCCCAGCCCAACCCCATACCCCCGCCGCCACCCGCATCGCGCCCCAGCGCCCGGGCAGGCGCCCGTGCCCGTGCCCATGCACGTGCCCGTGCCCGAAGAGGCCCCAGCCCCCAACATCACGAGCCCCCCGCCCCCTCCACCCCACCGACCGACCATCTGTCCCCAAGAGGACACATCAGTCGCCCAACCGTCCTCCTCCGCCTACGGTCTCCTCGTCACCACCCAGGAGCCCACCATGCACCCCTTTCTCTCCCTCCTGCGCCGCCGCCCCGACTTCCGCCGGCTGTGGCTGTCCAACGTCTCGTCCAGCCTGGGCGACTGGCTCAGCTATGTCGCGGTGAGCGTCCTGGTCGTCCGCGAAGGCGGCGGCCCGCTCGCGCTGGCGCTGGTGCTGGTCATCCACACGCTGCCGCAGGCGGCGCTGGCGCCCTTCGCCGGCGTGCTGGCCGATCGGCGCGATCGTCGCGCGGTCATGATCGGCGCGCACGCCGTGCGGGCCGCGCTGACGCTGGGCATGGCCGGCGCCGCCTACGCTGGCAGCGTCGCGCTCGTGCAGGGACTGTTGTTGCTCCGGGTGACGGTCGGCGCCTTCTTCGGCCCCGCCGAGCGCGCGGCGTTGCCGCGGCTGGTCGCCCCCGACGAGGTCGTGCAGGCCAACCGCCTCGACGCGCTGACCTGGAGCGTCCTGTTCACCGGCGGCGTCGCGCTGGGCGGCGTGTTGGCCGCGTTCGTCGGCCCGGTGGTGGCGCTGCTGATCGACGCCGGCACCTTCGTCCTGGGCGCGGCGGTGCTGCGCGGTCTGCCGGCGCTGCCGCCGTCCGGTCCGGTGGGGCCGCGTCGGGGGCTGGACGTGGCCGGCGGCTGGCGGGCGGCGCGCCGGCAGCCCGCGCTGCTGCGCGCGACGCTGGCCAAGGGGCCGGTGCTCATCGCCAGCGGCGGTGGGTGGGTGACGCTGAACCTCGCGGCGCTGAGCGTCGACGCGGGCGTCGACGGCGCGCTGCTGCTGGGCCTGCTGCAGGCGGCGCGCGGGCTGGGCACCGGCGTGGGGCCCCTGTTCGCGCCCGCCGACGCGGACGGGCGGCGCGGCGATCCGCTCACCATCGCGGGGGCCGCGGCCTTCGCGCTGCTGACGCTCTGGACGTCATGGCTGCCGCTGTGGCTGCTGGTGGGCTTCCTGTGGGGCGTCGGCGCCGGCAACAGCTGGGTGTGGACGACCTCGACGGTGCAGCGGCTGGGCGACGACGCGGTGATGGGTCGCCTGAACGCGCTCGATCTGGTCGCGCAGACGGTGGGCAGCAGCCTGGGCGCGCTGGCGGGCGGGCTGGTGGTCGCCTTCAGCGGCGTGCCGGCGCACGCGGGGCTGCTGGGCGCGGCGCTGGGCGCCGCGGCGCTGCTGACGCTGCGGCGGGCGGCGCCTTACTCGCCGTCGGGTGGGCGCGGCGCGACGACCAGCCCGCCGGTGCGCGCGAACCCCTCGCAGAGCGCGGCGTGAAGCAGGGCGCGGCGATCCGGGTGCGCGTCGGCCAGGTTGTGCTGCTCGCGGGGGTCGGCGGCCAGGTCGAAGAGCCGGACGACCGCGCGGTTGCGATCCCAAATCAGCTTCCAACGCTCCAGCACCACCGCCCACTTGGCGTGGTGCTGCCGATAGAGCGTCTCGCTGAACACCGGCGCCGGGGGGAGCGTTGCGCCGCGCAGCAGCGGCAGCAGGCTGCGGCCCTGGTGGGTGTCGGCGGGGGGCAGGCCCAGCACGTCGAGCAGCGTCGGCGCGAGGTCGACGAGCGAGACGGGCTGCGTGACGCGGATCGGCGCCAGCCCCGGCACCCGCACGAACATCGGCACGCGCACGAGCTCGTCGTAGAGCGTCGCGCTGTGGAACTGCCCGCCGTGATCGCCGAACTCCTCGCCGTGGTCGCCCATGACGACGACCACCGTGCGGTCGGCGCGCCCGCTGGCGTCGAGCGCGGCCAGCAGCCGCTCGATCTGCGCGTCGGTGTACCGCACCTCGGCGCGGTAGCGGCCCAGGTCGTCGGCGCTGCCCGCGGTGACCCCCGGCGGCTCGACGTAGGGGCGGTGCGGGTCGTACAGGTGGGTCCACAGGAAGATGGGGCGGTCGGGCGGGCGGCTTGCCAGGAAGCCCAGCGCCATGTCCGTCGTGGCGGCCCCGGTCACGCCCAGGCCGTTGCGGTTGAGCTGCTTGAAGACGCGGCTGTCGTAGACCTCGAAGTGGCGGCTGAGGCCGAAGGGCCGCAGCAGGTTCTCCTGCACCGGGAAGGTGGCGGTCAGCCAGCCGCGCGCGCCGAGCAGCGCGGCCAGCGTCGGGTGGCGATCGATGGCGGGCGTGGCCACGCGCTTGCGGTCGGGGAAGGTGCGCGGCCAGGTGGCGCCGACGTCCAGCACCAGCACCTTGTTGGCGGCGGTGATGCCGGTCGGCGCCCAGGCCACGGCCCAGGGCCAGCGTCCGCTGAAGGCGCTGTACAGGCTGGGCATGGTGGACGGGGCGGCCGCGTAGGCGCGCTCGAAGACGGCGGCGCCCTCGGCGAACCGAGCCAAGGCGGGCATGCGGTCGACGCCGTCCGGGTGGCCGGGCGCGTGGTCGAAGCGCCAGGCGTCGACCACCACGAGCAGCAGATCCAGGGCGCCGGGCCCGGCCGCGGCGGTGGGCAGCGCGGGCGGCTCGGCGAAGCGGGCGTCGGCGGCGGCGGCGACGGGGGGCTGGCAGCCGCCGCCCGCGTCGCCGTCGAGGGGCGCGTCGTCGGCGGCGGTCAGCAGCCAGCCCAGGCCGTCGCCGTCCACGTCGGTGGCGGCCGACAGCACGCGGGCCAGGCTGGTGGTGACGGTGGCGTCGGCGACCAGCGCGGCCTTGGCGTCGGCGCGCGCTTGCAGGCCGCCGTGCGCGGCGGCGAGCAGCGCGGGCACCAGCAGCCAGGCCGGCGCCCGGCGCCCCGGCGCGCCGGCGCCGACGACGCGCGCGGCGGCCCACGCGCACAGCAACGTTGCGAGGCTGAGCGCGAGGTGGGCGTCGGGATACAGCCGCACATAGACGTGCGCGTCGATCCCGTGCGCGGCGAGCGCGCCGACGAGCGCGAGCGCCAGCACCAGGCCGCGCAGGCGGCCGGCGGTGAGGTGCCGGGTCGCGCGCTCGACGAGGCCGGCGCGGGTGAGGGCGCTCAGGCTCCGGTCCAGCGTCCAGAGGGCCGCGGCCGCCACGCAGGTCGAGCCCGCCGCGGTCAGCGCCAGCCCCGCGGCGGCCGTGGGCAGCGCGCCCCGGGCCGCGAGGCCCGAGAGCTCGAGGGCCACCACGCCGGCCGTCGCGGCGACCAGCGCGGCGTCGCCCCGCGGGGCGGAGGCGCTCACCGGCGCGGCTGGACGTGGACGTGGATGCCACCGCGCGGCCGCAGCGTCACGCTGGCCTCGGGCACGATGGGGCGGTCGCCCACCAGACGGAAGCGAAACCGCTGCACCAGCGTCGCCAGGATGATCAGCGACTCCAGGCGCGCGAACTGATCGCCGATGCACTGTCGCCGGCCGCGCAGGAAGGGCAGGTAGACGTAGCGACGGTCGCCCTCGGGCAGCTCGTCGCTGCCGGGCGCGAAGCGCATCGGGTCGAAGCGATCCGGGTGGCGCCAGAAGCGCGGGTGCCGGTGCAGGGCGTACTGCGAGACGAAGACGTAGGTGCCGACGTCGACGTCGAAGGGGCCCAGCCGGTGGGCCTCGACGACGCGGCGCCCCACCGCCCACACCGGCGGATACAGGCGGAGGGACTCGTGGAACACCTGGTCGAGCAGGGGCAGGTCGAGGGCCTCGCTCACCGTGGGCGCGCGGCCGTCGAGGCGGGCGCGCAGATCGGCGGCCAGGCGGTCCGCCCAGTCGGGGTGCTGGGCCAGCAGCAGGATCGTCCAGGCCAGCGCGTTGGCGGTCGTCTCGTGCCCGGCGAGCAGCATCGTGATCAGCTCGTCGCGCAGCTGGCGGTCGTTCATCGCCTCGCCGGTCTCGGCGTCGCGCGCGGCCATGAACAGGCCCATGAGATCGGTGCCCGGCTCCGGCGCGGCGCGGCGGTCGGCGATCATCTGGAAGACCACCCGATCGAGCGTCTGCACCGCCTCGTCGAAGGCGCGCGTGCCGGCCCCGGGCAACCGCAGGTTGGGCGGCAGGGGTGACGCCACCCGCGCGCGGAACTGCCCGAGGGCGACGTCGACCGCCCGGGACACCTCGGCGGTCTCGTCGGTCAGGTCTTCGCCGAAGAGCGTCAGCCCCGCGATGCGCAGCGTCAGCCGGGTCATCGCGCCGGCCACGTCGATGGGGGCCTTCAGGAAGCGCCAGCCGTCGGCCAGGCTCTCGGCCGCCTCGGCCATCACGTCGCCGAACCGGGCGATGGACTTCTTGTGGAAGGCCGGCTGCGCGATGCGGCGCTGCCGCAGCCAGAAGTCGCCGTCGCTGGTCACCAAGCCGTCGCCGAGCAGCATGCGCAGGGTGTCATAGCCGCGGGTGCCCTTGTCGAACAGCTC
>JAUHXL010000133.1 GCA_030426945.1 bacterium
GCTCCACCATGTCGGCGATCATCGCCGGGCGCCGGTCGGCGTAGGGCGTGCCCTCGGCGCCGCGCATCAGCAGCACCGCGACCGGGCGATGCTCCACCCAGAAGGCCAGCAGGTCGCGGGCGGTGTTCGAGCCACGCGCGTCGGCGTGGGTCCAGTCGGCGCGCCCGGCCAACTCGTCGAGGCGCGCGCGCAGGCGGCGGTGGAAGGTGTCCACGAGCGTCGGGGTCACGACGGCGTCGAAGAGCGCGGCCTTGCCCGGGAAGTACTTGTACAGGTTGCTGGCGCTGGTGCCGGCGCGCGCGGCGATGTCGGCCAGGCGCGCCGCCGGGAAGCCCTGCTCGGCGAACACCTCGCCGGCGGCGGCGAGGATGCGCGCCCGCACCGCCGGCTTCAGTCGCTGGGGCACGCCAGGCTCCGGCTCAGCCCGTTCAGACGGTCGATCCACGGGGCGGCGCGCTCGAGCTGAAAGGCCAGACGCAGCAGCCGCGCGTCCGCGCCGCGCGGCGCCGCGAAGTGGCTGCCCATCGGCAGCCCGGCGGCCGTCCAATGAAGCGGCACGCTCATCGCGCAGCCGCCCGCCAGGGACGCCACCACGGTGTAGGCGGCGACGCGGTTGACGTGGTCGCGGAGGATCGCCGGGTCGGCGGTGGGGGCGTACCGCCCGAGGGGGAAGGCGGCGAAGGGCACGGTGGGGCTCAGCAGCGCGTCGTAGGCGTTCAGCGCCGCCGCGGCGCGCTCACCGGCGTCGGCCAGCGCGGCGACGGCCTCGGCCGGCCGGTCGGCGGGCAGCTCGGCGGCGCGGCCGAGCAGGTGGCGCGTGTAGGGCTCGAGGCGATCGGCGTCGTAGGCCGACCCCATCGCCGCGGCCATCTGGCCGGTCATGCCGGCCACGACCAGGGCGGTGAGATCGTGGAACGCGTCCGCCGTCGTCGAGCCGCCGACCTCGGGCCCATCACACTCGACCACCTCGTGACCCAGGGCCGCGCACAAGGCGACGGTCTCGTCGAGCGCGGCGAGCGCATTGTCGTCGGGCAGCCCACCGAAGACGTCCCGCCGGTACCAGCCGATGCGCAGGCGCGCGGGCGGCGTGGCGGCGAGCGCCTCGGCCGAGGGCAGGGCGTCGGCGGTGGCGTCGGCCTCGGTGGCGCAGAGCCACGTGGCGCTGTCGCGCACCGTGCGGCTGACGCAGTGATCGCTCAGCAGGGATGCGGTGGGCATGCCGGGCGGCAGCCCCACCGAGGCGGTGCGATCGCGGCTGGGCTTGAAGCCGAAGACCCCGCAGAACGACGCCGGCCCGCGGATGGAGCCGCCGCCGTCCGACGCGTGGGCCACCGGGACGATGCCCGCCGCCACCGCCGCGGCGGAGCCGCCCGACGAGCCGCCGGCCGAACGCTCCAGGTCCCAGGGGTTGCGCGTCGGACCGTTCACCAGCGGCTCCGTGGTGCCGAGCAGGCCGAACTCCGAGGTGGCGGTCTTGCCGATCACCACCAGCCCCGCGGCGTCGAGCGCGTCCGTGTAGGGCGATCCCGCCGGGGCGACGTGACCCGCGAGCAGGCGCGAGCCGAACTGCGCCGGCAGGCCCGGATAGGCCAGCAGATCCTTCAGCAGCGTCGGCACGCCGGCGAAGGGACCGCCGCCGCCCGCGCGCGGCGCCCGCTGGCGGGCCAGGCCGGGGTCGAAGGCGAAGAGCGCGTTGACGGCCGGGTTCAGGCGCTCGATGCGCGCCAGGGCCGCCTCGACGAGGTCCGCGGGCGACAGCTCGCCGCGGTCGACGGCCGCCGCTTGAGCCGTGGCGTCGAGGGTGAGGAGCGGGAGGTCGAGGTCGTTCATGGCCACCTCCAAAAGAGAACCTCTTGTTCTCTTTTGACTGAACTAGCGGCCTCTCGTGGGTCTGTCAACCCGACCGCTGGGCGTGGGTCTGCTCACGAGCCGTTGGTGGTCGCTCCAACCGGCTGTCAGCGGTCAGCGGTCAGCTGTCAGCCGGGCTCCGTACGCTGTGCCGAATGCGGAACCGCTCGGCAGGCTTGGGGGTCCGGGTCGCCGGACACAAGGTAGAATCGCCGAGACGGAGCTGAGAGCTGACCGCAGAAAGCTGATAGCCCGGCCATCCTGGCGGGGCGTCCGGTGGACCAACGGGTTTGAATCACACCCGCTGGGCGTCACCGCGGCGCGCCCAGCGGCCAGCCGGTTGTGCCCGTCCCCACGCGCGTCGGGCCGGCGCGACGTCGTCCCATGGCGTCGCGCTCGCTCGCCTCGATCCGCGCTCGCGGTCGATGCGCGCCGCTCGGTCGCGCCGAGGGCCGCGACACGGCGTCGCGCGCTTCAGGCGCGGGCGGTCACCCGCTCGATGGCGTCGAGGATGGCCGGCCAGTCGCGTCGGTCCAGCTCGTGCCCGGCCTCGTCGAGCGTCAGCAGCGTCGCGTTCGGCAGGTCGCGCTCGAGGGCGAGGCCGTGGGCGTAGGGCAGGACGCCGTCGTGCCGCCCGTGGATCACCTGCACCGGCGCGCGGATCTCGTCGAGGCGCCCGACCCAGGCCTCCGGATCGCCCAGCTGCGCGTGATTGAAGGGCGTCAGCGGATCCGGCGTGCGCGCGCGATCCGCCTCGGCGAGCGCCCGAATGGCGGCCTCGTCGAAGGGCCGGTTCGGGCCCGCCAACAGGCGCCAGGCGCCCACCTGATAGTCCACCACCGCCGCGTCGTCGGACCAATCCAGCTCGGCTGCGCGCGCGTGGTAGGCGGGGATGGCCGGATCCATCGGCGGCATCGCCGGATCGGCCAGGGCCAGCCGCTCGGAGGCGATCAACGTCAGGCTGGCCACGCGCGCGGGCGCCTTCAGCGCGACCAGCTGCGCCAGCAGGCCGCCGAGGGACATACCCACCAGGTGCGCGCGCTGGACGCCGTAGCCGTCCAGCACGCGCAGCGCGTCGTCGGCGAGATCCTCGGTGGTGTAGTCGGGCGCGCCGGGCGGACAGCAGGTGGACGCGCCCGTGTCGCGGTGGTCGTAGCGCACGACGAACCGCCCGCGGGCGGCGAGCTGGCGGCAGAAGTCCGCCGGCCACCAGACGCCCGACGACATCGCGCCCATGATCAGCAGCACGACCGGATCATCGGGCGCGCCGACTGACTCGGTCAGCAGGCGGACGCCCGCAGCTTCGATGGTCTGCTTGTTCATCGCGCCTCGCTCCGGATGGTGTCGGCGCCATCGTCTGCGCGAGGGGGTCGAGCTGTCCAGCGCGTCCCGGCGGCCGGCCCGCGCCCGACGAGGCGCCACGGCGGACGGGCCGTCAGAAGTACCCGTGGATCTGGACGAAGACGTCACCGCCCGCGTTGCCGCCGGCGGGCAGGCCGACGCGGCCGTCGACGCTGGTGCCGAAGCCGGGCAGCCACTGCAGGTCGAGGCCGGCGCCCGGGCGCTGGATCTCGTCGTCCTTCACCTCGCGGTCGGGATCCCAGGTGTCGTAGCGCAGGCGCAGCACGACGCCGTCGTAGGCGGTCCAGGCCAGCTGGTGGTAGGTCGCGAGCTGGCTGGTCTCGTTGCCGCTGAGCGCGCGCTGGTAGGTGCCGTAGACGGCCTCACCCAGGTAGGTGAAGGGCGCGCCCTCCCAGAAGTACCAGGGGTTGAAGCCCCACTGCACCGAGTAGTCGGTGGTGTCGCCGCCGCCCTCGAGCGGGCGGCGCCGCAGCATGACGCTGCCGCCGAGCTGCCAACCGAGCTCGCGGTAGCCGCCGCTGATCGCGGTGCCCCAGCCGTCGGCGACGTCGAAGGGATCGCGCGCCTGGTGCGACGAGGGCTTGAAGGCCGACGCCGACAGATAGGGGTAGTTGCCGCTGAAGCCGGCCTCGACGCCGACGACGCGGTTGGCGGGATCCTCCTGGCTGAGGCCGAAGCCCCGCCGGATGTAGGCGGTGTGATCGGCGACGCGCGTGCCGAAGATCGGCAGGAAGCGGCCCAGGCGCAGGTAGCTCAGCGCGGGCCACTCGTGCGTCATCAGCCAGAGATCCTTCACGCCCACGGGATCCTGGTCGTCGCCCTCGGGCACGTCGAGCGGCAGGCCGCGGTTGCGGCCGCGGATGCCCGCCGACGCGAGCACGGTGAGGTGCTCGACCGGGTGCACGCTGGTGTAGAGGTCGGCCTGCATGGGGAAGACGGTGCTCTGGTTCCACCAGCCGAGGCGCAGGTCGCCGCCGAAGGCCAGCAGCGGATCGGCGTTGAGCTGGCCGTAGCGACCGTCGAGCCAGGCCATGCTGCTGCTGCCGTGCAGCGCCGGGCGGAAGAAGACGGGGCCGTCGTCCGGCGCGGGCGAGCCGGGCGGGCGCGGATCGAGCGGTCGGTCGGCCGGGATCAGCGCGCCCGACGTGGGCTGTGAGGAGGGCTGATCGACGTAGCGGTTGCGGAACAGGTCCATCACCTCGCGGGTCTGGTCCTGCAGCGGGCGATGCTCGGCGCCGAACATCGGCACGGTGCTCTGGGCGTAGTACCGGCCGCTCACCGTGCGCAGGCCGCCGCCGCCGGGATCGACGTGGCAGCCGGCGCAGCTGAGCGTGCACTTGCGCTGCGTCACCTCGGGCGGATCGAACCAGGTGTTGGGCAGGCTGTGGCAGTTGTCGCAGGTGCGGCCGGCGCGCGCCGTGTACAGCGGCAGCGCGTGGGCGAGCGCGGGCAGCGAGAGCGCCGCGAGCAAGGCGGCGCGGACGAGCTGGTGGCTAGTCACAGGGCATCCCCTGCGCGAACCACCGCTTCATCGTCAGCTTGGCGGCCTCGGGCATGACGAAGCCGGCCGGTGGGGGCATCGTCTCGCTCTCGAAGGTGCTCTGGCGGAAGGCCCCGCGCGCGCGCTTCACCTGATCGCAGGTGTCGAAGGCGTAGCCGTGCTGGGCGCCGACCGCGCTGTCGTCGCTGTGGCAACCCGCGCAGTAGACGTCGACGACGCGCTGGACCGGATCGCTCCAGGTGGGGTTCGCCGGCGCGGCGGCGGGATCGACCTCGTCGAGGGTGCCGTCACCGGCGGCGCAGCCGCCGAGCAGCAGGGCGAGGAGGAAGGCGGTAAGGCGGATGCGGGCCATGGCGCGCCCCCGTTCGAAGAAACGGGGGCAAGCTAGCGACCGAGGGCCCTCCGAGGCGAATGAAAAGCCCTTTCAGTTCGGCTCAGTAGCGGTAGTGATCCGGCTTGAAGGGGCCCTGCACCGGCACGCCGATGTAGCGGGCCTGCTCGTCGCTGAGCTGCGTGAGCGTGGCGCCGAACTTGTCGAGGTGCAGGCGGGCGACCTTCTCGTCGAGGTGCTTGGGCAGCACCGTCACCGACTTGCCGTACTGCTCGGCGTTCGCGTGCAGCTCCATCTGCGCCATCACCTGGTTGGTGAACGAGGCGCTCATCACGAAGCTCGGGTGGCCGGTGGCGCAGCCGAGGTTCACCAGCCGGCCCTCGGCCAGGATGATGATCGAGCGCCCGGTGTCCTTGAACTTGAACTCGTGCACCTGGGGCTTGATCTCGATCTTCTCCACGTTGCCCTCGCGCACCGCCGCCTCGAGCCGAGCCATCTCGATCTCGTTGTCGAAGTGCCCGATGTTGCAGACGATCGCGTTGTGCTTCATCCGCCGCATGTGCTCGAGACGGATGATGTCCTTGTTGCCGGTGGCGGTGACGAAGATGTCGGTCTCGCTGACGACGTCCTCGAGCGTCACCACGTCGAGGCCCATCATGCAGGCCTGCAGCGCGCAGATGGGATCGATCTCGGTGACGGCGACGCGCGCCGACTGGCCGCGCAGCGACTGCACCGAGCCCTTGCCCACGTCGCCGAAGCCGAGCACCAGCGCCCGCTTGCCGGCGATCATCACGTCGGTGGCGCGCATGATGGCGTCGACCAGCGAGTGGCGGCAGCCGTAGACGTTGTCGAACTTCGACTTGGTGACGCTGTCGTTCACGTTGATGGCCGGGAACAGCAGGGTGCCGGCCTCGACGCGCTCGTACAGGCGGTGGACGCCGGTGGTGGTCTCCTCGCTGACGCCGCGGATGGGCGCCGCGAGCGCGTGCCAGAAGCGGTCGCCCTTCTCCTTGCGCACGGCGTGCAGGATGCTCAGGACGATCTTGAACTCGTCGCTGTCGGCGGTCGACGGCTCGGGGATGGTGCCCGACACCTCGTACTCGCGGCCGAGGTGCACCAGCAGCGTGGCGTCGCCGCCGTCGTCGAGGATGAGGTTGGGCCCGCTGCCGTCCGGCCACACGAGGGCCTGCAGGGTGCACCACCAGTACTCGGCCAGCGTCTCGCCCTTCCAAGCGTAGACCGGCACGCCGGCGGGCTTCGCCGCGCTGCCCTCGGGGCCGGCGACGACGGCCGCGGCCGCGTGATCCTGGGTGCTGAAGATGTTGCACGACACCCACTGGACCTCGGCGCCGAGGGCCACGAGCGTCTCGATGAGCACGCCCGTCTGGATGGTCATGTGCAGCGAGCCCATGATCTTGGCGCCCTTCAGCGGCTGAGCGGCGCCGAACTCCTCGCGGAGCGCGGCGAGGCCGGGCATCTCGACGAGGGCGAGCTCGAGCTCCTTGCGGCCGAAGGTGACCGTCGCGGGCGACAGGTCGGCGACCTTGTGGGCCACGCCGGCGAAGAGCGGCAGCCCGGTGTCGAGGAAGGGGGCGGAGTCGGTCTGGGTGGCGGCGTGCATCGGCAGCGTCCTCCTGGTTGAGTTCATCCGATTATGCGGGTAAACGAATGAAAGGCAAGCGACGGATGCGTGAACGCCCATGGAGCCCGAGATCTACGACCGCCTGAGCGCCCTGGCCGAGCCCACCCGCGTGCGGCTGCTGGCGCTGCTCGAGGGCGAGGAGCTGACGGTGGGCGAGCTGGTGCGCGTGGTGCAGCTTCCGCAGTCGACGGTCAGCCGCCACCTGAAGCAGCTGCACGCCCGCGGGTGGATCGACCGGCGCGCGGTGGGCACGGCCAGCTTCTTCCGCATGGGCGCCCTGGACGCCGGCGCGCTGGCGCTGTGGCGCGTGGTGCGCGACGAGGTGGCGGACGCGTATCCCGAGGATCAGCAGCGGCTGGCGACGGTGCTGGCCCTGCGCATGGTCGACTCGGCCACCTTCTTCGAGCGCGTGGGCGGCGGCTGGGATGCGCTGCGGCGGCAGCTGTTCGGCGACGACTGCGTCACCGCGGCCCTGCTGGCCCTGCTGCCGCCGGATCTGGTGGTGGCCGATCTGGGCTGCGGCACCGGCGAGGCGCTGGCCTGGCTCGCGCCGGCCGTGGGTCGCGCCATCGGCGTCGACCGCGAGCAGGCGATGCTCGACGCCGCGGCGGACCGGCTGGCCGATCTGGACAACGTGGATCTGCGCCGCGGCGAGCTGGCCGCGCTGCCCCTGGCCGACGGCGAGCTGGGCGCCGCGCTGACGATGCTGGTGCTGCACCACGTGGTCGATCTGCCGCCCGTCTTCGCCGAGGTGGCCCGCGCGCTGGCTCCGGGCGGTCGCTGGGTCGTGCTCGACATCGACGAGCACGACCGCGCCGAGTACCGGCAGACGATGGGGCACGTGCACCTCGGCTTCTCGGCCGACACCCTGCGCGCGCTGGGCGCCGCGGCGGGCCTCGAGCTGGTGGCGCATCGGGTGCTACCGCCCGCGGGCGGCGCGCTGGGCCCGCCGCCCTGCGTGGCGGTGCTGCGGAGGGGCGCGGCTCAGGGCGCCGCGAACAGGTAGAGGCCGGTGTGGCCGCCGCCGTCGACCGCGTCGAGGTGGGCCCAGCCGCGGACGCGCCCCGGCGCCGGGGCGCGCGGCGAGGTGAGCGGCGCGAACGCTCCGATGGGCACGGGCGGCAGGAACGCGAAGCAGTGGCCCGCCTCGAGCCCGTGGGCCGCCTGGCCCGTCACGACGCCGAGCACCGTGGACGCCGTGTCGCCCCCGCGTCCGCACAGGTCGGAGGGTGCGCCCGGCCAGTGACCGCTGGCGTTGCGCAGGTCGCTCAGGACGCCGATCACGTCCCCCGGCGCGGGCGCGTCGGGCGCCTGCCACGCGGCGTCGTCGAGCGGCACCGCCTGCTCGAAGGCCGCGGTGCGCGCGACCGGATCGGCGCTGTGCACGAAGGACTGCCCGTCCACCTGCACCGTCAGCTCGATGCCCTGCGCCATCGGCTGGAACTGCTGTCGCCACCAGGCCGGCAGCACGTAGGCCCCCTGCAGGGGGCGTCCCGCGACCTGCGGCAGCAGCGCGTCGCGGTCGAAGCGCTCGCGCCACCGGAACCCCTCGAGGTCGAAGACGAAGACGCCATCGGCGGTGAAGGCCCACAGCTCGTCGGTCTCGGTGATGGCGACCGCCTCCTGCACCATCTCACCGACGGCCTCGGGGCCGTCGGGCAGCGGCGGCCAGCCGACCCAGGCGTCGCTGCCCTCGGCCAGGAAGAAGAGGGTGCAGGGCTCCTCGTCGACCTGCCCGTCGCAGTCCTCGTCGACGCCATCGCATCGCTCGAGCGGCGGCGGCCCGCAGGCCCCGCACGCGTTCCGGACGCCCTCGTCGACGCGCCCGTCGCAATCCTCGTCGCGGTCGTCGCAGGTCTCCTCGGGCACCGGGCCGCAGGCGCCACACGCGTTGAGGACGCCCTCGTCGACCTCGCCGTCGCAATCGTCGTCGCCCCCGTCGCACTGCTCGACCGGCGCCGGGCCACAGCCACCGCAGGCGTTGAGCAGCCCCTCGTCGACGCGCCCGTCGCAGTCCTCGTCGCCGCCCCCGCAGCGCTCGGCCGGCGGCGGGCCGCAGGTCCCGCAGGCGTTGAGCAGCCCCTCGTCCGGCTGCCCGTCGCAGTCGTCGTCTTCGCCGTTGCAGCGCTCCGCCTCGGGGCCGACCGCGGTGCAACCCTCCCAGGCGCGATCCGGGCTGCAGATCTGCTCGCCGACGCGACAGGCGCCCACGTCCGAGCCGCACGGTCGGCGGTCGCCGGGCGCGCAGCAGTTGGGCACCCCCTCGTCCACGCGGCCGTCGCAGTCGCTGTCGACCTCGTCGCATACCTCCGGCGCGCCCGCGCCGGCCGCGGCGTCGCAGCGCAGCCCGCGCCCGTCGGGCGAGCAGACGAACAGCCCGCGACCGCGGCACGCCCCGTCGCCGACGGCGCAGGCCTCGCCCTTGCCCGCGAAGTCCTCGTCGGCGCGGCCATCGCAGTCGTCGTCGAGGCCATCGCAGCGCTCGGCGGCGCCCGGGTGGCGGCTGCGGTCGAGCGGCGCGCAGTCGAGGGACGACGCGCAGCCCGGGCCATGGCCGTCCCCGTCGGGATCGGCACAGGCGGCCGCGCCGTCCGGGCCCGCGGCGTCGGGCGACGCCGCGTCGGGCGACGCCGCGTCGGGCACCGGCGCCGCGTCGGCGGCCGATCCGTCGCCGGGCGGATCGGCGCCCGCGTCCGCGTCCGGCGGCGTCACGATGACCCGCGCCGGCGCGTCGAGGTCGACCAGATAGCCGCAGCCCGGCAGCAGGCCGAGCAGCGCGAGGGCGGTGGAGAGGGCGCGCACGGCCGCCATGATGCCCGGCGATCCATCGGCTGTCTTCACCTGACCGCGCGAATCAGCCATGCTGCCGCCCATGCGAGTCCACCATCTGAACTGTGCCACCCTCTGTCCACGCTTCAGCCGTTGGCTGTTCCGCGGCGCGCCCGCCCAGCACCAGCACATGGTGTGTCACTGCCTGCTGATCGAGACGCACGAGGGGCTGGTGCTGGTCGACACGGGGTTCGGCACCGACGACATCGCCGATCCCCGGCGCCGCCTCGGCGCGATGATGCACTTCGTGCTGACGCCGGACTTCGATCGGCGCGAGACGGCCATCGCGCAGATCGAGGCGCTGGGCTTCCGAGCCGCCGACGTGCGCCACATCATCGTCACCCACCTCGACCTCGACCACGCCGGCGGGCTGGGCGACTTCCCGAACGCGACGGTCCACCTGCTGAAGGACGAGCACGCGGCGGCCTTCGATGGCACCTGGTTCGAGCGGAACGTGCGCTATCACGCCGAGCAGTGGGCGCACGGCCCCCTGTGGAAGCTGTACGCCGAGGAGGGCGAGCGCTGGTTCGGCTTCGAGGCGGTGCGGGGGCTTGATGGGCTGCCCCCCGAGGTGCTGCTCGTGCCCCTGCGGGGCCACTCGGCCGGCCACACCGGCGTGGCGGTGGACACCGGCGCGGGCTGGCTGCTGCACTGCGGCGACGCCTACTTCCACGCCAGCGAGAAGCACGATCCCGCCCAGTGTCCACCGGGTCTGCGGGCGTTCCAGTCGCTGGTGCAGCGCGACGCGGGGCCGCGACACGCCAACCAGGCGCGCCTGCGGACGCTGGTGACCGAGCACGGCGCCGAGGTGACCGTGTTCTGCGCGCACGACGCGTCGGAGTTCGAGGCGCTGGCCCGCCAGACTTAGACGCAGGTTGGGGTGCGGGCCGGTGCCGCCCGCGCGCCCGTCGGCTCAGCGACAGCCGACCGCCGAAGGCGCGGGCAGCACGGCGCGCACTCGCTCGAGCTCGGCGCAGGTGATCACCCCGTCGCCGTTCACGTCGGCCTCGGCGGTGCCCCCGGCGCCGTCCACCCGCACCATCATCAGCGCGCCGTCGGCGACCTCGCGCGTGCGGCCCGCGAGGACCCGGGCCGCAGGGCCGCCCACGATGACCTCGGTGGTCGCCGCGCGGGTGAAGCCCTGCAGGCGGCGGAAGTCGACCGCGACCGACAGATCGGCCCGCGTCTGGCGCACGGCCCAGGTGACGGTGGGCACGTCGCCGTCGCCGCGCAGGGTGACGCCGGGATCGCCGTCGGCGTCCTCGTCGACGACGAGTGCGTCGATGACCGACGTCGCGCCGTCTTCGATGCGGTGCCCCGCGCGCAGACCCCACGACTCGCGCCAGCCGGGGAAGAAGAGGGTAGCGGCCGGCCCGAGGCGGTCGACCGCGCCGGCGACCTCGACGACGGGCAGCGCCTCGACGAGGTCGCGTGAAGGGCGCTGGGCGGCGCAGGTGTTGCTGCGATCGAGCACGGGCGACTGGGCCAGATCACAGACCAGGAAGCGCCCCTGCACCTGCTGCACCTGCTGGCAGAGCTGGGCGACGCCGACGCGGGCCACGACCTCGGCCTGGGGCGCGCGACCGTCGACCTCGATGGCCGCCGCCGTCTCGAGCAGGAAGGCCCAGGTGCCCGAGACGTCCGGCGCGCCGCCGCCGCCGCGGCACACGGTCAGGGCGAGGGCCTTGTCGAGCGGACCCTGCGGCTCGGGGGGCGCGCCGCCGTCGCCGACCGGGCCAGCGTCGGGCGGATCCTCCTCGAGGGGCGGGCAGGCCGGCAGAGCCCCGAAGGCGACCGCCAACAGGACGAGCGCGAGGGGGCGCGTCACGCCTTCTGCGACTCGAGGTAGGCGGTCAGGGCGTCGGTGGTCTTCTGGAAGTTGGGCTGGATCATGCGGCCCACGAAGTCCTCGACCATGCCGGTGACCTTGTTGACCATCAGCCGCGGCACGAGGCCCTTCAGGTCGAGCTTCAGCTCGCCGACGATGCGCGTCTCGGTGCCGCCGTCCTTCACCTCGTGGTAGGTGGTCGAGCCGCGGCAGTCGATGCGCTCGGTCATGAAGGCCATCTCGAGGCGCCAGTCGCAGCGCATCTGGCCGGGCATCCAGTGGGCGTGGTCGAGCCAGTAGAGCTGCTCCGGCTTCACGAAC
Organism: bacterium; assembly: GCA_030426945.1. Classification (GTDB taxonomy): domain Bacteria; phylum Myxococcota_A; class Bradymonadia; order UBA7976; family UBA1532; genus JACKDN01. The sequence goes on from JAUHXL010000133.1 coordinate 11,663, forward strand.
GGGCGCGCGGCGGCCGGCACCTCGGTCTGCGCCGCCTGCCACCGGTTGACCAGCTTCACCTCGCCGTCGCCGAGCTCTTCGCGCGACTTGACCTCGATGCTGGCGATGTTGGGCATGTACTCGGCCAGCGCGGGCAGCTGGTCGCGCATGGCCTCGAAGACGTCCGCGAGCGGGAACGGGCAGTGGGTGACGACGTCGATCTTCATGAGGACTCCGCTGAGTTGGCGCGCCATCTTAGCCCAGGCGCGCGGGCGTGGCACGCATCGCGGCGCTGGCATCGACGGCTGCGTCGGCCTACCTTCGAACCATGGTCGCCGACCCACCGTTCACTGCCCGCCGCGTCGTGGTGCTCGACCTCGAGACGACGGGGACCGATCCGACGGTGGACCGGATCATCGAGATTGGCACGGCAGTGTTCCTGGGGGGGCGGCCCTCGGAGTGGCGCCGCGCGCGCGTGGATCCCGGCGTGCCCATCCCGCCCGACGCGACGGCGATCCACGGCATCGGGGACGCGGACGTGGCCGGGCAGCCGACGATGGCCGATCTGGCGCCGCGCCTGCTGGGGCACCTGCAGGCCGACGGCGGCGTGCTGGTCGGCTACAACGCGCGGCGCTTCGACGTACCGCTGCTGAACGCCGAGCTCGCGCGGGCCGGCCGGGCGGAGCGCGTCGGGCCGGATCAGGTGCTGGATCTGATGATCTTCGCGCGCTGGTACCACCGCGACCGGCGCCGGCGGCGGCTGGCCGACCTGTGCGCGTGGTACGGCATCGCGCTCGAGGACGCGCACGCGGCCGCGGCGGACTCGGCGGCGACGGGCTTCCTGCTGTTCGCGATGATCAACGACGGGGTCGTGCCGCCCACGGTGCAGGCGGCCTTCGCCGAGCAGCGCCGGCTGCTGCCGCTGCTGGCCGAGGAGCGTCGGCGCTGGGGCTGGTGGCTGTATCCGGATCGCATGACCGGCGAGCTGTGCGTGGGCAGCGGGCCCCTCGCCGGGCTGCCCCTGGCCGCCGCCGACGCCGAGTGGCTCAGCGAGGTGCTGGCCACCGAGCCGGACCTGCCGCCCGCCGCCCGCGCCGCGTTCGAGGCGCGCCTGCGCGGGGCGCCGCCCCCGACCGAGGCGCCGGGCTGAGCGGGGCCGAAGGGATCGCGGCGTCGGGCGACGGTGCCTACGCCAGGTTGTGGAACACCCGCTGGACGTCGTCGTCCTGCTCGAGCCGGTCGACCAGCTTCAGCACCTCGGTCGCCTGATCCTCGGGCAGCTCGACCGTGGTCGTCGGGATGTACTCCAGCTCCGACGAGATGGGCGTGATGCCGCGCGCCTCGATGCCTTGCTGCAGGGTGCCGAAGTCCGAGAACGCGCAGCGCAGGATCAGCTGCGCCTCGCCCTCGTCGCTGACCGCGTCGCCCAGCTCCGCGAGGCCGTGGTCGATGAGCTCGAGCTCCAGCTCGTCGGGATCGAGCCCTTCCGGGTTCAGGCGGAAGACGCCCATGCGCTCGAACAGGTACGACACGCTGCCGTTCGTGCCGAGGTTGCCGCCGCCCTTCTTGAAGTGCATGCGCACGTTGGCCACGGTGCGCGTGTTGTTGTCGGTGGCGGTCTCGACCAGGATCGGCACGCCGTGCGGCGCGTAGCCCTCGAAGATGACCTCCTCGTAGTCCTCGGCGCCCTGCCCGGCCGCGCGCTTGATCGCGGCCTCGACCTTGTCCTTGGGCATGTTCACGGCGCGCGCGTTCTGGATCACGCGGCGCAGCGCCGGGTTGTTCTCCGGGCTCGGACCCCCCGCCTTGACGGCGATGTTGATGTCCTTGCCGATGCGGGTGAAGGCCTTGGCCATGCGGTCCCAGCGGGCGAACATGGTGGCCTTGCGGGTCTCGAAGATGCGTCCCACGGGCGCCTCCGGTCGTGCGAAACGGGCGGATGATCTAGCGGGACGCGCGGCGTCCTGCAACGAGGTGTCGCGGAGCCGGGCCTCTCGGGCGGCTCCCGCGTGGCTCAGCCGGGGTCGGGCGACCGCGCCGCGACGGCCGGCGGGCGCGCGCGCCGGCGGCGCAGGGCGCCGACGAGCAAGAGCAGCGCCCACGGCAGCGGCGCGCGGCCGGGCGCCGCGGCGCAGCCGCCCTCGGCCTTCACGCCGTCGGCGCCCCCGGACTCGACGTCACCCGCGTCGCCACCGCGCGGGCGCACCGCGCCGCCGGCGCCCGCCAGGCCCGCGTCGTACGGGACGGGGCGGGCGCCGCCAGCGCCGAGGCCGGGATCGGGGGGACCACCCGGACCGTCCGGGCCGTCCGGGGCGCCCGCGTCGGGGGCAGGCGGCGGCGGGGGCGGCGCCGCGGGGACCTGAGGATCCAGGCGGACGTCGTCGAGGCGCGCCGTCTCGCCCGCCGCGCCGTCGGCGCCCAGCGGCCAGACCCGCAGCCGCGCCAACGTGCCGCCCCAGCCCGGACCCAGGTGCACCGCCGGCGAGGCGCGATCGAAGTCCAGCCCCCGCCCGTCGTCGACCCCGACCTCGCCGTCGAGCTGCCAGGCCACGCGGCCCGCGCCGGTGTCGGCGTCGCCCAGCGTGATGCGCAGCCCGGGCCACGCCGCGAGAGGGACGCGCACCGGCGGGCTCTCGACGCAGGGCGCCGCGCCGACGACGTCGATCACCAGCGCGCCGTCCTCGACGCGCAGGCCCCCAACGGCGTCCGGCGCGCACGACCGCCAGCCCTCGAGCAGGCCCGGATCGTCGGCGTCGAAGGCGAAGTGGGTGGGATCGTAGACGTCGAGGCGACGCTCGACGCGCAGGTCACCGCCGTTGAAGGTCTGGCCGTCGTTGACCTCGATCCCGTCGTCCCACCCTTCCTTCTCGCCGTAGTAGCCCCGGACGTGGTTCACCCAGGCGCGCAGGTGGCGCGTGCCCTCGGCCACCGTGGCGCGATCCGCGCGCAGCCAGAAGGTGACGCGCTTGGCCTCGCCGGCGCTGTAACCGTTGAGGCGCAGCGTCCCCTCGGCGGGTGGCGCGTCCTCGGCGGGGTTGGCGGGGTTCTCCATCGCGTCGTTGCGCTGCCAGGTCGCGCGGTCACCGGCCGGGTGGTCGGTCTCGATCAGGTAGCGGGTGGGCGTGAGGCCGTCGGGCACGCGGTAGCGGAGGGTGATGGCGGCGTCCTCGGGCGACTCGGCGCGGGTGGCGCCGTCGCCGCGGTTGTGGACGACGACCGACCAGCGCAGCGCGTCGCCGACCCAGGCGTCGGGCACGCCGCCGCTGCGGCCGCCGCGCGCGAAGTCGGCGCAGTCGTCGAAGTCGCAGGGGC